>CAZSTZ010000297.1:0-4703 GCA_964609515.1 uncultured bacterium | reverse complement strand
CCCCGGTACGGAACGATTTCTCCCCGGTACGGAATGATTTCTCCCCGGTACGGAACGATTTCTCCCCGATACGGAACGATTTCTCCCCGGTACAGTCGCCACCAAGCGTTAATACCCCTGGAATTTCGATTCCACTTTTGTCACAATGTCATTAACAAATTGTTACTATGAACGAATCGCGCCAACAATTAGATCTAAATCTTATTAATAAGTTGCTGACCTGCAATGAGGGTGAGGAACCGGAGATTTTGCGGGAAAATGCCGATTTAATCGATGCCGAGTTGGTGCTGATGATGGAACGGGTGGTATCGGTATTGGAAGAGAGGGATGCCGGGCAACAAGCGGCATGGTTGCAAGAGTTGGCAAGTCGACTGGGGGGGCGTTTGGAGATGCCGTCAGTTGACGGGAGGGAAGAGAGGGGGGTTTATGGAGAGGTGCGATCGCTCGAACGACGGTTTGGGAAGGGGCATTTGTATTTTGCCGATCGCGCCGCTTTTCCTTTGGCCCTAACTCCCCATTTGTGCTATCAAATTTGGGCAAATTTTCAGCGAGATGTTGGCGGTAAGTTGTTAAATATTCCTTGGATAGCGGTGGCGGATTTGTTGCTATCTGGTTTGTGCCATCCAGTGGGGCACGAGTTGTACGAGATCGATTTGGCGGTGAGAAATTTGTTGTTAAAAGAGTTGGAGAATAATTTTAATTTTCGGGAAATTAGAATTGAGGAATTATCGACGTTTATGCTGGAATATGTGAAGGGAAAAATTAACAGCGAGGATGAGGATATTCGGGATTTTGCTACGGTGCAAAAGTGGACTGCTTTGGCTTATGTAAAACCAGGAGAGGCGGCGATAGAGTTGGCGTTAACGCTACGAGAAAAGGTGCTGTTCGGGAATAAAGCGGAGTTGGTGCGGTTTTCTTCGGTGTTGGATAATTTGGCGGAACCATTGCGGGGAAAATATGAGCCGTTGTTGGTTTATAGTCGCGGTATGGGGAGGTTGGCGAGGGACGATGATGAAGGAGCCAAGGGTGAGTTTAAACGGTTAGCTGGGGATGGGTTGCGAGTTTCTGGGGTGAGGTTGTCTATTCCTGGTCAGGTTGCTGTTGGTGATGGTGATGTTTTTGACGTTTTGGCGAGACGTTTTGGGTGGAGGCGAGATAATCTCGATTTGATTCAGTTGTTGTTGAATTGTTCGGCGGGTGAAGAGGGAGAGATTTTGAGGAGACATCAACATTTGGTGGATTCGGTTTTGGTAGAAATGATGTGGCGCATAGGGGTAAGTTTGGTGGATGAAGGAGAAGAAAATGCAGCTGAGTTTTTGGTCGATCTCGCTGAGAAGTTGGCTGAAGCTTTAGCCAAATATCAGGAAAAGCAGGATGCCTCGAACGATTATGCGATCGCTGCTTTGGTTGAATTAATCCGCACTTCTCAGTCTGAGGATACTATTTGGCGGGCTATAAGGAGTTTAGGGAAAATAGGTCAGCGGAATGACATTGCGATCGCTGTTTTAGCTGATTTAATCGGCATTTCTCAGTCTAAGGATACTTGCTTGCGAGCGATATGGAGTTTAGGGGAAATAGGTCAAGGCAACGACAGCGCCATTGCTGCTTTAGTTGAGTTAATCGGCAATTACCCGTCTCAGCATATTCGTAGGCTTGCGGCAAGGAGTTTAGAAAAAATAGGTCAAGGCAACGACACCGCCATTGCTGCTTTAGTGAAGTTAATAGAGGTTCCTTATCAGTCTAAGAATATTCATAGACAGGCGGTAAAGAGTTTAGGAGAAATAGGTCAAGGCAACGATACCGCCATCGCTGCTTTGATTGAGTTAATCGGCAATTATCCGCCTAAGGATATTTGCACGCAGGCGATAAGAAGTTTAGGGAAAATAGGTAAAGGCAACGAGACTGCAATTGCTGCTTTGGTTGAATTAGTTAGCAAGACTCAATCTGAAAATACTCGTAAGCGGGCGGCAGAGAGTTTGGGAAAAATCGCTCCAGGCAACGAAAAAGCGATCGCTGCCTTAGAAGAGCTTTTGGCAAATAGCAGCAACGAAGAAACCCGCAGAGTTACAGAGCAAGCTTTGAAGCAAATTGCGGTTTAACCCCAGAGGAAATACGCGATCGCCCCTTAACCCCCAATATCTCCACAGTTAACAAACTGCTATGAGTTATGATAAAATAGTTCAGACGTTTTAGGAGACATCCGATATGAATACGAACGCGCCAACAGTCAAAATCGAAAAACTAGGATCGGAGCCAACCCCAGAAGCGATCGCCAACCGCGAGCAACTGATTAAACGCTTGGGAGAATTAATCGGCGGTGCCGATAACGTCCAGTGCTGGCTCAACTCCCCTCATCCCGTCCTTGGCGATCGCACGCCCAAATCTTATGAGGATGAAGGCAAGTTGCAAGCAGTCCTAGAATATTTCATCAATGCCATTGAAACAGGGCAGCCAAGTTAACTTAACATAACCGAAAATCTAACCGTGCTGACAGGTCAACAACTAATAAAAGCGATCGCCCAACTGCCCGTCTTACCCTTACAAGGGACTGTTTTTCGTTTTATCCATCTAAAATATCAAAACACCCCCTTGTCTGCCATTGGTTCTTTCCAACGCGGGGGTAGGTACAACATCCCGAAGGATTTTTCCGTTCTCTATACCTCCGACACTCCTATTACAGCCTTGCGAGAAGTCAGGATACTAACTGAAACAGCAACAGGACTAATTGCCCACAAAGCAGAACCACAAATTATGCTCTCTATCGAATACAATCTCAAAGCGATCGTCGATCTAAAAAACCCCAACAACCAAAATCTCTTAGGCACAAACATACAAGAACTTACAGGGGTTTGGTTGCCAATGAATCTCCAAGGTCAAATAGCTCCCACTCAAGAACTGGGGACAGCAATACGCGCTTCGCAACAGATCGAAGCCTTAAAAGTTCCCTCCGCCCATCAGGCAGATGCTTATAACCTCGCGATTTTTCCAGACAGGCTCGCCCCTGGCAGTCTTTTACAAGTTTACGATGAGTCGGGCACGATGAGCGCCCAACTGCCTTAACCGTCTGACGGCGATCGCTCTTTTTCATCCAGTAGGGAGCGATCGCCACCAACTGCAATTAAGGTAGAATCTCAAGAATGCGCAAAAAAAATAGGGGCCAGAAATAGCCCCTAGAAATTTTTACAACTTTTTTCGGATAATTCCTAACTCAAAAACATTAAGAATTATCAGAAGCAAAACGCGACAACAACTCCTCCCGAGAAATGGTGGATAATTGCATGAGTATTTGAGTTAATTCCTCATAAGACAACAGCAACATTGGTTCGATAATTGTGGATAACTCCTCATCCACCGAACCAAAACGAGCTCGGAAAAAGTTTTCTATCATCGTCAGGCGTTCCAGTCGTTGACCTTGTTGTACTCCTAGCTCTATTCCTCGCTGTTCTCCCACTTCTTCGGCATCTTGTAACTTTTTAGTCAACAGTGGTGATAATCGCATAATTAACTCCCGGTCTTCTTCTTGTAATTGTTCTTGAGTGTCTGTTAATTTTGTCTGCAAATTTGATAACAATAACAAAGCATTAGAACGAAACGGATCTGTTTCTGGTAATGCCTCGATTTCATCAATTGCTCGTTGCTGAACTCGGCCCCTTCCCAACAGTCGCAACCAGAGCGTCTCTTGGTTTTTTGGTAACTTGTGAATTACCACTAAAGCCGTCCTGAAAAACTTCGGGCAAAAGTAAATGCCCGGCAACCAGTTTTCTAAATCTAGTTTAGCACCAAAACCTTCTAATATGGTTTTCGATGCCGTGGGCGTTATTATCCACAGGCGCGGATAGTCGTCTTCCCGGGGGCGATCGCGCAGCGTTGCGGATGCAGTATCGCCTTTCCGGTTGCCCTGACGCTGAAAATCCGTCCGCAGTTCCAGTAATTTCAAGATGCAAGTACAGATTTCGTTGGCAGTGGCGGCGTTTCTAAATGGTTCAAATAAAGCCGGCTTGGTTGCCATTTTTCCTAATAATCCGATGTCTTCTGGTTTAATTTCTCCTTCCAAAGATGGGGCAAACCAAACATCTACTTGTCGGCTTTCTCCTCGGACTTCTAAAGGCGCTTTTACTTCTCCTAATGGCGAGAGTAATTCTTCTAAAAAGTCCTTGGCAAATTCATCGTAGGCAAAGCGTGTCATTGTGGATTTTTCGAGCTGTTTCTACGGTTTTTATTTTAGCAGATTTTTGGCATAATTAACTATTAATATTAAACCCCAAAAATCGGAAGTTTATTAGAGAGCGATCGCCACCGATAACGTCCATTTAAAAAGCCAGCGCCCGGGAAAAAGGCACTGGCTTTTTAACAAGCTACCTGGCAATATGGGGGATAATTCCTAACCCACAAACATTAGGAATTATTATTTCCAAAACGCGACAACAACTCCTCCCGAGAGATGGTGGATAATTGCATGAGTATTTGAGTCAATTCCTCAGAAGATAAAGACATCATTTGTCCGACAATAGTCGATAATTCCTCATCCACCGAACCAAAACGAGCTAGCAACATATTCTCTACAAGTTGTCGTTGACCTTGTTGTACTCCTAGCTCTATTCCTCGCTGTTCTCCCACTTCTTCGGCATCTTGTAACTTTTTAGTCAACAGTGGTGATAATCGCATAATTAACTCCCGGTCTTCTTCTTGTAATTGTTCTTGAG
>CAZSTZ010000296.1:0-7463 GCA_964609515.1 uncultured bacterium | reverse complement strand
TTAAAACTCGTATCTGAGACCGGTTTGTAATTTAACTCGAAAATTGGGGTTATCTAAAGTCGGTATTGCCGAATATCTGAGATTTACTGAATTGTCAAAAGACCACCCTTCAGATATGGGAACCGAGAGAGTAGTTGAAGATTCTATGTAATAATCTTCCGTATCTGCTACTGGGAGTTCAAAAATTAAGAATTGACGCAGTTTTAAATTTTCAAACAAGATATTTTTATAACCAATTCTGTATTGGAGAACTGGGAAATCAAAATCGTCAGTTCTTCTATTAGATTCTTCGTATCTAATACCGAAACCTAATTGCATATCAAAAGAGCGATCGGGACCGGCCCTCCAGATATTAAGTCCCGGCCCCGTATAAAGATTAGTTCTAATGTCAATTCCATCGTTATCATCTCTCCTCACCAAATTGCTAATAAAATATTGCCAATTCGCATTAAAATGGTGTCTGTATTCGGTTCTAAAATTGCCAATAAATCGACTTTCGTCATCTGTTTGCCGGGTACTATCAAAGTCATTAGTAAAGCTCAAAGCTGCATCAAATTCATTTCTAGGCCAAACTCGCTCTAACGTAGCTGTTAGGGTGCCAAGACTGGTAGTATTTTGGTCGGAAGATAAATTAAGATTAAATCCCAAACCACCCTGCCAGGGAGTAGGTTCAAAGGGAAATAAAACGGGAGGTGCCGATGCCGCCACAATTAAATCTTCACTCGCGGACAAAAGTTGCGAAGATAATTCGTATTGTCCGATATCGGCATATTTTAAAGCTATTTCTGTTAGTAAAGCTGCCTTTTTATTGGCATCTTCTATGGCATCTGTAGCCTCTATAGCTAGGGCGAAAACTTCGTTAGCTAAGGAAATTTGCTCCCAAGAAGCATACTGAAAAGCAATGGAAATTAACACCCTAGCTTTACCTTCGGCATCCTCGATAGTTTCGGCTATTTCTAAAGCTTGAGATAAAACATCCAGAGCTATTTCTACTCGTCCTATTTGGGAATATCTCTCGGCAATTTCGCTGAAAAAATTCGCCCTAGTTTGAGCATCTTCGATATTATTGGCTGCCTCCAAAGCTTCCCCTAAAATTTCCGCAGTTCTAGCGGGGTTTTCGGGAGCGATGTTTAAGTCATAACTACCGGAGTTATTTTGAGCGATCGCCCCAACTTCCTCAATTTTTCCTGCCCTAACCTCCTCAGATAAACATAAATTAGCCAAGAAAAAAACCGCCGCTAAATAAAACAAATTACACCCTTTATTTTTCATAACTAATTTTCTGATAGCATTTCTCATAAGGATGAGGTACTTATGCGATCCCCCTAAATCCCCCTTAAAAAGGGGGACTTTGAAGTTCCCCCCTTCCTAAGGGGGGTTAGGGGGGATCGAGAATTTGTACCTCATAGATTCAATAATTTTCTTAAGTCATAATTAACAATTCCCAATTCCCCATTCCCCATTCCCAATATTAATTAATCCTTCAACTTTTCCACATAACCCCATAAACTATAATCGCGACTCAACCAACCGTGAAAAAAAGCCATTTGCGAAGCATCTTCCTGCACCCTTTTATAACGATAAATAATCCTTTCGTTAATCATCTGTAGGGCCGTATTGCGATTATTTCCCTGTTCCAAAGCCTCCTGAGTTTTAGCATCCCAAACCCCAGTTTGCGGCAAACCTAAAGCTTGTTGAAAAAATGTTACCGCATTTTTAATGCCAAAATTAACAGCAGTATCAAACATTACCACTGCCAAGGCCGGATGCATATTAGCAGCATCGCTGTTATCCCAATATTGCTCGTAAATTTCCAGAAGTTCCGCCTCCGACATTTGAGCTACATCTATTGGTGGCAGTCCTCGTTTTCGACGATAGGCATTGTACTCCGTTTGCAAAATTCCCTTATAAGTTCTGCCGCCCTTATCCGCTGGATGGTCGCTTAAATTGCCTTCAAAATAAAGGGTAAAGGCCAAGGCCACTTCAAATAATTTTTCTTCGTAGGTTTTTTCCTTGCCAATGCTTGCCAGACTGGGGCCGTTAAAGGACAATCCCAAGGCCAAAGTTAATACTAGAGTCCCCAAGAACTTCTGGGGATGAAATTTTGTTTTCGGTTTGGATTGTGTTAATTTCTGCGAAATCATAAAGTCTCCGTGTCGTTAATCTGGGAAATAGGCCGAGCTCAAAAAGGATAGAGTAGGATAGGAATTTAGCGCCCTTAGAACAGGTATTGCGTTCTCATAAACCGGGCTTTTGGGTATCACCCGGTAATTCCGGCAAAACAGGGTTTCTTGGCCTGTTCTCTAACCGTTCGGTCCAAAAAACTGCTAAAGTCCAAAATAGCAAATATTATCAATTTTAATTAGATAGAATCGAAGGCCGCCAACATGAATGTTAATCCCACGCCAGGGGCAGCGCAACCTCCAGAAAATCTCAAGACTGACTCTGGGGAGCTCCGGGAAAAGTCTGCCGATGCCACGGCATTCCTCGAACGGGCCGAGTTATATTATGCCCGGGGAAATTGGACAGAGGCCATCGCCTTTTGCCAGAAGGCCGTTAACAGCAAACCTAATTTGGCCCCTGCTTATGTGACTTGGGGAAATGCCCTGCAAGCCCGGGGTAAAATTGAGGAGGCGATCGGGTTGTATTCTCGGGCTCTGGAAATTAACCCTAATTTAACAGAAGCTTCTGCTAATTTGGGCAGTATGTTTTACCGTCTGGGTCGTCTGGATGAGGCAATTATTCATTACCAAAAAGCCCTCAGTTTCCAACCAGAAATGGCGGAGGTTTATTGGAATTTAGCTTGCGTTTTAAAACGACAGGGTAAATTAGAAGAAGCTAATAATTATCAACAAAAAGCTTTTTCGATTAATCCTAAATTAGGTGGGGCTCGGTTTCACTTAAAACGGGGTAACAAATTAGCAACAAATGGCAATCTTGATGGCGCTATTACTGCTTGGCAAACAGCTATTAATATAGAACCAGATTTAGCAGAAGCATATTGCAAAATCGGCATGATTTTAACGGTTCGAGGTAGGTTTGTCGAAGGGATTCCCCAACTGCAAAAAGCGATAGAATTAAAACCAGATTATGCAATTGCTCATCAAAATTTATGCGCCATTGCTAGGGACAGCGGTAATTATGCTGCTGGCAGACAAGCAGTTAATAAATACAGTCATAATTGCGCGGAAACAGAACCAATTCTGACTGCAATTGCTTCGATTAGCATTCATCAAGCATCGGGGTTGAACGACATAGCTAGGGATAAATTTCTTGAATTAGAATCGAAATTGCTGCGGGATTTTAACGCGGTGAAGTCCTTGGAGGAAATTAAGTCTCTTTACGCAGATTTTTTGATTGCTGCACCCTATTTGCGAGACGATATCGAGGCTAATTCTAAGCTGTATCGGTTGGTGGGGAGAGAATATCGCGATCGCCTCTTAAAACCCAACTTAAAACCTAATTATTCTCGGGTAAAAATCGAGGAAAACTCGCCTATTGTTGAGAACAGAAAATTAAAAATCGGCTTTTTAGCCAAAGGTTTTAAAAGAGATTCTGTCGGTTGGCGATGCGCGGATATTATTCGGGAATTATCTCAACTCAATACAGAAATTTATTTATATACCACAGAAGAGTTAAAAAATGACGACCTTACCAAGAAAATAAGCCAAGCAGCAGTTAAATTAGAAGTGCCAAAAAAATATCCCAACGGACGAGCAGATGCCAAGGAAATAGCTGCTGCAATTAGCAAAGATGGGGTCGATATTTTATTAGAATTAGATTCTTTAAACTCTCCAATTAATGCGGAGATTATTTACCAAAAACCCGCACCTATTTGTCTGTCTTGGTTTGGGTTTGAACCTCCTTATATTTCGGAGGAAAATTACTTTATTGGCGACAAACAAACCCATCCGCCAGACAGGGAAAAACATTACGGAGAAAAACTGCTTAGAATGCCAAATTCTTTTGTGGCAGTTTCCGGGTTTCAGAGATTAGTAAGAAATCGAGAAGCTTTAAGGAGGTCTTATAGAATTAGTCCAGACCAAATAGTTTATCTCAGCATCGCCCCCGGGAGAAAATTTAACCGGGATTTAGTCAAAGCCCAAGTAGCTATTCTCAAACAAGTTCCCAACAGCGTTTTAATTCATAAAGGCAATGGCGATTTAGAAGTATTTCAGACAGCTTATCAAAAAGCTTGCGAAGCTGTAGGAATCAGCATTCATCGGGTTAAAATTATGCCCCAAGCTGCCACCGAGGAAGAACACCGAGTCATCTACTCTTGGACAGATGTAATCTTGGATTCTTATCCTTATAACGGCTGCACTAATACTCTAGAAGCTTTGTGGTTTAATCTGCCAGTAGTAACTCGAACTGGAGAGCAGTTTTTATCGCGGATGGGTTATTCTTTCTTACAGAGTTTGGGCATAGAAACTGGTATTTCCAGAACTTGGGAAGAATACGTTAATTGGGGGGTAAAATTGGGGAAGGATACTTCTTTAAGACAAGAAATTGTCGAAAAGTTAGTCAAATCTAAGCAACCAGAAACTTTAGCGCCTTTATGGGATGCTAAAAAGTTGGCTAAAGATTTATTGGAAACCTTGAAAAAACTTTTAACTAAGAACAGGTAAAAAGATGTTTACAGAAAAAATCAAAAGTCTTTTTGATTGGTTCGAGTGGAAAAGTGGCTTAAAAATACCCACGCTGCATCCCGAAAGTACGACTTTTATAATCTGGGAAGCATTAATAGTTATTGTTAACTTTTACAATGCTTTTTTCGTGCCGTTTCGCATAGGATTTGAAACAGGCTACAGGGGGATTTGGTTAGTATTCGATCTATTGGGGGATTTACTCCTAATTGCCGATATTTTTCTTCGATTTCATGTCGGTTATATGGAAATGGGAGAATACGTTGATGATAAAGATAAGATTATGCAGATCTATCGCCATGGCTCGATGAAGCGGCATTTAGCTGCTAGTTTCCCCCTAGATATCCTGGCGCGACTTGTAATGCCGGGGGCCTCACCAGTGCTGTTGGGATTTCTCAGACTGCCCCGCTTGTTACGAATTAATGAGTCTTTTTCTGTGTTTAGTCGGTGGGAAGATAAAGCTCGTATTAACCCGTTTATCATTAGGATGTTAAGTTTAGCGGTTCTGATTTTCTTCTTCACGCACTGGATAGCTTGCGCGTGGTTTTTTATTGGGAAGCTAGGAATTTATTTGGCTTCTGAGTCATGGTTGTCTGAGTCCCTTCTCGACGAAGCTCCCACTGCAAGACGCTATCTCGTTACATTTTATTGGGTTCTATCAGTATTGACTATTGGCGAGTCTGGGGATCTAGATTTGGCAATTCAGCCGACAACACCCATTGAGGGAGCTTTTACTTTGCTGGTTGTCTTCTTAGGGGTGTCGATGTTTGCTTATATCATCGGTAACGTTTCTTCTTTGGTTTTAAGTTTGGATTCCGCTCAAACCAAGTATCGGGAGAAGCTAGATCAACTTAGAGTCTATCTGAGAAGAAATCAAGTTCCTCAGACTTTGCAGGAAGAAATCGTCGATTACTACCAGTATAGGTGGCAAGTTAACAGGGATACGGATGAAATGGATGTAGTGGAAGAACTACCAGGGTCTTTAAAAGCTAAAGTTTATCTTCATCTTCATAAAGAAATTATTGAGAAAGTACCTTTGTTTGAAGGAGCGAGCTCCCAGTTAATTGAAGATATCGTAATGGCTTTGCAATCGGAAATTTTGCCCCCAAATACTTACGTCATTCAAGAAGGTCATTTGGGACATGAAATGTATTTTCTCCAACGGGGAGAGGTTCAGGCTTTCTCGCAAAAAACTGGTAAAATTTACAGGAATATGGGGGCGGGTAGCTTTTTTGGGGAAATTGCTTTGGTCTATTCTAGCCGACGAACTGCTGCTATAAAAACTTTGAGTTACTGCGAGGTGTTCGTGCTTTACAAGCAGGATTTTGATAAGGTTCTCGCTAATTACCCAGAGTTTGCCGAAGAGGTTAAACGCATCGCCGCAGAACGTTATAAGGTTAGTTGATAATTAACAATTAACAATTAACAATTAACAATTAACAATTGCCAAAATTGTACTATGTCTTCTTCAACCCTGCCTAATATTAAATATCTCAAGCAACCGACTTCTGGGGAATGGATCGAACAGGCGATCGCTCATTTAGATACTATCCTTTTAGACCATTCCCACTGCGAACGTAAGGCCGCTGGCGTGGCTTTAAATTTGATGTTTCGCTATCCTTCTAATACTAAACTGGTTCGTATGCTAACGGCGATCGCCCGCGAAGAGTTAGAACATTTCGAGTTAGTAAATCAATGGTTGGAACGTCGCCATATTCCCCTGGGCCCCCTCCCATCTCCCCCCTACGGCGCCAATTTGAGCGCCCAAATTCGCAAGCAAGAACCGCAAAGATTGTTAGATTCTCTCTTGGTGGCGGGTTTAATTGAAGCTCGCAGTCACGAACGTTTGGGTTTATTATCGACTCACTGCCCGGAGCCAGAACTCGCTAAGTTTTATCGCAGTTTAATGGCTTCGGAGGCCCGCCATTATGGGGTCTATTGGATTTTAGCTAATACTTATTTTGAGGCGGATGCGGTCTCAAATAGATTGGAAGAATTGGCAGAAATCGAAAGTCAATTATTAACAACATTACACCCCCACCCCCGCATCCATAGTTAGCATCTTGCCTGTTATCGTAGAACAGGCATCCGGGAGCATCTCAATGCAAGAAGAAAACCCAAAAACGCGCCCCGCGTTGCGTACCGCAAGGTCGTCCGTAAGGACTTGGCAACGTTGCCAATCTCGCTTTTAGGCATGCATGCAAGAGCTCATGTGGCAACAGTTGGGGAAAAGGCAAGAAGGGAAAAGTAGATAAAAAACCGAATATTCGATATTTTTACAAATATGAGATGCTCCCCAGGCAGGATGCCTGTTCTCCCCTAAATTTCCCATTCCCCATTCCCCATTCCCCATTTCCCATTTCCCATTCCCCATTCCCCATTCCCCATTCCCTAATTTATGAAATATCGAGATTTTTTAATTCGTTCTTGGGAGAAGAGCGATCGCCAAATTGCTGCTAATATTATCGGTTCGGTTTTAGCAGAATACGGTCTGCGTTGGGAACCACTCGCCGCCGATGAAGATGTCTTAAAAATTGAAGAATTTTATCAAGATAAAGGCGGCGAATTTTTGGTAGTAGAACGCCAATCTAAATTAGTGGCAACTGCCGCTTATTATCCCATCCAGCGCGGTAATAATGCTGTAGAAATTCGCAAAATGTATTTATTGCCAGAAGTTCGCCGGCAAGGGTTAGGAACGTTTCTGTTAAAAGAGTTAGAAAAGAGAATTGCCGAAAGAGGTTTTAACGAGATTTGGATCGAGACGGCAACGGTTTTAAAAGAAGCGGTTATTTTATACGAAAAAAATGGCTATCAACC
>CAZSTZ010000295.1:2722-7467 GCA_964609515.1 uncultured bacterium | reverse complement strand
CGCCCAATTTACCAAAAGCTAGATGGAGAATATTATCAAATAGAAAAAAACCTAGACGACCTCCAAGAAAAACTAGACAAACATTGCGATACTTCCACTAGCGACTATTATCTTGAGGATTTTAAAACTCAATTAAAATACTTCGCCCAAGAGTCTTTAACTTACACCCGCTTGCTGAGAAAAATGGAAGATTTCAGCAAAACAATTGAAATAAATCTTTTCAACTACAACGAAACCATAAATCAGATTTCTGAGAAGCTAGGAATTGAGAAACAAGAACTCTCTTTTCTCCAATATTTCGGCACCGAAACCGCCCCCCACTTCCGCCGACAAATTCAAGCAGACTTAGGCTATTTTCAACACGGTATCGATTTAATAAGTCAAGCGATCGCCTCCATCCGAGGCATCGTCGAAATCGACCAAGCCCAACGCGATCGCGAACTTATAGAACTAGAAAAACAACAGCAAAAGGCAGAAGCAGAACGCAACGAAGCCTTAGAAGACCAGATCCAAGCCGTAGGCGTCGGCATCGCAGCGGGGGCGATCGTCGCCTCCACCGCCGGCCTAATGACCCAACCGTGGACCTTGCCCAGTCGCGATCGCCCCCTGCCGCCCCCCCATCCATTTATACTCGCCCTAGTTGCCAGCGTAGTTTGTGCTTGTGGGGCCTGGTGGCTGATGCACGAGGTAATTAAAAGGAGGCGATCGGCAAAAGGTTAACTTTTTGGCAACCGGCTTCCTAGCATCGAGTTTTAACAAACCGGGTTTTTTCAAAAAACCCGGTTTCTGGTGAGCGACCGATATCTAACGATAAATTTGACTGCGGTGTCCGATGTCGTGAATTACGACAGTTTTAGTATTAATACTAAAGGAGTAAATGGCACGATAATCACCTATCCTTAGTTTAAACAGTCCGCTTAGTTCGCCGGTTAAAGGTTGAGGGGTCAATTGGTCAAAATTAGTTCCCAACCATTTGATTTTATTGAGAGCGCGTTGTTGGATGATTGGATCGAGTTTTTCGAGGCTGGCGATCGCCTCAACTTTAAATTCTATCGAATAATCCATTACCAATTTAACCCCAATTTTTTAGCGACTTCCTCGGCCCGAATGCCCCCTTCCCCTGCTTCTGTTTTCCTTAACGACTCTGCCAGGCGCGACTTTACTTCTTCTCGAAGTTCTAAACCTTCGTCTGGATCGTCCATATATTCGTCTAGAGTTTCGACAACGGTTTGCCGAATTACGGTTTTGAGTTCCTCTACCGTTAAATCCTTGATTTGCATTGTTTTTAAAGTAGTTAGATAACTGGATTATAAACCAAAAATAGGCAGCAGATTTTACGGAGAAGAGGTTTAGAACTAACAAAAAATACCAATAACTAACAACTGAGAACAATCGTTAAAGCGATCGCTACTTTGCTCAAATACCCTTTCTTTGTTGGGTTGCACTTCGTTCCACCCAACCTACTTTTGATGGTGGCGATCGCGTTTTCTACTTGTCATCCCAAGCGCCACCTCTACCTCCCCCACACCCAATACTGAATTTTTCAAAATTCGCCGTTTTTGCCGCTGCGGCGAATTTTCTTCTACCCCTTGCTTATCAACGCTTTCGCTTAAAAATTGTTTCGAGAGCGCGATCGCGTTTTCCTACGGGCACCACTTCCATTATAGACCTAAAAACCGGCTTCGAGAACTTTTTTGCCATTTTTGCTTTTAAATTTTTTATCTAAGAAAAAAAAAACATAAGTAAAACTAATGCACCGTCTTTCTGGGACTGTTCTAAAATAGATTAACCCTCTTCCTCCCCCCTTCCCAAGGGGGGCCGGGGGGATCCTTCCCCATTACCCATTACCAAAACCATGTCCTACGTCAACCTCCACACCCACAGCGACTACAGCCTTTTAGACGGAGCGTCCCAACTGCCCCAATTAATCGACAGGGCCGCAGAATTAGGGATGCCGGCGATCGCCCTGACGGACCACGGCGTTATGTATGGGGCCCTCCAGTTAATCAAACTCTGTCGAAATAAAAACATCAAGGCCATCATCGGCAACGAAATGTACGTCGTCAACGGCGAACTGGAAGATAAGAAAACCAAACGGAAAAAATACCATCAAATCGTCTTAGCTAAAAACACCGAAGGTTATAAAAATTTAGTTAAATTAACAACTGTTTCTCATCTGGATGGTTTCCAAGGAAAAGGCATTTTTGGCAGACCTTGTATTAATAAAGAATACTTAGAAAAACACGGCGAAGGTTTGATTGTCACCAGCGGTTGTATGGCGGGAGAAGTGCCCCAAAATATTTTAAAAGGAGAAATAGACGAGGCGCGGAAAGTTGCCAAATGGTACAAAAAAATCTTTGGCGAAGACTATTATTTAGAAATACAAGACCACGGCTATCCAGCAGACCGGATAATTAACGTCGCTATTGTCAAAATTGCTAAAGAATTAGGAATAAAAATAATCGCGACAAACGACTCCCACTTTACTAATTGTCAGGATGTTGACGCTCACGATGCTTTGCTTTGTATTAATACTCAAAAATTGATAACTGAAGAAAAGCGGATGCGCTACAGCGGCACTGAATATTTGAAGTCCGCCGCAGAGATGAAAATGTTGTTTCGAGACCATCTGGAGGATGAGGTAATAGAAGAGGCGATCGCCAATACTCTCGAAGTGGCAGAAAAGATTAAAACTTACGACCTTTTTGGCGATACGCGCATTCCTAATTATCCCATTCCTAGCGGTCATAACCCGGTAACTTATTTAGAAGAAGTCACCTGGGAGGGTTTGCAAGAAAGGTTAAAAGTTAAAAGCAAACAAGATGTTTCTCGACAGCATCCAGAGTACGAGGAAAGGTTGAAATACGAACTAAGCACGATCGATAAAATGGGTTTTTCGACCTATTTTTTGGTGGTTTGGGATTATATTAAATTTGCCAGGGATAATAATATTCCGGTGGGGCCGGGGCGGGGAAGCGCTGCGGGTTCTTTGGTGGCTTATGCTCTGAAAATTACGAATATCGATCCGGTGCATCACGGGTTATTATTCGAGCGATTTTTGAACCCGGAACGGAAGTCGATGCCAGATATCGACACGGACTTTTCTATTGACAGGCGAGATGACATGATTAAGTATGTCACCGAGAAATATGGAGTGGATAAAGTCGCGCAGATTGTTACTTTTAATAGGATGACTTCTAAAGCTGTTTTAAAAGATGTCGCCCGGGTGTTGGGAGTCCCTTATGGGGAGGCGGATAAAATGGCAAAGTTGATTCCGGTTTCCCGGGGAAAACCTACTAAGTTAAAGGTGATGGTTTCCGACGAAACTCCTACGCCGGAGTTTAAAGAAGCTTACGACAATAAAACCGTACCAATAACAGATTCTAAGGGCGAACCGGCGGGAGTAGTTTCGGTTCGTCAGTGGATAGATATGGCGATAACTATTGAGGGTACTAATAGGACTTTTGGGGTTCACGCGGCGGGGGTTTTGATTTCTAAGGATCCTCTGGATGAAATTGTGCCTTTGCAACGCAATAACGATGGGGCGGTTATTACTCAGTATTTTATGGAAGATTTGGAGGCTTTGGGTCTGTTGAAAATGGATTTTCTGGGGCTGAAGAATTTAACTATTATTCAGAATGCGACGAAGGCAATTTATCAAAATCATAAGCATTCTATTAATGCGGAAACTTTGCCGGCGGACGAGAGGAAGGCTATGGAAATTGTGGCGAAGATTAAGAAGTTGCCAGAGGATGTTGAGAATACTTATAAGTTGATTGCTTCTGGAGATTTGGAGGGGGTTTTTCAGTTGGAATCTTCGGGGATGATGGATATTGTTAGAAAGTTGAAGCCTTCGAGTATTGAGGATATTTCTTCGATTCTGGCTTTGTATCGTCCGGGGCCTCTGGATGCGGGTTTAATTCCTAAGTTTATAGATCGGAAACACGGACGGGAAGAAATTAGGTACGACCATGTTTTGTTGGAACCGATTTTGAACGAGACTTATGGGGTTTTGTGTTTGCCAAAGGGAACTTTAATTGATAAACCCGATGGTTCGATGGTGGCGATCGAAAATGTTAGGAAGGGCGATACTATTTTAACTTCCAATGGCAGTCGAGTTTGGGAGGCGAAAGTTGCCAAGCAGTGGCGGAGTGGGGTTAAGGAAATTTTGAAGATTGTTTTGTCTAGCGGGACGGTAATTTTTGCTGGAAAAAATCATCGCTTTTTGACTCCAGAAGGCGATAAGTTTGCTTGGGAGTTGAAAGGGGCGGCGGATGGTTCTGAAGTTTATGAAAAATGGCCGGTTTCTAGTGGTAAGAAAAAACTCCGCCAAAACGAAGCTTATTTGTTGGGTTTGTTAAAAGAGTTGCCAGAAAATGTTTTGGATTATTCGGAACAAGACCGAAGAGATTTATTGCGCGGTCTTTGGGAGGGGGAAAATGTAGAACGGGCATCTTGCCTGTTCCTTTCTTCTCCTCAATTTTTGGAACGAGTTGGCAAACTTTTGGCAAGTTTGAAGATTGCTTATTCTCTGGGGGGCGATTATCTCGTTGTCTCCGATAAGTCTCGGTTTTTGTCTGCGTTAAAAAGCGGGGGCGGGGCAGGACTGCAAAATTCAATTCACCCACCCAAAACCCATCCGTTAAATCAGTTAAAAAATCCGCTGCCAACCAACCTAGTTCGCCCCTCGAAAACCCATCCGTTAAATCAGTTAAAAAATCCGCTGCCAACCAACCTAGTTCGCC
>CAZSTZ010000295.1:0-2622 GCA_964609515.1 uncultured bacterium | reverse complement strand
AAAACCCATCCGTTAAATCAGTTAAAAAATCCGCTGCCAACCAACCTAGTTCGCCCCTCGAAAACCCATCCGTTAAATCCGTTAAAAAATCCGCTGCCAAATTTACCAGATGCAAGGTTGGTTTATGTTGTCTCGGTGGAGGAGGCGGGAGAGGCGGAATGTTTCGATTTGGAAATGGAGGACCAAAGTTCGCCTTATTTTCTGGCGCAAGGGGTGGTGGTTCATAATTGTTACCAAGAACAAATTATGAAAATGGCGCAAGATTTGGCGGGATATTCTTTGGGGGAAGCAGATCTTCTAAGGCGTGCGATAAGCAAAAAGAAGGTTGCGGAAATGGAGAAACATCGGGAAAAATTCATCGACGGCGCGGCGAAAAAAGGCGTGTCTTCTAAAATCGCTCAAAACCTTTTCGAGCAAATGATTAAATTTGCCGAATATTGCTTCAATAAGTCCCACTCTACGGCCTACGCTTATGTCAGTTATCAAACTGCTTACCTCAAGGCAAATTATCCCGTCGAATATATGGCGGCTTTGCTCACTGCTAACAGCGGCGACCAAGATAAGGTTCAGAAATATATCGCTAATTGTCAGCGCTTTAATATAGAAGTAGAACCGCCAGATATTAATCGGTCGAAAGTGGATTTTACGCCGCTGCCGAAGTCTGCTTCTGGAGATGGTAAGGGGAGGATTTTGTTCGGTCTCTCGGCGGTGAAAAATTTGGGGGATGGGGCGATTATGGAGATTTTGAAAGCCCGAGAGGAAAAGGGCCCGTTTGTTTGTTTGGCTGACCTTTGCGATCGCGTCAGCCAACAAGCTATCAATTCTCGCGGCCTGGAATCTTTAATTTATTGCGGGGCCTTCGATAAACTCGAACCCAACCGCCAGAAGTTAATTAAAGAACTTCCAGATATCATCGCTTGGGCTCAAAAGCGCAACCGCGACCGAGATAGCGGTCAGTTAAATTTGTTTGACTTGGGCATCGGTGGGGCCGCAGAAAGTGAAAATGCTTTTGAGACGGTGCCGCAAAAAACCGGTATAGTCGATTTTTCGGCTCAGGAAAAGTTGAAGAAAGAAAAGGAGTTACTCGGTTTCTACGTTTCCGACCATCCACTTAAATGTATCTTGCAGACTAACCCGGTGGAGGATGCCATAACTATCGCCCAATTAAAGGATAAGGAGAAAAAAACTAAGGGTGCCGTTAAGGTCGTGGCGATGGTGGCCGGTCAAAAGTTACATACGACGAAAAAGGGCGATCGCATGGCTTTCCTCCAAATAGAGGATATGTCCGGTCAGATGGAGGCGATTATTTTTCCGAAGACTTTTGAGGAAGTGGGGCCTTTGCTGGATGAAGTGGGGACGGTTTTGCTGCTGACGGGTAAGGCGGAAACTAAGGATGATGAGGTTCAGTTGTTGGTGGAGGAGGCGAAACGGATCCAAGAGGAGATGGCGGATGCTGTGGAAAACAGTTCTCCTATAAATATAGAAGGGGAAGAAAAGGAAGAGGAGGAGGAAGCGATCGCCCCTGCAACTCCCGCCGCCGTGGAGATGCCCCCAGAAAAAATAGAAGAGGAAGAAATAGAAACGCCGTCGGAACATCCGGCGAAGTTGGCGAGGCGGGGCAGGGGGGATGTGGTTTTGGTAGAGAGTTTGGAGGACAAACCGGAGAAAGTATCGGTGAGGGCGATCGGGAAGTTAACCCGCGTCAAAGTCATCACTACCAAAAATGGCGACGAGATGGCGTTTCTAGAAATAGAGGACGAGACGGGAAAAGTGGATGTGACGGTTTTCCCTTCGACTTACAACCGGTTTAAGCATTTATTAGAAGAAGAGGAGGAGGAAACTTTGCTTCTGGTGACTGGCAAAACGGAAAAACGGGAAGGTCGGGTTAAGTTAACTGCGGATAAGTTGGAGTTAGTCGCGGCGGAGGAGTCGTCGCCGATGCCGTCGCCCCCAGAGGAACATTTTCCGAAAACCTACTCGCCGTCGTCGCCCCCGCCCTCCCAGACTGTTGCTGCCGAAACGTCGATGTCGATAATGCGGGAGATGGCGATCGTTTTGCAACTAACGCCCCAACAGGTGGCGGATGGGGAACTTATGAGAAATCTCCAAATGGTGTTAGAGGAATATGCCGCCCCAGAGGGAAGGGCGCTTGTTCCGGTGATGGCGATGGTTGCGGGCAAGTCGTGTCGGCAGTTAGTTCGTTTCGATCGCCGCTTCTGGGTGGAAGATGTGCAGGTTGTCGAACGTTTGAGGGGGCATAATTTTAATGTGGGGGTTTCGCGAGGCTAGATTTTTCTGATGCCAGAAGCGCGGATGAAAAATGTGGGTTAGCAGCGGATGTTGAAGCGGATGTAGCGGATGGGCGGTTGGTAGGTGAAGCGGGTTAATTGACAGTTTTTTTGCTGCTAACCAACCCCCATCGCCCACCAACCCAAATTTCATCGCCCACCAGAAACCGGGTTTTTTGCAAAAACCGGGTTTCTTAGGTTTCTGTGGGGGCGATCGCTTTTCGGTTAGTAATGAAAAATGCCGGTTAGCAGCGGATGTTGTGGCTCCCCCCCCGCCCCCCGCTGAGTTGGGGGGAGCCAGAGGAATAAATGTGAATGCTTGTGTAGCGGATGG
>CAZSTZ010000294.1:0-7490 GCA_964609515.1 uncultured bacterium | reverse complement strand
GGGGTTGGGGTTGGTTGGTTGGCAGCGGATGTTGAAGCGGATGTAGCGGATGGGTGGTTGGTTGGGGGTTGGGGTTGGTTGGTTGGCAAGCAGGAGGTTAAGCGTGGGGCAGGGGCAAAAAATCAGGATTAAAAAAACCATCGATTAACCTATTTCACCTACTAATAACCCATCCGCTACATCCGCTTCAACATCCGCTGCTAACTAATTTTTTTTCCCACGCCAAAAAACCCCAATAGTTAATTCTTAATTGTTAATTCTTGATTGCTAATTGCCAACAAACAAATGAGAAACCCGGTTTTTTTAAAAAGTAAAAAACCGGGTTTCTGACAAGTTTCTTATTTGCCAAACCGTTCTAACAATTCTTCCTTTGAAGCAGCTAACAAAAGAGAAGCTAACTCGTCTTGGGGCAACTGCAACATCGGTTCGACAATAGCCGACAGTTCCTCATCTATAGAACCAAAGCGGACCTTGAAGAAACTTTCAATCATTTCCCGCCGATTGTTCTGTTGGCCTTCTTGACGGCCTTCTTGACGGCCTTCTTGACGGCCCTCCTGACGGCCCTCCAGGATGCCAGCTTGGCGACCTTGCTCCAAAGTATCCTCCCGCCAGCGCAAATAAGCTGGCGATCGCTTCATAAGCAACTCCCGGTCATTTTGAGTTAAATCGTCCTTTGTTTCTATTGTGACGTGCCAACTTGCTAACAGCTCTGCTAAACTTTGCCTTAATGGGTGGCCTTGAGGTAGGGCCTTCTAAAATGGCTCGTTCTTGAGTCTTGCCCCTGCCTAAAACCCTCAGCCAGAGGGTATCCTGGTTAACAGGCAATTTATTTAAGCGCAATTTAGGCCCACTTTACTCGATTAAAAGGAGATTAGCATAAGGTTGAGAATTTGGCAAGAGGTTATGGTAAAATTTTGTTTTAAAGTCCCCCTTTTCAAGGGGGATTTAGGGGGATATTAAGTACCTCGTTTTAACGAGAAATGCTCTAATCTTTAAAAGTAAAAAACAATGAAAACTAAATACGATTATGAAGTTGATGTTTTGAGAATAAATTGGGGTCAAATGGAAGTAGAAGAAAGCGACTCTGTTAGTCCTGGGGTTATCGTCGATTATGATGCTGAAGGTAATATTATTGGTATTGAAATTCTTAACGCTTCTCGGAAAATCGAGAATTTTAAATCGGTTTTAAATGGGGAAAAGTTTGGTGATGTTTTAAGATAAATTGTGAATGAGAAAGTTTAACGATGTTGGGTTTCGTTTCACTCCACCCAACCTACAATCTTGAGAATTTGACAAGAGGCTGTGTTGGGTTTCGTTTCACTCCACCCAACCTACAATCTACTACAATCTTTTTTAATTGTTAATTGATATGGATTATTTTACTTGTAGCGAAATTAATGGGCGAGATAATAATGAAGACAGTTTTTTAGTCTGTCAAATAACCCCCGCCCCAGGAGAAATTCCTCTGACAATTTTAGCGGTTGCCGACGGTATGGGCGGTTACGAACATGGGGAAGATGTCAGTCGGGAGGCGTTGAAGAAAATTAGTTTGTTGTTGTTTGAGTTGCTGGTACTCGAACTAGGAATTAATTGTCAAAATGGCAAGGAGAAAACTGTCGCCACTCGGGAAGATTTGGGGGATGCTTTGCGGGAGGCGATCGCTCAAACCAACGCCTATATTAAAAGGATGGTAAAAAACAATAATTGGCATAATTCTGGAAGTACCTTAGCCATCGTTTTAATCTCTCCCCCAGAAGCAATTATCGCCAATTTAGGAGACAGTCCAATTTTCCATTATTCCCGAGGCAAACTCCGTCAAATTAGCGACGACCATACCGTAGCAAAAGCATTAATGCGCGGCGGCATGATTAGTTCCCAAATGGCAGAACATCACGAAGGCAAAAATATGTTGGAACTGTATTTAGGTTGCGACAAATTGCCCCCAGAATTACCCGTGCATTATGCGTCTTTAAATTCTGGAGACTTATTATTATTGTGCAGCGACGGCGTGACGGGAAAAATAACTTGGAAACAGTTAAAAAATTCTCTCGCTGGAGACAGTTTAAAAGAAGTAGGAATGGAGTTAATTAATATTGGTCGCGAGGCGGGAGAAACTGACAATCAAACTTTGATTTTATGGCGTTATTTAGGAGAAAGTGCCGGTTATGAAACGATGATTCAGTAGGGTTAATTGTCAATTGTCAATTGTCAATTGTTAATTGCCCCACCAAAAACCCATCCGTTAAATCCGTTAAAAAAATCCGCTGCCAACCAACCCATTTCCCCCACCAAAAACCCATCCGTTAAATCCGTTAAAAAAATCCGCTGCCAACCAACCCATTTCCCCCACCAACAACCCATCCGCTACATCCGCTTCAAAATCCGCTGCTAACTATGACTAAAATCCTCGAATTAATGGAAGGTGGAACTGTTCCCATCCACCTCGACAAAGTCGAAAAAGTTCAACTCTTAGAACTTCTGGGCACCGGTGCTTTTGGTTCGGCGTGGAAGGCAATTAATCCTAATAACAAACAACTCTACGCCCTTAAAGTCATCCAAGGAGTAAAACCGGATGCTACTTTAGTTGAAAGAATACGCTTAGAAGCAGAAGTAAATATTCCTTCAGTTCAGATTATCCCCGTTGTCGGACTGAAAAAATGGGATGACAATACTTATTTAATTCTGTTTGAATATTTCCCCGGCGCTTCTTTGGATGATTTGCTCTTAAAACGCAGTTTAACTAACTCCCAAAAACGAGACATCTTCCAACAAATATTATTAGGAGTTGCCGCCGCCCATAACTGCAATGTCATCCACCGAGACTTAAAACCCGCTAATATTTTAATTGGCGACGACTCCCAAGTAAAAATAATCGATTTTGGAGTCTCCAAATTTAAAGATAAAAACCTAACTCTCAGCGGCGAAATTATCGACACTCCTCCTTATATGGCGTTGGAATTATTCTTAGAAGGAGGGCAAGTGGCGGATGCTAAAACTGATATTTATGCTCTGGGTCAAATTCTCTACGAATTAGCGATGGGAGAGCATTTCTGGCAGCGCCGAAGTTGGTATCAATTGGAGGATTTTTTCGAGTACGTCACCCAAACGCCGCCGCCGACGGAAGGAATAGATTTAACTGATTTTGATTGCGACTTTTTCCCAGAGGCAAAACGGGTTTTATTAAAAATGATGAAACTAGATCCCAACGAACGTTATCTCGAAGTGGAAGAGATTATTTGCGAGTTGGGAATTTCTGGGGAGTCGGAAAAAGTTGTTAGTAATTTGAGTTTTGAATATCCTTTATTAATAGTCGAGTCGGGAAGTAATAAAGGGGCGCGAACTTTTATTAATATTAATGATGGAGAGTCGCAGATTTTGGGGCGGGCGGAGTTGGCGGGGGCGGATACGAGTATTAGTAGGAAACATCTGGAGTTTTCCCGCCAAGGTAACGATTATTTTGTCCGAGATTTGGGGAGTAAAAATGGTACGATGTTAAAAGGTAAGTTAATAGGCGATCGCCCCTTACCACTCCAACCAGGAGACTTTCTCAAAGTAGGAGATATCTTTCTTTCTTTTACCAGTTCGTAGTAACGACTTTAGTCGTAGTTCGTAGTAATCGCTTCAGCGATTTAAACCATACTTTTTTAAAATCGCTAAAGCGATTACTACGAACAATTTTAAATAGGAGTAAAACAACGATGAAAAACTGTAACGCTTGCGGAGCATCCAACTTAGACAGTGCCAAATTTTGTAACGAATGCGGCACGAAATTACCAATAACAAAACCAGCAGCAGAAGTAGCAAAAACTGTAAAAAGTTACGCCCCAGAAGAACTTGCGAAAACCTTAAAACAAAGGGCGGCGACTATAGCCGGCAAGCGCAAAGTCGATATTATGTTTGTCTTAGACTGCACCGAGAGTATGTGGAGAGAAATTAATGGAATTAAAGAAACAATAATCGAGTTTGCCGAGACCATCGAAAAAGACGGAGTACGAGCTCGGGTAGGGATGGTGGAATTTCGCGATCGCCTCATCAACGAAGAACATCGAGTTTTAACCTTTGGCGGCGACATCTTCACCGACAACCCCGCATTATTTCGCCAACAAGTCGCCAAACTGGAGGCAAGCGGTGGAGGAGATGCGCCGGAGAGCAGTTTGGATGCAATAATGTTAGCGTTGCAGCAACCTTTCCATCCAGAAGGGAATAAAGCGATCGTCTTAATCACCGACGCCCCGCCCCACATCCCCGACAAAGAAACTAAAGATATAGAAGAAGTAGTGGCAGCGATGAAAACTGCGGGAGTGCATCAATTTTATCCAGTCATTCGCACCCAACAGAGAGGAAGCGAAGTTTATTTAAAATTATTATCGGCGGGGGCGAAAGGCATGGCATTCGAGTTAGGGAAAGGCGACGACTTCAAAAGTCGCAGCGACAACTTCAAGCGCACTTTAATGTCTTTGGGGAAAACCATTTCTACAGCAACTCGATAAATGGCGGCGTATCTCAACCCGTAGAACAGACATCCTGCCTCAACCCGTAGAACAGGCATCCTGCCTGTTGAGTTAACAGCGATGTCCAAAAAATGGCCCATCTATATATCGACGCCCATCTCCTCCCATTTTAACATCTTAACTATACGTTAGCAGAGATTTTGCGACTTGTCAAGGGGTTTAAAAAATTTTTTTTTCGCGGGCCACAATCGCCGAAGGGATTGCTACAAACGAGCTTCGCACATGGCCATAAAAGTACATTCCCAGACCAAACGGGGCTGAACGTAACTTAACAAACACCGACGGGCCTTTTCCAAACTTTCCAAATATTGCTTTCGATATTCTCCTAATCGATGTTGGCGTCGCCAGAGATTGTGTTGCAAATAATCCACCAACCACAACTGTCCTTCAGTATCCAGAGTTTTGCTAATCTCTCTGGCAAGTTCCAACCCTTGACGAATAGTCTCAATTTCCTTAGTGGCTGCCCGGAGAATTTCCTCGGGAATTTCTTGTAGCTGCTGCCAAGAAGCGATCGCCTCCCCCGGACTCCCTTGCGCCATTGCCATCACCTCCGCATTAGCTAAAACCTCCGGGCGACCTGCCTTTTCCAAAACTTGCCGCATCTTCTCCCCATCCAACCGATAAAAAGGTATCCGCATGCAGCGGGAAACCAGAGTCGGTAACAAAGAATCCACTCCCGGCGCGATTAAAATCAAAGTTACTCTCGGACCCGGTTCCTCTAAAGTTTTCAACAACCCGTTAGCGGCCCCTTCCCCCATTGTTTCTGCTCGTTCCAACACAACAGCAGTTCGCGCCGCTTCCAGTGGCGGACGGCAGAGAAAGCGACCGATATCGCGGATTTGTTCTAGGCGAATTTGGGGTCTCGCCCTGCGCTTCAACCCTGCTTCTGCCGCTTCTTTAGCGGTGAGGAGTTTGCTTTGATGTAAATAAGTTGGTTCCACCCAGAGTAAGTCTGGATGGTTTCCTTCCTTGAGGCGATGTTGTAACTGTTGGGGGTCTCGGTGTTTGCTTCCTTCTCCAGAGAAGAGGAGTTCGATAAAGCATTTTGCTGCCAAACCGCGCCCGACTCCCTCCGGACCGGCAAATAGATAGGCGGGGGCGATGCGGTTTTGAGCGATCGCCCGTTCTAGGAGTGCCACTGCCTGCGGCTGTCCGATAAGTTCTGAAAAAGACATTTTTTGTTGAGGCTTGTAGTAATCGCTTCAGCGATTATACTCTTTCTCTCAGTAACGATAATAGCTAATCTTCGGGAGGTGCCGGTAGGGGGTAACTTTCCGGTTCTACAGTATTGTTAATCGAGGGGCGACTCGTATCGGAACCATCATCGTTCTCCGCCTGGGGCGTTCCCGGCAGAGTAGCCAAAGCCACCCGAGAGCCTCCCATCTCTCGCAACAGATCCAGCACTTGCACCACATCATTATATTTAGCCTCTTTAGGCGCGTACAATACCATCACCCCATTAGGATATAACTGTAAGTATCTGCCAGCTAGCTCTTGCAGTTCCCTCAAAGTCACCGGTTGTTGTTCGATGTAAGTTTTACCCAATCTGTCTATACTCACTATCAACATTTCCTGACCTTGAGCTTGACCGGTACTAGCCTTAGGCAGGTCTACGCTAATAGCTTGCTGGCGGGTTAACTGCAAAGCTGCCAGTAGAAAAAACGTCAAAATACAAAAAATAACATCAATTAAAGGGATTAACTCAATGCGAACTTCTTCTATTGGAGAATCTAAATTTATTTTCATAATTGATAATGGGAAATGGGGAATGGGGAATGGGGAATAGGGAATAGGGAATGGGGAATGGGGAATTTTTTGTGAGTTAGTATTACTTGGTTTAAATTGCTAAAGCGATTACTAAGAACTTTTTTCCGATTCAGTTTCAGATTCAGATTCAGATTCAGTTAAATTGCTATCCGGTTTTAAAGGAGGAGGAGGGGGAGGAGGAACCTTAGAAATATCCTCAGTTGAAATAGGAGAAAAATTAACAGCATTTTGATGCCAGTATTGGCGATAGAGCAATTCTAATTCGTTACCTGCCTGGCGAAAAACTTTAGTTTGATTGAAAAAGAAACTTTGAAAAAGTCGATAAAAAACCAAAGTAAAAATAGCTACAACCAATCCTGCAGCCGTACTAATCAGGGCCTCGCCAATGCCCGTCGTCACCCCTGCGGTGGAGGAAGTTCCCAAGTCTCCCAGACGAATAGAACTGAGAGAACCGATCAAGCCCAGAACAGTTCCCAACAAACCCAACATTGGCGCCAAAGCGATGGCCCCTTCTAAAAGTTTGTCGCCCCTGCGCATTGAAGCCAACTCCTCATCGGCGGCAGCTTCTAGGGCCAGTTTAAATAATTCTGGATCGGCATTTTGGAGTCGCAGTGGGGCGTAGAGAAATCTACCGATAGGCTGTTTGCTAGCTCGCCTGGCCATTTCCGTTGCCACGCCCCAATCTCGGCGGGCAGCTTCCAGGACTCTTTTAACAGTTCGCCTTTCCTTTAACGAAAGACTTGCCCAGAACCAGAGGCGATCGACAATGGTACTTAAAGACAAAATGGATATAACTATTAGCGGCCACATAGCGGGGCCACCTTTCTCTATTAGTTCTTGAAAAGTCACGTTATGCTCGCTCCAGAGTCAATTTCTAAACTTTTACGATCTATTTTTTAACTAATATTCAGCATATCAACTTTTTAAAAATAGCAGAACCAGGTTAGGGAATGGCAATTTTCCGGAGATATCGGTGTCGGGTTCCGGTTCGCGATCGCCCTACCTACAAGAGACTGGTAGTTTATTTTTTAACAAGGTTCCTTAGCTTAAAATGGCTCTGGTCTGTGTTGTTACGATTACGGCGGCGCATCTGGTGCATCCGGCGAATCTAAATCGAGGGTCTCCTACTCATACTCAAAACGGATATTAACACTTAAAGGGAGCATCTCAATGCAAGAATAAACCCAAAATTTGAACGCTTTTAGGGAACGG
>CAZSTZ010000293.1:0-7583 GCA_964609515.1 uncultured bacterium | reverse complement strand
GATGGCGAGTCTGTGAATGAAGAATCCCCGTCTCTTTAGAGCGGGGAGTGTCAACCGAGACCGATGCTGTTTGGGCGGACAGTTTATTGAAGCAGCAAGGTTTAAGATAGCGACATTCCGAATAACTGCCATTTTTTTCCCTGACTTGTGACATCTCCCACACTATACCGAATGGTTAGTGTGGGAGATGTCACGGTTATTTAGTTCATTGGTTTTTCCTTTGGTTAGAGTTCGCCTTTGAATGCTTTATTTATAATTACCAACCGCACTGGAGCCAAAATTCTCTTTAATCTTTCCAAAATCTATTTTTCATCCCAAGCGCCACCCAATTTTCAAAAATGGCCTGATTTTCGTTAAAAACTCTCCCCAAAATTTGCCCGACTTTTGCCCGACTTTTGCCCTCGTATTTTTAAACTTGCCTTCAAAGTAGAGAAAGAAGGCCACTAAATCCCAAATCAAAAGGCTTTCAAAATCTCTTTTAAAGAAATCATTGAAAGCCTTTTAAAATAATGCTTTGACAGGGAAAGCGACCTGACAAATTTTTAGTTACAAATGGGGGCGGTGGGACTTGAACCCACACGAGGGTTTAACCTCAACGGATTTTAAGTCCGTAGCGTCTACCATTCCGCCACGCCCCCGAATCGGGGTTTTTACTGCTCCTCGGGTTTTGGTTAATTCCGATTAAAATCACAGTATTTTTTATTTAACCATAAAGTTTGCCTTTTGTGCAACTAATTTGAAAATTTTTTTTATTTTAGATTTTAGAACTGTATTTTGGGCCATAAACTCAAGCTGGCCCAACCCTAGAAATGGCCCAAGTTTGGCGAGCAAAATAGGTGGACCTGTCAGGGTCGAGGGCTGGAGCTATATGTTATTTTTTTAAAAAAATACTCTCAACAACCACACAAAAAATATGAAAGCTTCGGAAACTAAACTACAAAAAATTTTAGAAGGTACCCAACAATACCTCGTTCCCTTATTTCAACGTCGCTATAGTTGGCAGCGTCAACAATGGGAAAATTTATGGGAGGATCTGATAGAACTGACAGAACAGGAAACGATAAGACCTCATTTTATGGGTTCTATGGTGACGATGCAGACTGGTTCTGTGCCTCAAGGTGTATCTCAGTATTTATTAATCGACGGACAACAAAGATTAACTACTATTTTAATTTTATTGGCGGTGGTTCGCGATCGCGCCCAACAACAACAGGAAACAGGTAAATTAGGAGAACAAATTAATAATACTATTCTCACCAATCCTTATGAAGAAGATTTAGAACGATATAAACTACAACCAACTCAGAGCGATCGCCCCGACTTTCATAAGATTATTGATGCTGGTTCTCCTAATTCTGAAAAGTCATTAATTAATGAGTGTTATCGCTTTTTTGACAAAGAGTTAAAGAAACAAGCAATTGATTTAAACTCTATTAAAAAAGCAATTATTGGCGGTCTTTCTTTAGTTAGCATTACCTTAGACGACGACGAAAATCCCTACTTAGTTTTTGAGAGTTTAAATGCCAAAGGAAAACCTTTAACTCAGGCAGACCTAATCAGAAACTACCTTTTTATGAGGATTCATAAAGACAAACAAGAGAAAATTTACGCTCAATATTGGGAACCGATGCAGGATGCTTTGGGTGACAGTTTAACCGAGTGCATTCGTCATTATTTAATGAAAGATGGTTTAGAAGTAAAAAAAGACCAAGTTTATTTTACCTTAAAGGATAAAGTTAATCCCGAAAATGCCTTAGAATCTTTAAAAGATTTAGCTAAATTTGCCGAATACTATCACAAACTAATCGAACCCAGTCGGGAAAAAAATAAATTAATTAGTAACTACTTGATGCGTCTGAAGCGGTTAGACGTTACGACGGTTTATCCGTTTTTGCTCAATTGTTATGAAGAACTTACCGAAAGCGATTTATCTACTGACGAGTTTGTAGAAGTTTTAAAAATTGTTGAAAACTTAATTATTAGGCGTTTTGTCTGCAACTTTCCTACCAACTCTCTTAATAAAATGTTTCCTTATCTCTACAGTCAAATTAAGCAAAAAATAGAGGGAAACTTTCTGGAGAGATTAAAGCAAATTCTGACTGGTAAGAAATATCCCAGGGATGATGATTTTAAAGACAGGTTAACAGAAATTGACCTTTATAGTAGTAGAGTTAAGGCAGAAAAAGCCAAACTGATTTTAGAATCGATAGAGCAATCTTTTGCTCATAAAGAAGCAGTATCTTTTGATAACCTTTCCATCGAACACGTTATGCCCCAAAAACTCAATAAAGACTGGGAAAAGTCTTTAGGAGAAGATTGGGAAACAACCCACGAATTGTTGCTACATACCCTTGGTAATTTAACCTTAACTGCGTATAATGGCGAGCTTTCTAATTATTCTTTTAGCAAAAAAAGGGAAGTTTTAGCAGAAAGTAATCTGGAATTAAACAAGTATTTCCAAAAAAAAACGACCTGGAAAAAGGAAGATATCGAAGAGCGATCGCAATATTTAGCCGATATTTGTTTGCAAATCTGGCCTGACTTTGGAGATGGCAGTCAAGAAAGTACAGTTGAGGACACATTAACGGGAACAAAACCGAAAAGTTTATCTTTACTTAACCAGCAATACTCAGTGAAAAGCTGGCGGGATGTTTTAGAAATTACTATGAACGCTTTAGCTGATTTAGATGAAGATGAGTTTAGAGAGATGGTGCAAGATTATCCCCGTTTAATCAATTGGAATAGTCAAAAAATCAGACACAAAAGAGAACTGAATAACGGGGCATTTATCGAGGTTAACTTGTCTGCTAGAAATATTAACTCATTTTGTTTAAAAGCTCTCGAAAGGTTCGGTTTAAGTTCCGAAGATTGGCAAGTGGAAAAGAAATAAAACCCAATTCTAGGGGCAAGTTAAGAAACCCGGTTTTTTGGACAAATTACGTCGCCAAAATAAAAAAATACCATTCGTAGGTTGGGTGGAGCGAACCGCAAAGCAAGGATGTTGGGTTTCACGGAGGTCCGCACAACCTACGAGAAAATGGCGAAGGTATTGTTGGAAAAACCGGGTTTCTCGATCCACAGCGCAACCCCTGGCCCACAACCGGGCCATCCAACAAAAATGGCCCAAATCCAGCAGAAATAACAAAATCGGTGGACTAGACAGCCCCCAACCCATTAAGATATAGAATCGAGAAAAATTAATCTTAGCAATAGTCCATTTTATGACCTTAGACTCAAACCTAATAACCCTAATCCTTTACGCAGTCCTAGCTGGAGCCTATCTCCTCGTCATGCCCGCCGTAACTTACACCTACCTCAATATTCGCTGGTACGTCGCCAGTTCCTTTGAACGGGGCTTCATGTACTTCTTGATGTTCTTCTTCTTCCCTGGTACGATCCTCCTTGCACCTTTCTTGAACTTTCGCCCCAAACGGCGACGAATGACATGATTGCTTTTCGAGAACATCATCAAAACTAACATTACCTTGAAGAAAGTGAAAATGAATAAAAGTGGGCCTCTTTTAATTGAAGAAACAAATCTTTCGCGTGCTTGGGCTAGTGCATTTATGCATATAATTGATAATCCTGGCAAGGAAATTTCGCCACTAATAATAACTTTAACGGGTTTTACTAATGGTCTTCCAGAAGAAGAACCAACTATTCGAGATGCACTGGATCTTTGCCTCTTTTCTAAAAAAAAGCAGAAAGTTAATACGGTTGCAAATACAATATTTCCCAGTTCTCTATGGAAGCGGTCTAAAGGCGATCGCAAGATATTATTTGAAAAGTATCTCAAGGCTCTGCCAAGATATAAAACCAGAGAACGCCATAAAAATCGACGCGGTATTTACTTTGAAAGACTTATCGCATTTGGTTCGGGTCCGGAAAACGGCAATCAACTTGAATACATCATTTCTCAGTACAAGTTGAATCCCAATTATAGAAGAAGTATGTTTCAAGCATCGATCTTCGATCCAGAACGGGACCACGTTTCCAGTGCCCAACTTCCTTTCCCTTGCCTCCAACACGTCAGCTTTGTTCCCCAAAACAAGGAAAAAACTCTAACGCTTAATGCTTTCTACGCAACTCAACAGATATTTGAGAAAGCTTATGGTAACTACTTAGGTCTTTGTAGGCTGGGTGATTTCATGGCAGGGGAAATGGGATTGACGTTGGAACGTATGAACTGCTTTGTTGGTGTAGCCAAGCTAGACACTATTACCAAGTCAGACGATAATCTCGCTTCACTAATAAATGTAGCTAGAAATTGGCTGCACTCCACCACTGACGAACAGAGGCAGGTATAATATGAGAATCATAAGTCAGAAACACGTTGCTGAAAACGTGGAACAAAACAAACAACTAAGTTTGGATCTCGGCGAATATGGCGATCGGAGCAACACCTCACCTGAGATTCCTTCGCACATTTTGCCAGTAAAACCTACGGTTGTCTTCAATACCTACTGGAGATTCGCTGCCGAACGGCAAAAAATATTTTTTAAAAAGCTAGAAAATGCGCCGATCCCTTGGACTGACGACCCAATCCTTTCGACATACAAGTTTACAAATGCCTATCGCGCATCAGATCGTGTAAGCCAGTATTTAATCCGTCACGTCATTTACCAAAACGTTCTTCCATCATCACCAGAGGAAATTTTCTTTAGAATTATCCTCTTTAAAATCTTCAATAAAATCGAGACGTGGCAGCTTTTGGAGAACGAGCTAGGGTCGATTGTTTGCGCCGAATATTCCTTCGATCGCTACGATCGAGTTCTCACAGAAGCCATTGAGTCGGGTCAAAAGATCTATTCTGCAGCATACATCATGCCTTCAGGCAGAAGTAGCTTCGGACACGCAGCCAAACACCGAAACCACCTCAAACTAATCGAGAAGATGATGGCTGACGATCTGCCAAAAAGGCTTGTCGATGCTAAGAATATGCGCCAAGGATTCGATTTGCTGCGCGAATATCCAACTATAGGCGATTTTTTGGCATATCAGTTCGTTACTGATGTTAATTATAGTGAAATAACTGACTTTAGCGAGATGGAATTTGTCGTTCCAGGTCCAGGGGCGTTGGACGGTATTCGTAAATGCTTTAGCGATCTTGGCGGACTTAGCGAACCAGAAATTATTCAGTTGATGGCAGAAATTCAAGAGTCTGAGTTTGAAAGGTTAGGACTGAATTTTAAATCGCTTTGGGGAAGGAAACTACAATTAATTGATTGCCAAAATCTATTCTGTGAAGTAGATAAATACGCTCGGATTAAACATCCCGAGATTTTTGGAATATCGGGCAGAACTCGCATAAAGCAGAGGTACTCGGGTAAAGGAAAACCTCCCGATTATTGGTATCCTCCTAAGTGGGGAATTAACCAGGCTATTGAAGAGTACAGAACCACTAAAGAAGCTCTTGAGTTAAAGTGTAAATAGAAATAAAACATATAAGGAGTGGATGATGGATTTTAGGGAATATCAAGAACAAGCGCAGAAGACAGACCAAGTGCCAGGCGAGGAAAAAAATGCAATAATTGTACCTCTACTAGGTTTAGTTGGTGAGGCTGGGGAGTTACTGAGCGAGTATAAAAAGTACCTCCGGGACGGCGAAGCCCATAAGCTTTTCAAAGAACGTGTTGCAGAAGAATTAGGCGATCTACTTTGGTATCTTACTAATGTGTCGAGCAAGTTCGATCTCGCACTAGAAGAAATTGCGGAAGGCAATCTTCAAAAATGTCGCGATCGCTGGGGATGGAGAGATTCAGAACAAACAGGTGGGTATATATTTGACAGAAACTTCCCAGAACACGAGCGCTTGCCACGTCAGTTTGAAGTTAAGATTACGGAGGCGATCGACAATAACTCAGTCAAGATGAAAGCTTTTATTAATGGAGAACAGATTGGGGACGATCTGACCGATAATTCCTACTCAAATGATGGCTACCGGTTTCACGACATTTTTCATTTCTCTTATGCCGCAGTTTTGGGTTGGTCTCCAGTCATTCGTAGCAACCTTAAACTTAAGCGAAGAAGCAATACTCGTACTGACGAAGTGGAAGATGGCGGTCGTGCAATAGCTATTGAGGAAGGTATATCAGCTCTAGTATTTAGTTATGCCAAAGATCGTCAGTTTTTAGAAGGAGTTTCAACTCTTGATTACCAGCTTCTAAAAACTATCAAAAATATGACCTCCCACTTAGAAGTTTCTAAGTGTTCCCTTGGCGATTGGGAAAAAGCTATTCTGAGTGGCTACGAAGTCTGGCGGCAGGTAGAAAAAAACCGGGGTGGAAAGGTTATTGTAAATCTTGATGCGCGTTCGATTCTAATGCATAATAGATAGGCTTCGTGTTGCTTTTAAGGTACAGTGGATGACGTGGATAACCTTTTTTAGTAGTTCCCAAACAATACACCTCAAAGCCAGTTAAAAAATCGAGAACTTCTCTACTACGGTTCCTCAAAATACCCCGAGTACCCCAAGCTACAATAATTAAATTCGCCAGCGTAAAAGCTTCTTTAAGATAGCGGTCATTTTCCGGTCCTATGGGGTCTTTTACCAGGTTTAATTCTGCGGGTTTTGTGGTTCGATAAGCAAATAGGTTGACTACTTCGAGGGAACCATAACCCCAAGATTTGCCGAAACTGATGCAGCGACGCACGGTAGGGTCATCAGTAATTGCATCCGCACTACTGGGATTAAGCATAACAAAGGCGACCCGTGGAGCATTGGCGTCCCATTCGCGCAATAGCGAATAGCGGTAGAGTCCTGTAGGGTCTATTACTGCGTCTTTTTTCATCGTTTAGGTATTCTGCAAGTTTCACAAAGCAGGGAACTCAAGGGCTTAAATCACTTCAAACCTAAGTTATGACTAAACCAGATGCTTTTGTCCCCTTAGCTATACCAAGCATGGCCAACGCATTTTGTCAAGAAACTCCAACCGGGCCATCCAACAAAAATGGCCCAAATCCTCCAGAAATAACAAAACCGGTGGACTAGACAGCCCCCAACCCATTAAGATATAGAATCGAGAAAAATTAATCTTAGCAATAGTCCATTTTATGACCTTAGACTCAAACCTAATAACCCTAATCCTTTACGCAGTCCTAGCTGGAGCCTATCTCCTCGTCATGCCCGCCGTAACTTACACCTACCTCAATATTCGCTGGTACGTCGCCAGTTCCTTTGAACGGGGCTTCATGTACTTCTTGATGTTCTTCTTCTTCCCTGGTACGATCCTCCTTGCACCTTTCTTGAACTTTCGCCCCAAACGGCGACAAATTGAAGCTTAATGCGACGAATTGACGTTATCGGAATTGGTATCGGCGTCTTTGCTGCAGGCGCGATCGCCTATTTCCTACTCCAATTAGCGGGACTAGATGCACCACAAGCAGGCATCTGGACTCAAGCAATATTGGTCGGCGGCCTCATCGGCTGGCTGCTGACCTATTTATTTCGAGTTTTTACTCAAAATATGACTTTAAACCAGCAGTTAAAAGACTACGAAGACGCCGTTTTACAAAAACGTTTAGAAGAATTATCCCCTGAAGAATTAGCAAAAATTCAGGCAGAAATAGAAGAAGAAAATGGT
>CAZSTZ010000292.1:0-7585 GCA_964609515.1 uncultured bacterium | reverse complement strand
AACCTTGGTACCGAAGACCCACAATTACTTAAGGAAATTAGAGCTATAAAAATAAAATGTAGCTAAAGATACCATTTGACAGGGAGCCCTTTTCATGGGTAAGTTGGTATTCGTGTTGTTTGAATTTCTTTTCTTCAAAGTTAGCTCTAGGTAGCTATTCTTTACCAGAGTAAAGCCGTTAACAACCCAATTAAATTTTCAATTCACTTGATTACCTGTTGAAATTAAACCTAAATGACTGGAGAAAATTACATAAATCACCCTAATTTCGGCTTGCTTTACAGGGTGTGTCCGGTGGACGACAACCAAGAATTATTTACGACCCTCTATGCCCAGCGGTTATTTTTTTTAGTAACTCATGGACCTAAGGGGATTAGATTTGAACCCTTGGGGCGATCGGATGCTCGCCTCATGGTGGAAATGCGCTTGCGGCAGTTTCGTCGCCTGGGGCAAACAGCAGATTACCAGAAACTACAGGAAATTCATAAAAATACTTTTCAATAGTAATTAATAATTGTTAATTGTCAATTGTTAATTGTTAATTAGACCTCTGGCAAAAGTCACAAAAAAAATCTTTTCTTTGGATTTATATTTCAAATTTAGTAACTTTTGCATGCATGCCTTTTGCCTTTGGCCTACAACTGCTGCGAAGTTAATTGTTAATTGCTCATCTAAAACTATCGAATTGAACATGGATAAAATCGAGTCTATTGCGGAACGGATCGAGAAAATTCGCTCTGGTTTGCCGGACTCAGTACGCTTAATTGCCGTCACCAAACAAGTGCCTCCAGAGGCAATAAGGGCGGCATATTGGGCGGGGCTCCGAGATTTTGGCGAAAATCGGGTGCAGGAAGCAGCGGACAAACAAGAGCAACTCCAAGATTTAACGGATATTACCTGGCATTTAATTGGCCATTTGCAAAGCAATAAAGCGGCAAAAGCTTTAGAGCAATTCCAGTGGATTCAGTCTGTGGATAGTTTAAAATTAGCGCAACGTCTCGATCGCTTGGCCGGAGAGCTATCCTGTAGGCCATCTATTTGCCTGCAAGTGAAAGTCCTGCCGGATCCGGATAAATTTGGCTGGAAGACTCAAGAGCTAATGGCCGACTTAGCCGAATTGGATAAATGTCAGTATTTGTCTATTCGAGGTCTAATGACAATCCTGCCCCAAGGCTTAGACGATTCTCAAACCCAATTCGGGTTTAATGGCCTGCGAGAACTTGCTGAGAAAATCGAGGGGCAAAATTTGTCCAAGATTAAAATGGATCAGTTGTCTATGGGAATGTCGGCAGATTATCATTTAGCCATCAGTGCGGGTGCTACTATGATTAGGTTGGGTCGGGTCTTATTTGGCGAACGGAAAATAATGGGGGGAAATGCTGTCAAACAGTAGTTAAAGTAAATAGTAAAAAACTTACCTAACCCTAAAACTTTTAAGATGGGCTTGATATGTAGTTAAGGAGCATTAGCTATGAACGTTTTTTCCAAACTACGAGATTTGGTCGGACTCAACGAACCTGTTGAGTACGAATACGAATACGACGAACTAGAAGGAGAACAGTACCAAAACCTCTATCCACCGGAACAACAACCCCCGGCTGCGGTTGCGGAAGAGCAACGCCGCAATAACCGCAGGTTAAGAGATAGGGCGGCTGCTGGTGCTGGTGTTGTTAATGGAGATTCAATTTCTGGAGCTGCTATGAATAATGTCATTGGTATGCCTGGGGCTTTAAATGGGATTTCTGAAGTGGTGGTTATGGAACCACGAACTTTTGAGGAAATGCCTCAAGCAATTCGCGCTTTGAAAGAACGCAAGTCGGTGGTCTTGAACCTCAATATTATGGATCCAGACCAGGCCCAGCGGGCTGTGGATTTTGTGGCTGGCGGGACTTATGCCCTCGACGGCCACCAAGAACGGATCGGCGAGAGTATTTTCCTGTTTACTCCAAGCTGCGTTCAGGTGAGGACTCAAACTGGCGTGGTTCACGAAGTCCCGCAAGGTAGGCCTCGGGTTAATACGGGCGATATGCCTGCCTCCACTGTCTGGCAACCAGAACAGGCTCACGCAATGCAGTAAGTATTGGGAATGGGAAATTGATAATGGTTTTAAATCGCGCTCATCGATTACTACAAACTCATCCAATTCCCAATTCCCAATTCCCAATTCCCAATTCCCAATAAAAAAATGAGTTCTAAAAAATTTGGTTCTATCGGTGGCGGGGTAATGGGAGAAGCTCTCTTATCCCGCTTAATTGTTAAGGAAATTTACCCTGCTAAAGATGTATTGGTCAGCGAACCTTCGCCAGAAAGACGGGACTTTTTGGCTGAGAAATATGGGGTAGAAGTAACGGGGGATAACAAAGAAGTTGTTGCTAATGTTAGCGAGGCGGTTTTGTTGGCTATTAAACCTCAAGTGTTCCCGGCGGTGGCTTCTGAATTGCTTACAGTTAATGCACCTGAGAAACCTTTGATAATTTCAATTTTGGCGGGTACGCCTTTGAGTAAGTTAGAAACTGCTTTTCCAGAATTACCAGTAGTGCGGGTGATGCCGAATACGCCGGCAACGGTGGGGGCGGGTACGATCGCGATCGCACCGGGCAAGTACGTTACTCGGGAACATTTAGACGTTGCCCAACGAATCTTACAAGCTGTGGGAGAGGTTGTAGAGGTTCCCGAAAGTATGATGGATGCGGTGACGGGCCTTTCTGGTTCGGGTCCGGGTTATGTGGCGGTTTTAGTCGAGGCTTTAACTGATGGCGGGGTTCGGGCGGGTTTGCCCAGGGCGATCGCTTCTAAGTTGGCTTTGCAAACGGTTCTGGGAACGGCGGTTTTGTTGCAAGAGTCGGGTATGCATCCGGCAGAGTTAAAGGATAAAGTTACCAGTCCGGGGGGCACGACCATCGCGGGTATTGCTGCGTTGGAAAGTGCGGGTTTTCGTTCGGCATTGATAGAAGCGGTAATGGCGGCAAGCGATCGCTCTCGGGAGTTGGGTGGCGGTTGAAGGTTTTATATGGTAATGACTCAATTAACTTCTACAATAAAACCCCAAGATGCTGTAGAAACTCTTGCATGGCTAAAACGCATAGAATTGGGGGAAGAAAAGGCACCGACAGGCTTTAACTGGCTTGGTTTGGCGGAAACTGCGGCACTGAAAGCTAATACAACGGAAGATACTCTATGGGCAGAGGTGGCCGTATTAGTTTATCGTCGACTGGCTGAAAGTAGGGCGAACGGAGGGGAGTCTTCGATCGTTTCGGCGATGATGTTACGGGCAAAGGCGATCGCTAAATTCGGAATAGTTCCAGGTCATTTCCTATTAGATATAGACTTAATTATTCGCTGGTTTTGCGATAGTTTAACAATGTCTTATAGTGAAGCCTGCCAAAAGGCAACGAACTGGAAAAATTGCCAAATTTCAGAAATTCGACAGTTAAGGCAAATTAAGAACAATTTGCAAGTCATATCGACGGAACGCTAATAGCGATAAATGCACTCTGGAGGTCGAACTGCAAAAATGGCTGGCTTTGGGAGAACAATTACCTTAGTATTATCAAATTTGAAAACGGAGGTAAATTTCGATGAGTCAAATTTTAACTTTAGAATTGAGCGATCGAGTTGATGAAACTCTGGCGCGACAAGCTGAAATAGCAGGAATATCTTTAACAGAGTGGGTAGCTATTTCTCCGAACAAACAATGCGGTATGGCAACTCAAAAAGAGCAAACAGAGGCAGAAAAAGAAGCGGCTATTCAGCGCTTTCGCCGTCATGCAGGAGCGATAGATATGGGCTATCCCACTGGAGCAGACAATGAGAGTATTGATACCGTTGTTTGCAAAAACTAACTATTCCCAATTCCTAAAAAAACTATGTCAAATAAAACTCTCAACTTAACCGATCGCCTCTACGATTATTTGCTCGCCAACTCGGTGCGAGAGCCCGAGGTTCTCAAACAACTTCGCGTTGAAACTGCCAAGCAACCGCGAGCGGGGATGCAGATTTCTCCAGAACAAGGACAGTTCATGGCGCTGTTGGTACAACTGATGGGGGCGAAAAAAACTCTAGAAATAGGAGTGTTTACCGGTTACAGCACTTTGAGCGTCGCTTTGGCCCTGCCCAAGGACGGGCAGATAATTGCTTGCGATGTCAGCTCCGAATATACGGCGATCGCTCGTCGCTATTGGCAGGCGGCGGGAGTGGAACAGAAAATTGTTTTAAAAATAGCTCCGGCCCTGGAGACTTTGGATAAATTGTTGGCGGCGGGGGAAGCAAACACTTTTGATTTTGTCTTCATCGATGCCGATAAGGAAAATTACGAGGGATATTACGAGCGATCGCTCCAGTTGCTCCGCAAAGGGGGTTTAATCGCGATCGATAATGTCCTTTGGGGCGGTAGCGTTGCGGAACCCGAGAAACAAGATAGCAATACTCAAGCAATACGCGCTTTTAACCAAAAGCTATCTAAAGATCCCAGAATCAATCTCAGCATGGTTCCTATCGCGGATGGATTGACTTTGGCACTCAAACGCCGTTGGGCATCTTTATTAGAGTCTGAAAATGTTGTCGGTTAGGAACTACCGATCCAGAAACCCGGTTTTTCAAAAAAACCGGGTTGATACCGACAATACCTTCGCCAAAACGAAAAAATACCATTCGTAGGTCGGGCTCCGCGACAGCGCAACCCAACAAAATCGTCGGGTTCCACACTGACTGCCCACCCGACCTACAAGAAATTGGCGAAGGTATTGTACCGAAAAACCGGGTTTCAGCAGAATACTTGAGGAGCTCTAGCTTAAGTTAGTTTTAACCTGGGTTGCGATTCCCAATTTTTCGAGCAATCGGATGGTAAGCCAGACCGGATCCAGCTCCCACCATTTCGATTGAAACCGTGCGGACGATTGACAGGCATGGTGGTTGTTGTGCCAGCCTTCGCCGAAAGTCAGGAAGGCAACCCACCAACAGTTGGTCGATAGATCGCCCGTATCAAAACTGCGATAACCAAACTTGTGACAGGCGCTATTAACAAAAAAAGTGGCGTGAGTCCCGACAAACAAGCGCACAAAAATGCCCCACACGACAAAGGGCATACCGCCCAAAGCATAAAGAACAACTCCTAGCAGAACTTGAAGTGTAATATAGTGTTGGTGACAAAATCGATAAAATGGGTCTGCGATAATATCTTGGGTGAAGCGCGGGAGTAGCGGTCGGCCGGGAACTGTATGCATCAACCAATTGACATGACTCCACCAAAATCCTTGACTGGCATCGTGGGGATCTCCTTGGCGATCGGTATAAAAATGATGCATCCGGTGATAGCCTACCCAACCTTTGACACCGCCTTGAAATGCCAAAGTCCCGCACAAAATGAAGAAATATTCTAATGCTTTGGGAACCTTAAAACTGCGATGGGACGCCAGTCGATGAAAGCCCAGGGAAATTCCAACGCCCACAGTCAGGCAATGGAGAAATAAGGCAACGCCAAGGGCCGGGATGCTAAAATTGCTTGGCACGAAAGCCAATAATGCCCCAAGATGCATAACGATGAGAAGTATGGTGACATCCCAACGCAAGCGTGGTGGTTCTAACCAACTGATGTCCTCTTTTGATGTATGCTGTTTTTCGGTTCCAATTGGATTTGTCATGTTTTTTGTAAATTGCTCCTGAGATTGTAACATTCCCAAACCTAAGTTTAAGAAAAGGAGGATTTTTTTAACAATTCCAACTTGCGATCCAGATTCTCGGATAAATTGTTTAACAACCCCAACTGATGCTGCCACTTATCCACTTCTGGGGAAGTCTCGTTTGGGGGGGCGTTAATTGCTTTTTCGGCGATGGGTTCGTATTCTTTGAGACTGGCAAAAGCGCGATCGCTAAAATCCTGCAAGTAATCTTTGGCGGCATCTTTATATGCTTGTTTGACTTGCTGCTGGTACTCTTCGGGAGAAAGGGTCGGTTTTTCTTCCCCAGAATCGCTCAATAGATAAGTCGCCCCACCAACTACGGCAGCGCCCACCGGTCCTCCTAACAACCAACCGAGCCCGGCAGCGATCGCCAGTGGCATTATACCCCCCGATTTTTTGGCAACCGACGGCGGCGGTGGCGGTAACAAAACCTTCGGGGGTTCGGGAAAAGCGATGGTAATTTGCGTCGGTTTTTCTATGTCGAAAAACTCCCCCGCTTTATTAACCCATTCCATCAGTTTCTCCTGCCACTTCAACACTTCCTGCCTCAAAGTTTCCGACTGCCAACTATCGAAGCGGCGTTCCTCCAAAGCTGAAGCTAACTCTGTTTGGTAGGCATCTAAAAGTTTAGGCAAATAAAGCCAACTTTGGAACTCGGAATTGCTGCTTTGAAATCCTTGTTTTACTAATTTTTCCGCTCTTTTTTGAATCGACTTTTTAGATTCTAATTTTTCTCTGGCAGCGTTTAATTTAGCCGTGGCAGTTTCAATTTGTACCGCCATTCCTTGACGAATTTGAGAAGCGATCGCCTCCACCCGCCCCAGAGAAAGAGAACCTTTTTCTCGTTGTTCGGCAACAATACTTTGCAAAGCAGATTCAAAGGCCGCCAAACCGGTCGTTTGCGCCGCCGAAGTATCTCCTTTTAACCTCGCCCGTAAAGCCGGTAAAGCATCCACTCGATAAAGATTGCTCAGATTATTTGGCAGTTCAAAGCGAAAGCTTTCTGCCACAAACCGCATTCTTCTAGAAACCTCTTTTTGGTCTTCTGGTTCCAGCAAATTCATAAAATTAACGACAAAAACTACTGTTTTAATTCCTCTATCCAGCAGCCAATCTCGCAAATTTTCCCGTTCGTTTAAAGTCATTAATTTACGAGCATCTAAAACTTGAACGATTAAATTTGCCGTTAACAGCTTATCGCGGACTAACATTTCTTGTGCTTCCCTGTCGTCGGTTCCCGGCAAATCGAGAAATTCGACTCCAGTTTCTAAGAATGGATGGGGGCAGAAAACATCGACGGCGGCGACATCATCTCGCATCCTTCTATTATCGTCTAAAATGGCGTAACGTTTTAAAATATCGATGCCTGTTTCGTTAATTTCGCTGCCATCTTTTAAGGTTATTTTTGTTTGCAATTCCATGCCGTATTTAACAGCAATAGCCGCCCCAGTGGTAGGAATGATATCGATGGGGACGGTTTTTTTGCCAAGTAAAGCATTAAGCAGGGTTGATTTGCCGTAATTAAAAGGAGCAAAAACGGCGATTTTAAAAGTAGGATTTTTCAGAAATTCGCAAATAGAGTTAACGTCTTTTTTGAGTTGAGATTCTGGTTGTAATTCTAGGGTTCCTACTGCGGTTTGGAGATGGTTTATGAGGTTTTGATATTGTTCTGGTTTCATTATGGATTAAGATACTGTTGTGGACGAGAAACCGGGTTTTTTCAAAAAACCCGGTTTCTTATATATTAGTTGTTGGTTTGATTGTTGGTGGGCGAAAGACCGTGGTTAGCAACGGATTTAATAACGGATGTAACGGATGAAGTAATTAACAATTAACAATTGGGTTAGTCAAGGGGCAAGAAAGATTGCAAACTAACCTATTTGAATCGCTGAAGCGATTACTACGAA
>CAZSTZ010000291.1:0-7626 GCA_964609515.1 uncultured bacterium | reverse complement strand
TGAGTGGTGGGGAACGATTTTTGAGTGGTGGGGAACGATTTTTGAGTGGTGGGGAACGATTTCTGAAACGAAAGGCCGCTTTTTTTCGTACAACTTAGGGAAACGATCGCCGTCACTACCTCCAGAAGAAAAAGTCACCCAGTCTGGGAGAGGGAAAACACCAATTAAACTGAGGATAATTAGGCGATCGGGTAATTCAGATCGCTGTAGGGTTGTCAAAAGCTATAGATAATAAAAATAAGTTTAGAGTTTTCATTTCTGGAGCGCCCTGGGAAAACCCAGGGGGCTTTTTTTGTCCCGCCCGCCAACGGAGGTCTATAAGATGCGATAATGTTAAAGTAAAATTTGCTCGAAAAGCTCAGAGATTAAATAAACAGATAGGGAAAAACACGAAAAGAAAATGGTTGGTTTTAAAGAATCCCCAAACAATCAAAACTCTGCTGCCGATACCATCAAATGTGCGGTCGCAAACTTATCATTACCCGCAACTTCCATTGAGATTTCCAGGCAAGAAATACTCAGAATAATGCTAAACAGCGGTTACTCTAAAAGCGACTTGCTACTCAACTCTAACTTTTTAGGACGTAACGGTAAAACTTATTCAGCAGATATTATTGTTTTGCCAAGCGATGCCGTTTTGCATATAGAACCCTTGCTAGTTATTGTTGTTATTAAAAACGACAAATGTTTTAATTATAATTTTCTCCAAGACTGGGAAAGTTCGGGGGCTAAAATTTTAGGCTGGTTTAACGGCAAAAATCTCAAGCTTTTTCTGCTTAACTCTGAAGAAACATATTCTGAAATTCCTCCAATTTTACCTAAAAAATCTGAACTGGAAGAACCGGAAAATATAGGAGTTAATCTCTTAAAATCTAGTTTAGTACCATGCTTCGATCTCAAACTGACTTTAGCAAAACTACACGACCATTTATACGGCAACAGTAATATTAGGATTCCTTCAAAAATAGGCATAGAAATTCAGAAACTTCTCTTAATAAAAATGTTTGACGAGGAACTGCCAAACGAAAAATGCGAGTTCTACATTGCCAAAAATGAAATGCCCCAAGGATTAAACGGTAATGGCAGAATTTCCAAGGAAGCATATTACTCCGTTGGCGAAAGGATTAGAGATTTATTAGTCAAATATAATTCTTCGAGAAATAACAGCAAAGAAATAGACAATTTGCAGTTAGATAATCCTTCAATTTATTATGCTGTTTTGCAACTTCAAAGCATTTCTTTAACTAAAACTCCTACCGACGTACTTGGGGATGCATTAGAAGCTTTTAGAGCATATACCATGAAACGGGAAGGAGGACAGTTTTTTACTCATAGCTATGTAGTAGATTTAGCTTTAAAATTAGCGGGATTTAAGGGAGAAGCAAATCAAAATTTAGCCGATATAAGTTGCGGTACTTCCGGCTTTTTACATGGTGCAAAAAAAATTATCGTTCAATCTGTAAAAAAACAAGGTTATCTGACAGAAGAAGAGCAAAATAGATTGATTTCTCAACTGCTTCTAGGAGTCGAAGTGGATGGAGAACTCGTACAAATTTCTAATACCTCGCCGGAGTTTGATAAACTGCCCCAAAACCTTGTCGAACAGCATGACAGTTTGCTTCCTTTTGAAAATTGGAATCCTTCTCTTGCCTCCCGTCTGAGCCAAAATTCTCGATACTTTATGGTAGGAAATCCTCCTTTTGGTACGAAAATAACTATTAAAGAAACCACTATATTAGAATCTTATGTCTTGGCTAAAGCGTGGAAAAAAAGCAAGCATAAATGGTTTCCTTCTAATAGGATTGTACCGCGATCGCCCGATATTTTATTTATTGAAAGAAACCTCGAACTTCTAATACCGGGATTGGGCAAAATGGTTCTGGTAGTTCCTTATCAAATATTAAGCGGCCCCAAAGAAGCTTTTGTTCGCGAGTGGATTATGACCCACTGTAAAATCTTAGCAATAGTCGATTTACCCGAAGATACATTTCAACCCTATACCGGCACAAAAGGTTCGCTTTTAGTCGTTCAAAGGCGAGAAAATCCTAATCCTAATTGGGATAGAGAAACAGATTATCAAATCTTTATGGCTTGCCCTCAAAAAATTGGGCACGATCGCCGAGGAAAGCCTATATTTAAAACTAACAGTTCTGGCGTTATTGATACCGATTTGCCCGAAATTGGATTTGCTTTTAATCAATTTATCGAAGGAAAAGACCCCAGTAAGATTAGCAAAAATGCCTTTACTATTTCTTCTCAATCGATTAATAGAAGTTCGGAAATTCGTTTAAATGCTGCTTATTATCATCCTGCTTCGTCAGATTTGCGAACCAAGTTATTTGAAATTTGCGATAAAAAATCCTCCTTAACCATAACTCCTTTAGGAGAGTTAGTGGATGACATTTTTTGTCCGGGAAGATTTAAACGCGAATATACCGAAAATGTTCGAGATTCCGTTCCTTTTCTAGGCGGTTCAAACATCACCCAACTGATTCCCGTAACTCAGAAAAGAATTTTAAAAAATAGCTCCCACTATGAAGATTTAGCCTTAAAATCGGGATGGATTTTAATAACGCGAAGCGGTACTACGGGAATTGTTTCCACCGTACCTAAAGATTGGGAAGGTTACGCCGCTTCAGAACATATTATTAGAATTATTCCCAACCCCGATAAAATTCATCCGGGTTATTTATTTGGGTACCTTAGAAGCGACATAGGGCAGCAGCTTTTAAAAGATGGTATTTTTGGTTCTGTTATTGATGAAATTAATTCTAATTATATTGCTTCGATACCAGTTCTTCATCCCGTCGATTTAAGCGAAGCTGAGAAAATTGGGCATGGCATTTATGAAGCAGATGTCTTAAGAGCAAAAGCATCAGAGTTGATTGCTAAAACAAGTCGGGCGATCGAAAAAGTCTGTGGGGGATATTCATCACACCCCAGAAACCCGGTTTTTGGGAAAAACCGGGTTTCTTAATTTTAGATTGCAGCGAGACTGCGGGTAATGTCCAATTGGCGGCCCCTCCCAGGAGAAGACAAAAAAAGCGATCGCCCCTACCCCTACTAGGTTTTAAAGAGCGATCGCTGGTACATCCCCCCAAAATCGAGTTAGAATACTGGCAAACCAGATCGCCACCAAACCCAAAAGCTCAAACTATTAACTTAAACTTATAAAAAGGTGCAAACCCGAGGCATGGGGACTAATAAATATGACTCAGACTGCTATAAACACAGCTAAAACAACCACCAACGCCCAACTGGATGTCGAACTGCGCAAAATATTCAAAGTATTTGACGGCCACACAGCAGTAAGAGGCATAGACCTCAACATCCGTCAGGGCGAATTTTTTAGTATTTTAGGGCCATCTGGATGCGGCAAAACCACAACCCTACGCTTAATCGCCGGTTTTGACACTCCCTCAGCGGGTGATGTTATGATTCGCGGTCAGTCCATGAGTCAAACCCCACCATATCGTCGGCCAGTAAATACCGTCTTTCAAAGTTACGCCCTCTTCAATCATTTGACCGTAGCCGATAATATCGCTTTTGGCCTGCGCATCAGAAAATTAGGTAAAGCAGAAATACAAGACAAGGTGCGCCAAGCACTCAAAATGGTAAAAATGGAGAAGTTTGCCGATCGCAAACCTACTCAAATATCTGGAGGACAACAACAACGGGTGGCCCTTGCCAGAGCCTTAGTCAACCGACCGGCAGTATTATTGCTGGACGAACCATTAGGGGCCTTAGATTTAAAACTCCGCAAACAAATGCAAATGGAATTGTCCAACTTGCATCAAGATTTGGGTTTGACCTTCGTCATGGTAACTCACGACCAAGAAGAGGCCATGAGTTTGTCCGACCGCATCGCGGTAATGAACGAGGGTAAAATCGAGCAAATAGGCTCTCCCAATCAAATCTACGAACGGCCCCAGACTCCCTTTGTGGCAGACTTTATCGGAGATACCAATCTTTTTAAAGCAACGGTAGAGTCGAACGACGCTTCTAGTATGCTAGTCGTAACCCAAAAGGGTCTCAAAATAGCGATCGAGCGTTCTCCAGAAAAAAGCGATCGCGAAACCCACCTCGAAACCCACGTCGGTGCTTCTGTCATGGTCAGCATCCGACCTGAGAAAATTAATCTCAATCTCTATGCCCCAGAAGTCTCGGAAAATTGCTTTGAAGGGCAGGTGACAAATGTCATGTATTTGGGAACTCATGTACATTACCTCGTGGAATTGCCAACGGGCGATCGCCTCATGGTACGACAAACTAACACCGGCGGCAGCTTGCCACAACTTCATACTCCCGTTTATGCTTATTGGGCAGCTAAGGATTGTCTGGCCTTAAGCGCTGTTTAATTTGAGGTCAAAGGTCAGAAATAGGATTAGCAATTAGCCATTACCCATTACCCATTACCCATTACCTATTACCAACAATCCAAAATAGATCGTGCCTCATACTAATTTAGGGAAAAATAGACTAAAAAAATCAGCCCCTACCAGGCGTCAGTTTCTCAAAGCATCTGCCGCCGCCATAGCAGCATCTACTCTCTCCAGTTGCGGGTGGACTCTGGCAGATGTTCAGTCCGCCCCGACTATCCAGGGAGATCCCGATACCCTCTTTATCTATACTTGGGCGGGGTACACCGATAAAGACTTGCTCGATCGCTTCTACCAGGAAACCGGAATTACGGTCATAGCAGATGTCTTCGATTCTAACGAAGTAATGCTGGCGAAAGTTCAAGCCGGAGCAGGTGCGGCCTACAGCGTTATCTACCCCTCAGATTACATGGTCGAGAAAATGAGGGATTTAGAGCTTTTAACCAAACTAGACCGTTCCCTGTTGCTGGGCATTGACGATCTGTTTCCTCAGTTTCAAAATCCAGCTTACGATCCAGGCGGTAACTATAGCGTACCTATTAGCTGGGGAACTACCGGTCTGATTTACAACCGCAGCTTAGTAAAGGAAGCGCCAGAAGACTGGGATTATCTCTGGGAGCATCGCGATTTTCTTTCTAAGCGCATGAGTCTCTTGGAAGACCCGCGAGAAGTTATCGGGGCGGCTTTGCGCAAGCTTGGCTATTCTTACAATACTACCAATGCAGACCACGTTCGCCAAGCTTATGAGGATTTATTAATTTTGATACCTTATGTCGCCTCTTTGACTAACTATAATTGGCGCGCTCAAATGCTGACTGGAGATTTGAAAGTGGCTATGTGTTATTCTGCGGACGCTGCAGAAATTACTCCCGAAAATGACGACTTACAATACATAACTCCCGCCAGCGGTTCGTCTCTTTGGACGGATACTCTGGTAATTCCAAAAACTGCTCCTAATCCCCAAGGCGCTTATAAGTGGATTAATTTTATGCTCCAACCAGAAATAGCAGCAGAAATAGTCGAAAGACTCAGTTTTGCTACTGCTTCGATACCGGCATATAAACGGTTGGCCCAAGAGCTGCGCGACGATCCAACTTTATTTCCCCCAGAGTCGGTTATCCAACGTTGCGAAAGTTTGGCTCCCCTGGGAAAATTTGAAGAAGTTTACGATCGCTATTGGACTAGACTTACTAGCGCTTAATTAATAATTGTCTGTTGTCTATTGTTAATATTTAATTGTTAATTGTTAATTGCTATGGCTGTATCCACTCAAACTAATCCCCCAGTAAACCCCAATACTCCTCCTAAAAATGGCGTGGGCCAAGAGGGTTCAAAATTAATCGGACCTTTAGTATTATTAGGTCCTGCAGGTTTGTGGTTGCTGCTATTGTTGGTACTGCCAACATTAGTAATTTTTCAACTCAGTTTAGTAGAAAATATCCGACCCGGAGATATCGTTAACCCAGACGGACTCGGCAACTATTTGCGAGCATTTGAATCGGTAAATTTAAGAGTAATTTGGCGTTCGATTAAATTTGCTCTGGGTACCACCTTTATTTGTCTTTTGCTAGGATTTCCCGTTGCCTATTGGATCGCCATTATGTCGCCGAAAAAGTGGCGAAATTTGCTACTTTTAGGCTTTATCTTGCCCCTTTGGACTTCCTCTTTGTTGCGTTCTTACGCCTGGATTACCATTTTACGACCCACGGGAGTGCTTAATTCGGTTTTAGGATTTATAGGCATTCCTCCTTTGGAATTGCTCAATCAAGAAGCAGCCGTTTTTATCGGCATGAGTTACAGTTATTTGCCTTATATTGTCACCGTTTTATATGCTTCTTTAGAAAAGTTGGATAAGCGCTTATTAGAAGCATCCGCAGATTTAGGAGCAACTCCCCAAGAAACTTTTTTAAAAATAACCGTTCCTCAAACTTTACCCGGAATAGCTGCAGGTTCTTTGCTGGTTTTTATTACCAGTTTGGGAGATTTTGTAGATCCAGAATTGCTCGGTGGTGCTTCGAGCATGACTGCAGCAAGATTGATTTACAATCAATTTTTAGGAAATACCCAAAATTGGGGTTTTGGTTCTGCTTTGAGCATGGTTTTAATTATGGGGGTTAGTATCGCGATCGCCCTCCTACTTAAGTACGGCGGCGGCGAAACCAGAGCTTCTAAATAAACTTTAGAAACCCGGTTTCTTTGAGAAACCGGGTTTCTGGGTTTCTCAAATAATTAACAATTAATAACTAATAATTAACAATTAACAACTAACAATTAACAATTAACAGGCAAGATGCCTGTTATACGTTCTAATTAACAATTAGGCAGCATGACAAATACCTTAAAACCCGAAGAAGAAATACCTGTAGAAATGTTAAAATCCCAGCAAAAAATTAAAATATCTTGGCAAGTAATATTTACCGCCTTAATGTTCTTTTTCATGTACCTCCCCATCGCGGTTTTAACATTTTACAGCTTTAACAAATCTCGTTACAGCGCTGGATGGGAAGGATTTACTTTAGAATGGTACGGCACCCTTTTTGAAGATACCCGCATTTTAACTGCCCTCCAAAATAGTTTAACAGTTGCTGTTTCTGCAGTAGCAGTTGCCGCAGTTATCGGCACCTTAATGGCAGTGGGTTTAGCTAAATACAAATTTCGCGGTAAATCGTTATATTTAGGAGTTTCTTATCTGCCATTAATTATTCCAGATATCGCGATCGCCGTCGCCACCCTCGTCTTTTTAGCAGCAGTAGGAATTAGACTCAGTTTGTGGACAATTGTAGCCGCCCATATCGTCTTTTGTCTCGCCTACGTTGCCCTAGTCGTCTCTACCAGATTAGCAGATTTAGACCCCCATTTAGAAGAAGCGGCCCTCGATTTAGGCGCCACTCCCGTAGAAGCTTTTATCAAAGTTTTATTACCTCAATTAATACCAGGAATAATCTCCGGTTGTTTGTTAGCATTCGTCCTCAGTTTGGATGACTTTTTAATCGCCAGTTTCACCGCCGGCAGCGGCGCAACCACTCTACCGATGGAAATATTTAGTCGCATCAGAACCGGAGTTAAACCAGATATTAACGCCCTCAGCGTCATGTTAATTTTAGGTTCTGGTTCTCTAGCTTGTATCGCCGAATATCTCAGGAATAGAGACGAAAAATAGGGTGCATTTCAATTTTGAATAAAACCAATAATCGCGAAGCGTTGCGAGGTACGAAGCAATCTCGCTTTTTGGGAATGGGGAATGGGG
>CAZSTZ010000290.1:4830-7653 GCA_964609515.1 uncultured bacterium | reverse complement strand
GTTGAAGAACCTCCAGTTGAAGAACCTCCAGTTGAAGAACCTCCAGTTGAAGAACCTCCAGTTGAGGATGGCAAAATCAATGGCACTGATAGCGACGACGAATTGGTAGGCACTCCAGAAGCAGATGTTATCAACGGTTTCGAGGGTAACGATACTATTAGCGGTCTCGATAGCCGAGATATCTTACGAGGCGGCCAAGGCGATGACCTGGTAAATGGCGATGGTGGTAACGATTATCTTGTCGGCCACAGCGGCAACGATACTCTCATTGGTGGTGACGGTAACGATTTAATGCTGGGCGTGACTGGGGACGATCTCCTGCAAGGCCAAGGCGGTGCGGATCATCTCTTAGGTGGCGACGGCAGCGATACTTTAGAAGGTGGAGACGGTGCCGATCGCCTCAACGGTAATGCGGGTAACGATGTCCTGACCGGGGGTGCTGGTCGCGATCGCTTTATTTTCAACACCAATCAACCCTTTACCACAGAAAGCGTTGGCATCGATGAAATTGCCGACTTCTCCAGTGAAGACGGAGATTTAATTCTCCTGGACGCGCGGACTTTCAGCGTTTTAGAGAGCGAAAAAGGTATCGGTTTCAGCGTCGTTGCTGAATTTACCACAGTTACCAGCGATGTCGATGCGGAAATTGCCGAAGCTTTCATTGTCTATAACAGCGAAAGTGGTAGTTTGTTCTACAACCAGAATGGCAGCGAAGCCGGTTTTGGCAGTGGCGGTCAGTTTGCCACTTTAACTGGTACGCCAGAATTGAGCGCCGAGGACTTCCAAGTCAGAGACCCAGTGGTGTAAGGGCCAGAGAGCAGGTCTTGTATTCTCGGTATCTGGTGAAACCCGGTTTTGCCGAAATTACCGGGTTTCTTGGCCCATAACAATTGACAAAACAAAAACAAGGGCGAGAAAATTAATTATCTCGCCCTTGTTTGTTAATACCCCCAAGGGAATTCGAATCCCTGTCGCCTCCGTGAAAGGGAGGTGTCCTAGGCCTCTAGACGATGGGGGCATGACTTATTTAATTTGTGGTTTAATTTGTGGTTTGGTTTGCCGTTTGGCTTGTGGAAGCTTTTCTCAACTCCCACCTTTAATACTGTAGCGAAACTAGAAAGAACTGTCAAGGGGTTTTGAAAAATTTTTTTGAAAAATTTTTTGGGCCCCTAGAGGGCCTTTTTTTTGGCCCTTTTGCTTAAGAATTAGAATTGCGCTTCAACAGTTCCTCAGCAGAGACCCCATCTCCTTGAAAGCCAAAATACCAAAGACTAGCGGCAGCCTCAGCCCTAGTCACGGGGAATTTAGGATGAAACAAAGTAGTGTAACCATAAACCCGTCGAATATTAGAAAGATCGCCATTACTAAAATCGAGCATCACGGCCCCTAAAGCATTGGCATCAATTTTAGAAGCATCTCTAAACCCCCAGGCCTCGTTCACTTTTTCCACAGTAGTTTTAGGGAAAGGTTCGCGAGTGTCAAGAGGTACCTTCCAGAGAATCATCTGCTGGCGAGTTAAGGGTTCGTCCGGGCCAAAATTAATGTTATTAGTATCTCCAGAAAGAGGACTAGGAATGACCCCTGCCTCTGCCAATCCTTGAATATAGGGAAAATCCGGGTCTGTAGTCGGGACATCTTGAAAAGCCGGTTCGTCCGTGAGCGCGGCCCGATGAATGAACTTACCCGGCTCCTTTGGGTGCATCCGATTATTAGCCTCCAACAACCAACGAGCAAAATCGCGGCGGGAAACGTGCTGATTGGGTTCCAGCAAAGATTTGGTGGCTGCTGATATTTCGCCAGACTCTTTCTGTGCCATCCTCAAAACTCCCAAGTTGGACAAATCTTCCACATAAGAGCGGAATACCTCGGGAACTTCTTGACGTTCTTTGTCTGGTTCTAATGCATCTGGGGGAGTAGTTGCTGTTGGGGATGGCTGGGGCGTGGGAGAAGCTTGGGCAGTTGGCTCGCTTTGGCCGGGGAAAGCTTGGGCAGTTGGCTCGCTTTGGCCGGGGGAAGCTTGGGCAGTTGGCTCGCTTTGGCCGGGGGAAGCTTGGGCAGTTGGCTCGGTATCTGCGCCTGTGTCTGTGCCTGTATCTGTAGAAGAAGGCGGAGTGGCAGCGGGGCTAGGTTGGGTTGGTGTCTCGCCAGCCAACTCCCCATCTGGCTCTTGTTGGCCAAAGGTTTGATTGTCCTTAAGCTGGGGGTCTGGGGCTAAAGATTGCTCCATTTGTTGGCCGATGGAACTCCCGGCACAACCGCTTAAGGAGGCTAACAAGGCAATAGTTAAGCTTGCGAATACAGTAGGTCTTTTGAGCAACACGGTAACTGACAGAGTATCGGTATTTTTTAGAATAGCACGGCTATAACTGGACGGAGGGCTCCGTTGACATACCCGGTCAAGAAACCCGGTAATTCCAGCTTGCGCCGGGTTTCTGAGATACCAGCCATTGATGGGGCCTTGAAGGATTAAAATTCGGCAGTATCGGCCCATAGCTTCCACTCTCGCATTCCCCAGAAAATGAGATGGGGAGCATCAACTATGCAGGCCGCTAGGTGGGGCCAGATTTCTTGTAAATAAAGGAGTAGTAAGGAGCGATCGCCCCCGGTAATAGCGATCTTACTGTCGGGAAACTGCTGCTGCCAAGCCTCGATAAAGTCTCGAATACCTGCCAAAATCGTATAAATGGTCCCGCTATAAATGGCCTCGGGGGTACTCCTGGCCCAGCGCTGGGGCAATTTAGGAGGAACTTCGAGGGGCGGCAGGGCGGCGGTTTTTTCTGCCAGAGAGGACAGTTGCAATTTTAAGCCGGGCAAAATGGCCCC
>CAZSTZ010000290.1:0-4730 GCA_964609515.1 uncultured bacterium | reverse complement strand
GGTTGCGATCGCTATCCCAAGTTTCCTTCAAAGTTGCACCATCAAATAAGGCCCAATGCCTGCGGCTATTTCCGATTGCCAAACCGAGCCAAAGTTGCTTTCCAGACGCCATTAACTTTTTTATTTGAGTAATCGATTATAAACTATAGTGTAGTTGTCAAATTTTCAATTTTGACCTACAGCTATTAATTATCCTTGGAGATAAGTAAAAATGCTAGATAGCGACAAATCAAAAGAACAATTAATTGAAGAATTAGCTTCCTTGCGGCAGGAAATTGCTCAACTTCAAAGCACAAAAAAAGCTTTTGAGATTCAACAAGAGCTAACTAAAAGCGTTCTTACTCTAGAGCGAACTGCCAGGGGAATTCTCATGCTCAAATCTACTTTAATTGAAATAGTAAAAAGGTCTAACGAACTCACCGAAGCGGAGGAAAGCAGCATTTTTCTCCTCGATGGGGAGGGCAAAGTTACCGAAAGTATTTTAGCCCGAGGTGCTACTATCAGAGAAAAGAAGCAAGTTGCGATCGAAAGCGTTTTGGATAGGGGCCTTGCTGGTTGGGTATTTCGGGAGAGAAAAATGGGGTTAATCAGCGATACCATAAAAGACGATCGCTGGTTAACTTTACCCGGTCAACCTTATAAGGTTCGTTCCGTTCTTTGCGTGCCAATTTTTAAGGGTAAAACGTTGCTGGCACTTCTTACTCTCATGCACTCCGAACCAGAACATTTTACTAGAGAAAATTGCCAGTTAATGGAAAACATTTCCACTCAGCTAGGCTTTATCGTCGACCACATTCTTCTCTACAGTGGAGAGGAACGTCGCGAAGAAAAACCAGAGCAAAAACTTCCTGAAGAAAATGTCTCTGAAGAAGGAGAAGATAAGTCTTTTGAGGTAGGCATTTTTATTATTGACGAACATCAAAACTTTTTGTACGCTAACCGAAAGCTTGCAGACATTTTTGGCTACGAGTTTGGGGAGCTGGTGTCTTTAGAGTCTATCTCTTCTTTAGTAGTTACGGGCCAACACGAGTTTTTTATCGAACGGATAAATCAATGTTTCGATTTGCAGAGAAGAAATCTCTCGGGTATCTTCCCAGGACAACGCAAAGATGGCAGAACCTTAAACATCGAAATTTACGGAAACAGAACTAAGTTTTACAACCAAACTGTTATTATTGGTGTGGTTCAACCGGCTAATTACCATTAATAGCAAACCCGCGTTTTCTAAGCCTAAATCTCTCGGGAAAGTGCATCTCTATCAGTTTGAGGATTAGGATAAGAAAATAGGGTTTTTAGGGCATTCCTACTCCCAAACCAGAGCTGTAAATAGCAACGGCCCTGTCTGCGGTATTAAAAACTACTATTACTCCGGTTCCATCGGGGTTCATCCACTTATAAGCAGCTTTAAGAGTTTCGATCGCTTCTTGATTATCTCGTTCTACTTGCTCTCGACTCCTCAAACCTAATTGAAAAAGAGTAGAATTTACCGCTACGTCATCTGCTGCCATTGACTCTTGAAGGGCTTCTAAATTAAAATTACCATCTATTTCGCCTTGGCTGCCCATAATATTGCTAATTTCTTGATAAGTCATACCGAGTTTTAGGCGATCGTAAAGTTGCTTGGTGATGGAGTTATTTTGTCGCTTCCAAGAGGTATCGCCAAAGTCGGTGGCATTCAAATTATAACTGCGGATGGAAACCACGCGATCGCTCCCGTCGAAGACAATACTCAATCCAGTTCCATCGGGATTTATCCAATTATAAGTATTATTAGAACTGGAAAAAGAATCGAGATTATTCTCTTCAATTCTCCTCCCTCCGTTGCCAATAATTTGTACTACTTCTTGGTAAGTCATCCCTGCTTTTATTCGTTCAAAATTAGCAGAAGTAACGAGAGGAGATTGGGAATTATCACCGAAATTACTGCCACCTAAATTATTAGAATAATAGCGTACTAAACTGTTGCTAAAATCAAAGATTGCTACGATTTCCGAACCATCATCATTTCTCCAGCGATAAGCAGCTTTTAAAATATCGGGATTATTAGCGATCGCCTCTGGATAAAGTTCCCCATCGCTACCCATTATTTTCTGAACTTCCCGATATTTCATCCCAATTTCCAGTTGATTATATTCGAGAACAGTTACCCTGTCGCCAGCAAAAACAGCAGGAATATTTATCGGCAAAACTAAGAGAAAACTGGCAACAATTCCACTAACAAAAATTCGTTTCATAATTAACCTCTCCACAAAAATAATCCGTTAAATCCGTTACAAAATCCGTTGCTAATTATCCCTCCATCAACATCTCCAATTGTTCGTCATTAATTCTACCAGCTTCGTGTAAAGTTTTAGCAATTTGCGACAGAGTTAAAACTGCATAACTCCGATAACCGTTGGCTTTTAATTTATCTTTAACTCCTCGTTCGTGGTCGATAAAAACGACAATATCCTCGACGTTTAAGCCGACAGATTTTAATTTATCCGCACCCTTCATGACGCTGCCGCCAGAAATCATAATATCATCGACGACGACTATTTTTTCTCCGGGGTTAAAATGCCCTTCAATTAAGCGACCGCTGCCGTAACTTTTTACTTCTTTACGGGGGAAAATCATGGGGCGTTCCATGCGTAAAGATAAACCGGTTGCGGTGGGGAGGGAACCGTAGGGAATGCCGGCGATGCGATCGAACTCTAAATCTTGAAGAATTTCGGCATAAGCGCTGACTATTTTATGGAATATTTGGGGGATGGAAATAATCTGCCGCAGGTCTATATAATAAGGTAAAGTTGCGCCGGAAGCTTGAACGCGATCGCCAAAAGTAACGCAGCCGATGTCATAAAGTTGTAAGATTAATTCTCGATGGGGTTCGGGGTTTAGGAAACAAACATCGGGGGTCCACAGCTCGCAAGTTGGGTTTCCTTCTAATACCATTAGCCGCTGTTCGTTGATAGTATCTATTAACTTTTTAATTGCCTCTTCTGAGTTTTCTTCTGCTAATAAATTAGGCGGCATCGGCAATAACAATCCTTCGCCGCTATCGTTTAAACCGGCAGCTAAAAGTTGCGTCAAGTCATCCCAATTAGCAATATCGTTTTCTTCGGCAATATCTCCTTGAATTAGAATCAATCTTTCTGGGGCAACTTTTCTAATTCTGGCTAACATATCTGCCATTATTCCTACTTCTAAACCGAGTTGAGCAGGAGTGCCCCAACTTTGCGCCGCTTCGACTAATTTTAAATATAAAGGTTGGTTTTCGTGGGGGTGTTCTTGCAAAATTGCCGCCGAAGGATTGGCGGTGGCGCATAATACAAATACGGCCTTATCTGGATGCATTAAAAAGGGGGCTACGAGGTCGTGACCGGTGTAGGGAGTAACGGTAATTGCGTCAACTTGCCATTGCTCAAAAATGGTACGGGCAAAGACGGTACTTGCGTTTAAATCTCCGTGTTTGGCATCGAGGATTATGGGAATGTCTGAAGGGATGTTTTTAATGGTTTCTTGAAGTAGTTCTATTCCTGGGGCACCCAAAGACTGATAATAACCGAGAGTTAGTTTGTAAGCGCAGACGAAATCTGCCGTTTTTTCTATGACGTATTTTAAGCATTCCAACCAATTTTTAATGAGGGTTTGATTGTCGGTTTCGGCGGGAAGGTTGAAGGAAGAAAGGGTTTTTTGGGGCAAGCTTTCTGGGTCTGGGTCTAGTTCAAAATAAAGTAGGCTTTGATGGCGGTCTATTGCTGCGGTTAGTTTGTCGAAAAAGTTCATAGTTGGGTAATGGGTAATGGCGGGGTTTTTTTTATTAGAGCATAGTTTGGGGTTTGCGGGTTGGACATTTTCAAGGAAGGGCCGATGGGAATAATGGCCATTTTTGGGGCTATGGCAAAATGGCCATTGTTGGTTTCGATATTCCTGAGATAGAATATTGGGGTTGACATTCCGCAAAAAGAATATTAAGATGGAAAAGGAAAGGACATGAGTTGGACTTGGGAACTGTATCGAGACAAAAATGGGGATATTCCCAAAGACTTGCTGGCATTTTTTAAGCGGTTTGGCATCCCTAACTAGCGGTATTTTCGAGAAACTGGAGGACGATTTATACGAACTGCGGATGACTAAAAGTACCCACAATTCTCGGTTTGTGGTGACAACTTTAGTTCCCCAGAGGTTTGTAATATTGCACGCTTTTATGAAAAAGTACGATGGGGGGATTCGCGATCGCGACATTCTGCCCGCCAGACAACGACTGCAAGATTTAACTAATAGATAAAAACAATGAATTACGATTTTCAAGCATGGTTAAAAACCCCGGTCAGCGACGACCCAGAAACGATTTTGGCGGGTAAGTTAGAATACTTGCGCTTGTATTTAACGGACGCGATGCGAACCATACGAGAAAAGGCAGGTTTAACTCAAGCACAACTGGCAGAAAAACTAGGAGTACAACAAGCGGCGGTGTCGAAATTGGAGTCGGCATTGAAGGATCGAAAATTAGATTCGGTTTTGCATTATTTACAGGTATTGGATGCGGATTTATTGATGGCGGTTAAGCAGGGAAACGATTTGTACCAAGTCAGCGATAATGAGCGTTTGGTATTAGTAGATTTGCCGGAGGATGTTGTCGATTTGGCGTCGGCGGCGGGGATGAGTTTGCGGGAATATTTGTTGGCTGCAGTTCGGAGTTTTTCTGAGAAGAAAGTTTCGGCGATTGAGATATTTTTGAGTAGCGA
>CAZSTZ010000289.1:4759-7755 GCA_964609515.1 uncultured bacterium | reverse complement strand
GACAGGGCCGCCTCGATAGTAGTCCAACCGCTGGCAAGCAAAGCAAAAATGGCCGTCGGCTCGAAAGCAGATTCGATAACCTTGTCCCAGAAAGGGGCCACTGCCCGGGACCAATCAGCAGTTTGGAGATTTTGGAAACCGACATCGAGAGCGATCGCCTCATATTCCGGTAAAGAAATGATGTGTGGCAAAGCATAAACCCGGTAAATCTCCGCCAGCATTCTTCTTTCCTCATCCGTAAGCTCTCCGTCAGGGCCATCCAGGGGCCGATGGCACCAAGTGGCCATAAGAAAAGTGCCGCCGGGCCGCAAGACTCGGTAACATTCTTGGAGAAATCGGATTTTATTAGGCATATGTTCCCCGCTTTCGAGGGACCAAACCAGATCGAAAGAGCGATCGGCAAAAGGCAGCTCCAGGGCATCGGCCACCAAAAAATTAACCCTTTCGCTCAAACCTGCCTCGACGGAACGTTCCGTGGCCCGTCCAGCTTGCACCGGCGACAAAGTAACCCCCGTGGCAGTAGCATTAAACTTGTCAGCTAAATACAGGGTACTGCCACCAATGCCACAACCGACATCGAGGATAGAAGCAGGAGAAGTTTCCGAACTATCTCCGTTAGATAAGCCCCAGTTTAAGAGTTCTTCGATTAAATCGATTTGAGCCTGACGTCTGTCTTTTGTTAGATTGCCTTCCGGCCCGTAGTAACCGTGATGCATGTGTTCTCCCCAGATTTGTTCCCACAGATCGGAGGAAGCGTCGTAAAATTGTTGAATGCGATCTTTTAGCGTTGGACTCATTACCAGTTAAGACAAAAAATAACGGACAAAAAATAACTTAAAACCCCAATATAGCAATCCTAAACGGTTTGTAACAAATTCCCATTCCCTATTCTCTATTCCCTATTCCCAAAAAAATGAGTGTAGCTCGAACAATTTGCCAGGGTTTCATCGCTGTAATTACCATAGGCACTTTCTTATTAATGATGCCCTTTTCTATAAGCGACGGAAGCTGGAACAATCCAATTACCGCCCTTTTTACCGCAACTTCTGCTGTCTGCGTTACTGGTCTTTCCGTCGTCGATGTAGGGGTATATTACTCCTTTTTGGGGCAAATATTCTTATTAATTTTAGTGCAAGTGGGAGCCTTTGGTTACATGACAGCCACAACACTGCTTTTGCTGTTGATAGGTCGTCAGTTTCGTCTCAAAGAAAAAGCTGCTTTACAGCAATCTTTAGATCGAGAAGGATGGGCGGGGGTAGTGCCACTTTTGAGGTCTGTTCTGGCTACTACAGTTGTATTTGAGTTAGTTGGGGTAGTATTTTTGCTTTTGGTTTTTGTGCCAGTTCACGGTTTTTTAGGAGGGATTTGGTATGCGGTTTTTCATAGCATTAATGCTTTTAATAATGCCGGTTTTAGTTTATACTCAGATGGTTTGGTCAGGTATATTAATTCGCCAATTTTAACTTTGGTAATGACAATATTAATTATTTTTGGAGGTTTGGGATACGATGTAATTATGGAAATATATTATTGGGGTAAAGCGAGGATAAAAAGAGAAAGAACAGTTGCCCTTTTTTCCCTACATTTTAAGGTAGTTACCAGTACGACTATTTTTCTTTTGGTTTTAGGTCTAATAATATTTTTTTTGGTAGAGTTTAACAATCCTAATACCTTGGGAAATGTGGATTTTGGCAGCAAAATTTTAGGGGCATGGTTTCAATCCGTAACTACTCGAACGGCAGGTTTTAATACCATTGATATAGGACAATTAACAGATGTTGGTTTATTTACGACCATTGCACTAATGTTTATTGGTGCAAGTCCGGGCAGCACTGGTGGGGGTATTAAAACTACAACTTTTAGAATATTACTGAATTGTACTAAAGCTGCCCTCAGAGGACGCGATCGCGTACTCTGCTACCAACGCCAAATTCCTACCGCAGTAATTATAAAAGCTGTTGGTATGACCTGCGGTTCTGCTTTGGTAGTAACTATTTCAACTATTTTAGTTGCTTTATCAGATTCTAAGTTGGAATTGCTTCCTATCTTTTTTGAGGTAGTATCCGCTTTTGGTACTGTCGGTCTTTCTACGGGAATTACTAGCAGTATTTCCGCCATAGGTCAACTGGTATTAGTTGCCACTATGTACATAGGTAGGGTGGGAATATTGTTGTTGATGGCAGCTATTTTAGGAGAAACAAAAGTTCGCGTCGTTCAGTATCCAGAAGAAAATTTATTGGTTTAACAATTAATAATTGACAATTAACAATTAACGGGGGAAAAGTGGATTTATCATCTTGGAATTTATTAGCTAATTTCAAAGGAAAAACCAAACAATTTGCGGTAATTGGTTTGGGCAGATTCGGACGTTCTGTTTGCGAAACTTTACATGGTTCTGGATGTGAAGTTTTGGCTATTGACAGAGAAGAAAAAAGAGTAAACCAAGTGATACTAGATAAAATCGCTTCCCACGCGGTCGAACTCGATTCGACGGAACCCGATGCTCTAAAACAAGCAGGAATTCCTGAATTTGATACGGTAATTGTGGCTATAGGGAATTACTTGGCAGAAAGCATTACTACTACCCTCAATCTTAAGGAATTAAAGGTAAAATTTGTGGTCGCTAAAGCGTCCAGCGAAACTCATGTAAAACTGTTGAAAAAAGTAGGGGCAGATCGGGTGGTATTTCCCGAACGAGAAATGGGTACCGAACTGGGTTTATGGCTGACTAAACCAAAGATTTTAGACCGTTTTGAAATAGACCCAGAGAATAGCATCGTTGAGGTGATTATTCCCGAGGAATTTGACGGCAAAACTATTATCGATCTAGAACTTAGAAAAAAATATGGCTTAAATCTGCTGGCAGTTAGCGGTAAAGATGATAAATTTGAAATTAATCCTCTCCCTAATAAGCCTTTAGTAAAGGGAAGGTCAATGGTGGTACTCGGTTCTAATAATAATATTAACCGCTTGCCAGATTAAAAAGTTTGTAGTAA
>CAZSTZ010000289.1:1625-4659 GCA_964609515.1 uncultured bacterium | reverse complement strand
TACTCGGTTCTAATAATAATATTAACCGCTTGCCAGATTAAAAAGTTTGTAGTAACCGCTTTAGGGATTAAAATCGCTGAAGCGATTACTACGAACATCGCTGAAGCGATTACTACGAACATCGCTGAAGCGATTACTACTAACAATATTTTAGGTTCTATTTATGGCTAACTTGGTTCAAAAAAAGACGTCTTGGTTCTATAGTTTTTGGAAATTTGCTCGACCTCATACTGTTATTGGCACGACTTGTAGTATTGTGGGTTTGTATTTAATTGTTTTGAGCGATCGCTCTTTATGGAGGTCCGTAGAACAGGCATCTTGCCTGTTCTCCTTATTTCTAACTTGGCTTGCTTGTTTTTGCGGCAATGTTTACATTGTTGGTTTAAATCAACTCGAAGATGTGGCAATTGACAAAATTAATAAACCTAAATTACCCCTGGCATCCGGGGAATTTTCCAGAACTTTAGGCGAATTTATTGTGATTTTTACGGGCATTTTAGCTTTGCTACTGTCTCTGTTTCAAGGCCCTTTTTTAGCTGCTACTGTCTGGATAAGTTTGGCAATAGGAACTGCCTATTCTTTACCGCCAATTAGATTAAAAAGATTTCCATTTTGGGCTGCTTTGTGTATTTTTACAGTCCGGGGAGTTGTGGTTAATTTAGGGCTGTTTTCTCATTTACAATGGGTGGCGACAAGAATTAATAATTACGGCACAAATATTGAGAGTTGGTGGGGAAAAATAGAGGGAATAATTTGGTTGCCGACAGTAACAATTAAAATACCAGAAATTCCGCCGACGGTTTGGGCGCTGACGGGATTTGTTTTAGTGTTTACTTTGGCGATCGCTATTTTTAAAGACATCCCAGATATGGAGGGCGATCGCCAATACAATATCTCGACTTTCACTATTAAAATGGGAGTAAAAGCAGTTTTTAATTTAGCTAGGGCAGTATTAACTTTTTGTTACTCGGGTTTAATTATTGTCCTCGCTATTTGGCAAGCAAATATTAATCTAGTTTTTCTGGGGATTACTCATTTAATAATTTTAGGTTGGATGTGGTGGCGCAGTAGAGAAGTTGATTTAGAAGATAAAGGGGCGATCGCGAGTTTTTATCAATTTATTTGGAAACTTTTCTTTCTGGAATATTTAATTTTTCCTCTCGCTTGTCTTCTGGCTTAATCTTGATAATTAAGCGGATAACAGGCAAGATGCCTGTTCTACTTAAAATTATTTAAAATTAATTATATGAGCGCAGAAAAAGGTAAAGTTTATATTCTCGGGGCCGGTCCCGGAGGTGTAGAATATATGACCGTAAAATCCCATTCCCTACTCGCCAAAGCAGAAATTATCATTTACGATGCTTTAGTCGATAATTCTATCCTAGAATTAGCACCAGAAAACAGCGAAAAAATTTCCGTGGGCAAACGGGGCGGTAAACCGAGTAAATCTCAATCGGAAATTAACCGTTTATTGGTAGAAAAATGCAATTTAGGTAAAGAAATAGTACGATTAAAAGGAGGAGATCCTTTTATTTTTGGCCGAACGACTTCAGAAATTCAAGCCTTAAAGGCAGCAGGTTGCGACTTTGAAGTAATCCCCGGAATTTCTTCCGCATTGGCAGCGCCTTTACTAGCAGCAATTCCTCTAACAGATCCGGTAATGAGTCGGTATTTTGCAGTTTTAACTGCCCACGATCCAGAGGCATTAGATTGGGAAATTATCTCCCAAATGGAAACCCTGGTAATCTTAATGGGAACTAGCCATTTGCGAGAAATAGTTCGTCAGTTATTGCGACACGAAAGAACGCCTCAAACCCCGGTAGCTATTATTCGTAATTGCGGCACCGTCCAAGAAAAAATCTGGGTTGGTAATTTAGCTAATATTGTGGATATAACCGCAGGAGAATTTTTATCGCCGGCGGTGATAATAGTCGGAGAAGTTGTCAGGTTACGAGATTATTTACAACCAGATGCAATTAATAATTAATAATTAATAATTAATAATTTACAGAGGAGAAAAAATTGTTAAATTCATCCGTTAAATCCGTTACAAAATCCGTTGCCAATTTACCATTATCTGGTAGAACAATTTTAATTACCAGGGCGGCGGGACAGTCGAGTAATTTTAGTAATTTTAGCGATCGCCTCCAACAAGAAGGGGCAACAGTTATCGAAATGCCGGCCTTAGTCATTACCCCTCCCTCCACTTGGGAACCTCTAGATAATGCCATCTTAAATATTTCCAATTTTAACTGGTTAATTTTAACCTCATCTAACGGAGTGGATTACTTTTTTGAGCGTTTAACTGCTAAAGGAAAAGATAGCAAAGACTTAGCAGAATTGAAAATTGCCGTAGTCGGAAAAAAAACCGCCCAAAGTCTTAAAAAACGTTCCTTAGAACCGGATTTTATTCCTCCTAATTTTGTCGCCGACTCTTTAGTGGCTCATTTTCCCGGCAATCTAGAAGGGAGTAAAATTCTCTTTCCCAGAGTGGAAACTGGGGGTAGGGATGTATTAGTAAAAGAACTAACGGAAAAAGGAGCAGAAGTAACAGAAGTTCCCGCTTACGAGTCTGGATGTCCGACAGAAATTGCTGCCGATGCTTTGACGGCACTCCAACAAAAAACTATCGATGTTATTACTTTTGCTAGTTCTAAAACGGTGAAGAATTTTTGTCAGCTTATAGAGAGCAACAAGCAACAGTTACCCCAGAATTTATTGGAGGGAATTTGCATCGCCTCCATCGGACCTCAAACTTCTGAAAGTTGCCAGAGTTTGTTGGGAAGAGTTGATGTGGAAGCTAAAGAATATACCTTAGACGGACTGACAGAAGCGATTATTAGACGAATTGCAGAAGCAGGCAAAAGGCAAGAGGTAAAAGGCAAAAGTTAAGCATTCTCAGAAACCAGGTTTTTTGAAAAAACCTGGTTTCTTAATCGGAGTTAGAAACCAGGTTTTTTGCCAACCGGGTTTCTGCTGAGAAACCAGGTTTTTTGCCAACCGGGTTTCTGCTGAGAAACCAGGTTTTTTGCCA
>CAZSTZ010000289.1:0-1525 GCA_964609515.1 uncultured bacterium | reverse complement strand
AGAAACCAGGTTTTTTGCCAACCGGGTTTCTGCTGAGAAACCAGGTTTTTTGCCAACCGGGTTTCTTTGGTTTAGGGTGCGCAATGGGCACCTTACAACAGCAAATCGGGCCCGGAGAACAAAATTGAGGCCGCTTGCGTCAGAAAGAAAGATGGGCCACAAAGCCGGACGGTCAATGGCCCTGTTAATTATAATAAGGAATGGTTAATTCTGGGATTCAGTAATTCCCAATTCCCCATTCCCCATTCCCCATTCCCAATAATCAAAATTATGAGTTTTTCTCGTTTTAACTATTTAACCAACGCGATAACAGGCACTGCCACAGTAGCAGCTATTGTCATAACCTTACCCGCAGTTACTTATGCCAAAACCGCCCAAGAAGTAGCCGAAATTGCCGGCCCCATAACCGTGCAGATAAATAGCAGCTTGGGAGACGGTTCGGGAGTAATTATATCCAGAAGCGGCAATATTTACACCGCTCTTACCGTCAATCATGTAGTGGCAGATTCAGAAGTAACGTATAGCGTTAGAACTAACGACGGTAAAGACCATCCAGTAACGGCGATCGCCAGCTTGCAAACTACCGAAGAAGAACCAGACTTAGCGATCGTCAAATTCGAGAGCGAGGCAGAATACCCCGTCGCCACCCTTGGCAACTCCGAACAAGCGGTTATCGGTTCTCAAATTTATGTATTTGGCTACCCTTCCACTGGCGGTTTGTTTGGCATCGAAAGAGAACCGGAATTATCCCCCGGACTGGTAACAAGTCGCCCCAGAAGTCGCCCCGAAGGATACACCCTCCGCTATCAAGCCGTAACCTGGAGCGGCATGAGTGGGGGACCGGTTTTCGATGCCGACGGTCGAGTGGTCGGCCTTCACGGACAAGGGGAGTTTGGCTTCGCTCAAACCAGTTCGGGAGATATGGCACCGATTAAAACTGGCTTTAATGCCGCAGTTCCTATTAATAGCTTTATTCGACGTCTGTCCGATGCCGGCATGGACCCCGAAGATTTAGTTTTAGACGATCGCCCCACTGTTAGCACTCCTTTATCTACGATTAATCCCCAGAAAGCAGAAACTTATTATTTTCGAGGTTTGACTAATTTGGATCGGGGCGATGGATGGGAGGCGATCGCCGATTTTAACCGCGCCCTACAATACGATCCTAATAACGCTCCCGAAATTTACTTTAATATGGGCATAGCTCGCAGCTTGTTGGTAAATCCCCTAGAAGTTACCCGAGGTCCTAACCCCATCGCCGATTATACCAAGGCCATCGAGCTTAATGCCGGTTATGCCGATGCCTACTACAACCGCGCCAGCGCTTACTATCAAAGCAGCGTTGCCTATTCTCGCCGTGGGGATCTGCAGAAAGCTTACGAACAGTTTGAAAAAGCAATAGCAGATATGGAGAAAGCGGCTGCTCTTTACCAGCAAGGAGGCCGCGCCGAGGCTTATGAGAATGCCCTAGAAACTCTGGAGAGGTTGAAGGAATCTTCCCCAACTGTCAATTGATAATTGTCAA
>CAZSTZ010000288.1:0-7921 GCA_964609515.1 uncultured bacterium | reverse complement strand
GTTACCAGGACGGCAGCGATTATCGATTAAAGATGCCGCATCCACCGCTTCTTCTTCTAATTCAGGCAACAAGGAATTGGGATTGACTTGCGCGTTAATTCTTACAGTGCCATCCACTCCAAACTCGGAACTTGCAGTTATGTCACTGAAGTCGGTGGTACTGTCTTGAAACTCAATTCCAAAAATTCCTCGGGTGCTAATGTCAACATTACCCCCATTACCTAAGAAAGCATTGGCGGTAATATCGCTATTTTCGGTGGGAAAGGCAAGAATTAAAGGAGAATTGATGTTAATATCGCCACCATTACCGCCCCCTTGCTCGGTTCCCGCAGTTGTAGATATGGTGCTTGCTCCACGCAACTGTAATAAATTGTTGGCGTTCAGCGTAATATTACCGCCTTCAGTGGAAGCAGTTTCGGCTTCTATGATTCCTACATTATTCATCAAAATAGAACCAGCGGTAATTTCTATGTCGCCGGCATCCCCTGCAGCCACACTCGCTGCGATAATTCGACTGCCCATCAATTGCACCGAACCTGAAGCGGTGATGTTAATGTTTCCTCCCCGCCCTTGACCTCCAGTAGCGGACGAGATTCTCGCACCGTCGCGAACGGTTAACTCTTCAGTTTCTACAATCAGATTGCCTGCCCTTCCAGTAGCGCTCGGTTGAGCCGAAGTAGCAAAACCACCGGCAGCTTGACCGTCGGGGGTTACATCGCTGAGTTCGATAGACTTGGCTCTGATAGTTACATTTCCTCCATTACCCGCAGCAAAGGTACTGGATGCTATCTGCGAACCATCTGCTAACCGCAACCGCTCGGTTTCAACGGTCAAATTGCCACCGTTGCCCGTAGCTCCTCGTTGCACTGAACCAGTCATAAGGCTGGCAAACTCACCATTGGCTGAAGCGCCGACTAACTCAACATCGGAAGCAATAACTGTTAAATCGCCTCCTTTTCCCGAACCGAAGGTACTGACCGTTACTAAGGCGCTATCGACAATTCGCAATCGTTCGGTTTGAATGATTAAATTTCCCCCATTTCCAGAAGAACCTCTTTCGGCTGAGGCACTTACACTGCTGGCTGAGGTACTATCTGGGGATTCTCCAATTATTTCTATATCCGAGGCAATAATCCTCAAATCTCCCGCATCGGCAGCACCAAAGGTAGCTACAGATATGAGGCCCGCATCAACTACCCGCAGTTTTTCCGTTTCAATGGTTAGGTTGCCTCCCTTCCCAGTAGCTTCTTCTTCGGCGGAAACAAACAATCCACTAGCAAATTGATTGTTAAAATCTTGTCCGATTATTTCTATTTCAGAAGCAATAATCCTCATATTTCCTGCACCCGCACTGGACGAACTAGCTGATATCTGTGCCCCGTTAGCCACCCGCAAGCGTTGGGTTTCAACAGTCAAATTACCAGCAGACCCGCTCGCTCCCGGTTCGGAGGAGGCGAATATGCCGCTGGGAAATTGACCGTCGGCTGAAGCGCCAATTACTCGTATCTCTGGAGCCCTTACTATCAATTCGCCAGCATTGCCTTCAGCAAAAGTACCGGCGGATATTACAGCCCCACCTTCAACGAGCAACCGCTCTGTCGCGTTAATAATTACATTTCCGCCATTTCCAGAACCTCCCTCGTTGACATCTGCCGATACTCTGCCTTGGTTGGCAACTCGCAAGCGATCGCTTCTAACGGTTATATTCCCTCCATTGCCGCTGTCTTCCACAGAAGCAAACAAGCCGCTACTAAATTCGTTATTGCTTGACCTGCCGATTAATTCTATATCCCTCGCCGTGACAGTCAAATCTCCGGCATCTCCAGCACCCAAGGAATCAACTCTTATTTGCCCCCCATCGATCGCTCGCAACCTCAAAGTAGAAACCATCAGGTTGCCACCCCTGCCCGTAGCACCCGGTTGCACGTCGGCAAATAAGCCGCTGGGAGATTCTCCAGAACTGCCAGCAACTTCCAGCAATTCTGTCGCGACAACTAAAACATTTCCTGCCGCCCCAGGACCTTGAGTGTTAGTGCTGATTTGGGCACCGTCTCGCACCGACAAAGTGTTAGTTTGAATATTCACGCTCCCTCCCCCACCGGAAGCCCCCGTGCCTACAAGATTTCGGATTTGGCTGCTGTCCGTAACCGCGATCGCTCCCGTAGCATTCAAGTTAATATCTCCGGCGCGACTCTCCACCGTTCCCAGTTCGTCAGCTATTCCCGCAAAAATATTGCTTCCTTGAGAAACGTTGATATTTCTGGCATTAATTCCAATATTGCCACCGCCGCCAGCAGATACGTTAACCTCCGCACCGTCGCTCAAACTCACGTTCCCCCTCGCGACCCCCTCCGTCAAACTCACGCTACCATCGGCGTTCAAACTCGCGGTTCCGCTTCCCCTCAAACCTCCCAACTCCACTCGACCTCCCGGCGCCCGCAAAATTCCCCCAGTCAAACTCACATCGCCGCCAACCAATGCCAAAGTGTTGCCCTCGCCGACGCTCAAACCCACGGTTTCCTCCCCAACCGCTGCTGTGGAACTATTAATAATAGGTTGAGGATTCGGACCCAACTGCAAACCGATAGGAACGTTCACAGTCAGCAACGGCGGCGCGTCGGGATTAACCGCGCTAAATTCCCCGCCCCCTCGAAACAAAACGCTATCGGCCGTACTCCCGATAAAAGAACCGCCAATATTCAATCGAGCGTTGGGACCGAAAACGATACCCCTGGGATTGACCAAAAATAGATTTGCCAAACCGTTCGCCTCAATTAAACCGTCAATATTAGATATCTTGCCCCCAGTAACCCGACTGAGAATGTTCTGGATGTTAATCGCATTGTTAAAAAACCCTCGGACATCTGCGGGCAGGGAAAATTCCTCGAAACTGTGGAAGAGATTGTCTCCCACCCGAGTACCGCCATCGATACGAATAGTATTACCGCTGGGGGTAACAATAGTATTCTGGGGCAAAGTTGCATCCGGGACGATTTGTGCCACGACGGGAGTAGATGTCGCTAGAGAGCAGGTAATTATACCGCCCGTCAATCCTAATGGAACGAGATACCGTGTCATTTAGATTATTAGTTTTTAGCTGTTCGTCGTTCATTATTACTTATGAGTTGTTCGCTGTCAAGAGTCAGTTGCTCTCTTTTACCAAATCGGAGGCATCTCAGTTATGCTTCGAGATTTTTTCTTTGAGTAAGAGCATGAGTATGAGTATGAGTATGAAAAAAGCGGGAAATTAGCCAAGAAAACTATCCCTATAGGTAGAGCGATCGCCCTTCATATTTTGTTAGAATCGAACCGAGATTAAAAAAACAGAAACCTTATGGATATTACCAAAACCTGGGAACAACTCGCCTGGGACCAAGGCGGCAAAATAATCTACTTAATCCTAGACGGGGTCGGCGGGTTGAGCGACCCTGACAAAGGAGGCACCGAACTCCAAGTCGCTCAAACCCCCAACCTCGACCTCCTAGCAAAAAACTCCAGTTGCGGTTTATTAGAAATAGTCGGTCCCGGCATCACCCCCGGCAGCGGTCCCGGTCATCTGGCATTGTTCGGTTACGACCCCCTCAAATACAACATCGGCAGGGGCGTACTCTCCGCCTTAGGAATAGACTTCGACCTCCAACCCGGCGACATCGCCGCCCGAGTCAACTTTGCCACCATCGACGAAAGCGGTAACGTCAGCGATCGCCGCGCCGGCAGGATCGAAACCGACCTCAACCGCCGCCTCTGCGAGAAAATCAACGAAAAAGTCGAACTCGATTTTAAAGGCAAATACTTCTTCCAAACCGTCAGCGAACACAGGGCAGTTTTCATCTTGCGGGGCAAACACCTGGGCGACGAACTCCCAGACACCGACCCCCAAAGGACCGGAGTACCCCCCAACAAACCCAAAGCTAAATCCAAAGACTCCCAAAAAACCGCAGAATTAGTCCAATCCTTCATCGAACGAGTCAATAAAGTTCTCGCAGACGAAAAACCCGCCAACAGCATCCTAATGAGAGGATTCGAGCGTTACGAACCCCTGCCATCCTTGAGCGATCGCTTCCGCCTCAAAGCCCTATGCGTCGCCGACTACCCCATGTATCGCGGAGTCAGTCGTTTAATCGGCATGGACGTAGTACCCCCGCCCGGTGGCATGAAACAACGCTTTGAAAGTCTCGAATCTAACTACGGCGACGATTACAACTTCTACTTTCTGCACGTCAAACATTCCGACAGTCGCGGCGAAGACCAAAGCTTCGACGGCAAAGTAAAAGTCATAGAAGAAGTCGATCGCCTCCTGCCAAAAATAACCGCCCTCAACCCCGACGTCTTAGTAGTAAGCGCCGACCATTCCACCCCCGCCATCTTAGGAGGGCATAGCTGGCATCCAGTACCGACAATGCTGCAAGCAAAATTTGCCAGAGTCGATGACGTGGCAACTTACGACGAATACGCCTGCAATCGCGGTAGTTTGGGATTGCGACCCGCCGTTCACTTGATGGGACTTGCCCTGGGACACGCTCGCCGATTGCGCAAATATGGCGCTTAATTTCTATCTATAGGAAGATTTTTGCCAACCATTGCCCGCCGATTTATGTCGGTGGGTAGATGCGAGCTGGCATTTTTTTTTCTAAAGTTAATGGTAGGTAAAAAATCTCAAAATTTAGCTAAAATAAACGCAAACCTAACTAAATTAAAGGAGGAATCTTATGACTGCTGGAAACGGAGCCATGAAAAAACGAGTCGCCATACTATTAGAAAACAGCTTTGAAGATTCAGAATTTCAACTTCCCTACAACGCCTTGCAGCAAGCAGGAGCAACTACAATTATCCTGGGAACCCGGATGAACGACGAATACAAAGGCAAAAAGGGCAAAGTTTCCATCGCCCCCGATGCCACCGCCGCCGAAGTCCGTTCCGAAGACTTCGATGCCATTCTCATTCCTGGGGGCGGGGCACCGGACAAAATTCGCAGAAATGCCAATGCAGTGCGCCTGGTCATGGATGCAATGGCTCAAGGCAAACTAATCGCCGCAGTTTGTCACGGTCCCCAAGTATTAATCGAAGCGGACCAACTGCGCGACAAACAAGCAACCGGTTTTAAAGCTATTCGCAAAGACATCCAAAACGCCGGCGCTACTTATATTAACGAACCAGTGGTAGTCGATGGCAACCTGATTACTTCCCGACAGCCCAGCGATCTGCCGATGTTTACCGCCACCATTCTCAACCATCTCGCTTTGAGCATCGAAGGAACCAGTCTCCCAGAAGCAAGCAACTTCAGTTATGAATGGTGGAAACTCGGCGAAAGCTGGGGCGGTTCCAGTAAAGGCGATATCGTTAACGCGCTGAATTTGGCGATTATGGGCGAGCGATATACTACGGCTGCTTTTAAAGAGTACGAAAAACGAGCCAACGATACAGAACTACAGGTGGTTCTGCGCGAAATCCTGACGACCAAGCAGCGCCACGTTGCCCTGTTAGAAAGCCGCTTGCAGCATTTTGGCGAAGAAGTGACCTGGCAAGCAATGGGCAGCGAAGCTTTAGCGACTTTGCAAAGTTGGCTGCAATCTAATAGCGACGAGCAAGAAATTATGCGTCGCGCCCTTGGGGATTTGCAAACCGGTATCGTTGATTCTTCTGGTTTGTGCGTGCAAATTACAGATCCCGCTACTGCCGAAATCTTGGAAGAAATAGGAACTAATTTATCCTTGCACGAACAGCGTTTGGCAGAACTTTATCGCGCTCGTTTGGGTGTCAACGTCAAAGCGCCCATGCCTACAACTTTTGCCGGAGTTAGTTAGGATTTGCCGAATCAAGCTTCTTTAAAAAACCGAATAATCTCTCGGACGCGATCGAGGAATTCTCCGTCAGCGCTTAATTGAGATATAGCATTTTGTGCCTCCCTCGCTAACCGCAAATGTTCCGCTTGATTGGTAGCTCGCAAATCTTCGATCGCCGTCGCCAAACGAGTTAAATCTTTTTCCGTTTTCTCCCGGTAGCGTTCCTCCCTTGCCACCCAAGAATTAGGATTTTCAATATTTAATTGTTCTTCGATTTCTTCAACAATAATTTCCAGACTCTCCAACCGACTCCGCAGTTCCACAATATCTTCCCGTGGATGCAGAAATTCCCGCCTAATCGCCGACAAACGCACCGCTAAATATTGATAAAGTCGCACTGCAGGACGCAGAATAGTTAATAGTAAAGCCGCCGCCGAACCGACGTAACCGACGACGCTAATACCCAAAAAAGCTAACACATAAAGTCCTATTGCCGAAAGAAAATGCAAGACAATAGCTGCTATTAAAGAGCTGCGGGCTAAAGTTTTTACATATTTCACTTGTTCCGAGTCAACTGGGATATCTTTTTTGCGAGATTCTGCCGCTTCTGCTAACACTTCTTTAGCTTCAAAATGAATATTCCAAGGTACCGTGACAATCAGCAACAACCACCAGAAAGTAGCGCCGCCAATTACCCAATCGAGAAAATTACCCGCCGGAACGTGCAACCATCCCAGAATGGCATAAGCTAGTAATAAAAGAATGACCAGTCCTACCGTAAAACCGCCAAAATTTAGATAAGTTTTCATGGTTAATGGTTAATGGTTAATTGTTAATGGTTAATTGTTAATTGTTAATGGTTAATTGTTAACTAATATTACCTAATTAAATAAGTAAACCACTTAACATCGCTATTTTTACTCTTTATTTGCGGACGGGCCAAACGCCAGGTTTGCCCTTGTTGCTGTCGTTGCAAATATACCTCGAAAGGATTTCCTTTTAGCTTCCAATTTTGCCTGGGTAATTCTACGGTTAAATCGTAGTTTCCCGTAATTCTATAGGATTCTAAGTTTTGAATTATCATCGGTTCGATTTGGGAAATAGTCACTCGCCCCAACTCGAATTTCGGTACAGTTTCCGACCTCAATAGTTGCTGGCTTACCTGTTTTTGGTCGAGAGTTACTTCTAGGGCGATCGCTTTTTTTACCAACAGCAGGTCTGGAATTAACACCCGAAATCCACAACCACTCGCCATCAAGCACAATATTGTCACTAGCAACATCAGATAAAACTTACGCATTTTTAGATATTAAAACAAGCTATAGCAATCCTAAATGGGTTGCGAACAATCAAAAAGTAGAAAAAAAAGGAAAATAATCTTTTCTTATTTACTTTTCCCTTTTTCCTATTCCCTACTCTTGCCTCTTGCCTCTTGCCTCTTGCCTCAATCGGCTAATTATTTTACACGACTCTAATGGGACTGCTATATTCCCCATTCCCCATTCCCCAAAAAAAATCGAGGGGCAAAAGACTGAGGCTAAAAATCAAAGGCTTTTCACCCGACTTTTCAACCATTATCTTTTGCCCCTGGATGGGAAATTAAGCTAAAATCCGAATTTCAGCAATGGGAAATGCACTTCTCCCAGCCGCGAGAATTACCAGCCACTTTTAGCTTGCTGGGCTACATAAGCAGCCACATCTTCGATATCTGTTGGACTCAGACGACCTAAGAAAGCTGGCATAGCAGCCTTGCCTTTTGTCACCTGATTGGCGATGGCCGCTACTGGATCGTCTTTGTAACCGTCAAGATATTGACTTAGGGCATCGCTTTTGAGAGTTTTCGTGGGTATAACCACGTTTTTACCGCCTAAGTGGCAGGCATTGCAGTTAGCTGCGAAAACCTGGGCACCGTGAGCGGGATCGGCTGCCAAAGCAGGGCGTTGTAGGCCAAAAGTTAACAGCGCTACGCCCAATAGGACGATTGACAATAGCTTTTTCAATGTGCTTCTCCTCTCGTGAAAACAAAAACAAACTACAAGTTCTAGATTTTATTATTAATCGTTGACACTCCCCGCTCGTGCATAGACGGGGATTCTTCATTCACAGACTCGCCATCACTTAGCAAGATTGCTCCAACC
>CAZSTZ010000287.1:0-7923 GCA_964609515.1 uncultured bacterium | reverse complement strand
GGGGTAGCGGCCAAGCGGCTCTGTTATGGGGAGAATATATGGAGTCTGCGGTTAAGGATTGATATTTATTGGGTTTGCCGAAAAAACCAAAAAGCTGACGATTTGGGTAATAGGTTGCTCGGTAATAAATTACAGGCATTTTTGATGTATTGGCTACAAATTTATCCCTCTTCTGTTATCCCATTACCTATTACCAAGATGAAAAACGCGATTTTGGAAGGAGCCGATTTAACGGGGGCATCCTTAACAGAATCGGATTTAAGAGGAGCGATCGCTCGGGGTGCTATACTCGGCACGGGCAGAAAATGCGTTTTTTGATTTGTCAGTCAGCATACTCTTAACTCAAAGAAAAAAGATGTTTTTGAGTACTCGTCATGAGTACTCGTCATGAAAAGCGCAATTCCTCCCCGTGTCAAGTATAATATGGAAGGAATTCATTTTTCTTACTGCGCGATCGATTATGCAGACATGGAAGGAGCCAGCCTCAAAAACGCCGACGTGGCTGAAAGTCGTTTTTACAAAGTCAACCTTAAAAATGCCAACATAGACAATTGGAGAACTTGTTCTTGGTTCTTCAATACTACTATGTCTAACGGTGAAATGTTCGCAGACGATTGGTTCCCAGAAGGGATTTTTCCCGAGGAATAAATCTAGGGCCCTTGCAAGATAAGTGCTTCTTCTGGCGAGACTAATAAAAAATGACTCTTCCGTTCGTAAAGCGTTAGTCAAATTTTCTTAAAAATCAAACCGAATCTTTGCTATAATCGTATTGTCAACGAAAATTGGAGTACAGCGATGACGAAGAAAATAATGACTCTAACAGAGTTTTACGATGGATGTGATGCAGGGGAACGGGACTTCACTGGCGTGAAGCTACTCAACCCTGAGTTAATAAGATTTCAAGGCATTCCCAGTGGCATTATTCTTAAGAAAGCTTACCTCAACGGAGCTAACCTGGAGGAAATAAGTATCCAAGATGTAGATTTGAGCTATGCCAAATTGAGAAAAACTCGTCTCGGTGAAACATGGTTCGTTGAAACTAACTTGGAAGGTGCTGACTTCCGGGGGGCTAATTTCTGCGAGACTTCTTTTTACAAGTGCAACCTCCGTCGTGCTAATTTTAGTGAAACTGACGTGCGTGCAATTCTTTTCAGAAATGTCGATCTCAGTCATGCGAGCTTTAGGGGCGTTAGCGATTTCGGCACTATGCATGTTCGATCGCGCTATTTTTTATGAAACCATAATGCCTGATGGAAGTCTCACCAGTGACAACCCTCGCAGTAACTGCTAGTAAAATCTTGTTAAAAGTCAAACGAGTCTTTGCTATAATCGTATTGTCAATGAAAATTGGAGTAAAGCGATGGCGAAAAAAATAATGACTCTTGCAGAGTTTTATGCTAAATGCAATGCGGGGGAACGGGACTTTACTGGCGTGAAGCTATTAAACCCTGAGTTAATACGATTTCAAGGCATTCCCAGTGGCATTATTCTTAAGAAAGCTTACCTCAACGGAGCTAACTTGGAGGAAATAGGTATCCATGCTGTAGATTTAAGCTATGCCAAATTGAGAAAAACTTATCTTGGTGAAACTGGTTTTGGCGATACTAATCCTTAGGGGGCTGACTTCCGTGGCGCTCATTTTTGTCAGACCTCTTTTTACGGTTGTAACCTACGTCGCGTCAATTTTAGTGGAGTTGCTTTGAGAGAATTTTTATTTGTGGACTGCGATCTCAGCTATGCCAATTTGAAAGATGCGACTTGGTTTGAGATTGGTAGATGTAAGCGTGTTATCTTCCACGAAACTGTCATGCCCGATGGAAGTCTGCGAACTGACAACCCTTCTAATGATAAGAAATAGTTCGAGCTATAGCAATTGTAATCTCAAGTCGCAATAAAGAACCATAAAAATTTTTATACCGATTAACTGCTACGCAAGGATCATAGCGATTTGCGGTAATTTTATTATGGTTAATCAATGCGGCTTGATATAATTCTTACAAAGAACCTCCGACAAAAGCTCTAGTCGGAGGTTTTTAAAATGATTGAGTGGAGATTTCATTAAGAGTTAGGATTAAAACCATTAATCCATCCCATGATATCTCCCATTGGTCTGCTTTCTACGATGTCTTGAATTTCTCTGGGGATATTTGACAGGAAATCATAGCTGTTATGCGCGGGTTGCTCCTGTAATCTGTTCTCTAGCTCTCGAACTGGAATTACATAGTCTCTCCAGGAATTAGGACTAGGATCTTGTCGATCCGGATCTTGTCGTGGATTGATATTAGGTATGTCAAGAGCAAAAGCCATCGTATTCCTCGTAATATCAGCAGCGCTTTGTCCCGGCTCATCTAAAACCAGAACAACTTTCCAAAGCCTCTCAGGCACGTTAATTAAAAACCCATCTTGGCTGATAATTTCTGCCCTAGTGCCCGTTCCACCCGCCATAATGTAAAGTTCTCGATCGTCTCGAACCAGTTGTCGAGAAAAGAATTCAAGACCCTTCCACCACGAATTATTACTCCAAATTGCTTCGGTATCACGGGGTGGCAGTTGATTATTCTCCGGATTTTGCGCAAGCATATTTGACATCAGGAAAGTTGCGTAATTGTCCTTGCGATTTCGCGTTCTGTCTCCAGACGGAATCATGTGTCCTTGGTCGTAGGGTTCTCCGTCGCTATTGCGGGTTGCAGCATCGCGATTGGTGATGTCTATTTCTCCCTGAACCTTTTGCCAATGCCTTGGAAGGGTAGGATCTTCTTCAAACAGGTTGGTTCGCGGTTGAGAACCAAGCCAACTTTTATTTAGCTGCCAGCTTACCCAGTTAGGATTTTTAGTGATGTCGTTTAATTCGTGTTATAGTTGTTGGTGTCAAGCGATCGAGGAGAGAAATTATGGATGTTTCTGAACTGTACCAGCGCTATGCTGCCGGAGAAAGGGATTTCCCCGGAGTCGATTTGAGTAACGCTAACTTAAACATTGCTGGATTAGAGGACTACGAGCCTGGTAAGAACGATTTGTCTGGCATCAATCTCAGTGGAGCTAATCTAGAAAGAGCTAATATAAACTGTGTTAACCTCAGCGGTGCTAATCTGCAAAGTGCGAATTTGAATGGAGCTAGCCTATATGCTATGGCACTAATAGGAGCCAATCTCAGCGATGCTATTCTAGATTATGCTGAAATTTCAGCCAACTTGACTGATGCTATTTTCAGAGGAGCCAGTCTAGAATGTACAGGGTTTTATCGGGCTGATTTGACAAGAACTGATTTCACAGGAGCTTACTTTCTTGGTGTTCATGGAGAATCACCTTTAGAAATCTGGGATACTATCATGCCTGATGGCAAAATATGCAACGGCAACGATGAGTTCTGGTCACACCCTCTTCCCAATCTGTAAAAATGACTCTGACCCCTTTAGTGAGACAAACCCAATTTTTCATAAAAATTGGGTTTGCGATTTGAAAAATCAAGTTGAGGAATTCTCAACCGTGATTATGCTTCGATCGCTTCTTCAACGGGCTCGGGAATATTGGAGAAGAAATCGAGTTCGGTCAGCGTCTCTAATTCGTTGACACTCAGTTGCCACGTTTCCCAATTTCTCCAAGCTGCTTTGTTTGGTATATCAGGAAGAGTCAGACCTAATAAAGCATTAAAAGGGTGAACGACTGGAACCGGGAAATCTCCATCATTACCTGCCCTGCCATCTGGGTTTCTTGGTTCGTGAACTGGTTCTACCTCGTTGGGTGTCAAAATAGCATAAGCACTGGCATTATTAGTTGTAACATCATCAAAACGTAGTCCCAGTCGGTCTAACTCTAAAACAACTTTCCAAGTCCAACCAGGAATATTTATCCCTTTGTCTGTAAGTATTTGAGGATTTGTTAACCTATCAAGTCTTGAGTTATGGCTAAATTGCTGTCGGTTTGGATTACTACCGTAACCGCCAGCAACAACGTAAAGCTCTTTTTGTTCTGTTGTAACGATGTCTTGAAGAGTAGCATCAAAAGTCGTCCAGGCAGGACTAGATGGCTCTTCACCTTGGAAGAGATCGTTATTATCTTTATGCTGGGGAAGCACATTTGTCATCAAGAAAGAGCTGATATTGTCTTTTTCACTGTTAGTTCGGTGAGACGAAGGCATCATGTGTCCCCTGCTATAGTCACTACTACTGTAATCGCCATGAGTAATCCGTTCCCAGTTCTCAGGAAGACTGGGATCTTCGATAAAGTTGATTTGTGAGCGACCAGAGGCACCAAGCCATTTCCGATTGAGTTGCCAGCTTACCCATAAAGGGGTTTTAGTGCTGTCATTGTAAGCAGTCGCAAATTGTGGCTTCTCCAGTAGATAGTTATTTCTGTCCTCTGCATCATTTCTTGCATTTGAGGGATTACCAAACAAAAGATGTTCGCTTCCGAAGAAAACGTTGTCTAAATAAACCGTACCGCTACCAGCGACTTCAAAATTGAGAGTTGCTATCTTGCCTCGCAAGTTCTCAGGCACATCTATATAAAAACTTTCAAACCCTCCATTTCCATAATCAATTTTTTGGGTGTCTCGCAGGTAGCGAGTTCTTGTGCGATCTGCTCGCGTCAAGTTAATAAACGATGAAACTCCCGCGACGTTTTCATCTTCTCCCTGCAACGTAACCAAAAGCCTTCCACCACTGAATTCTGGAACGTGCAAATCGAACCGCAACGCACCAGACTCGGGTACGATAAAGCGATTGTGGGTAATACCTCGATCTTGTTGCAGCCTTAAAGCATAGTTTGGCGACGAGTTGGAATCAATCCCTAACCGTTGCAAATAGCTTTCGTAGATAGGCCGCCGCGTTCGACCCCGACCCTCGTAACCTACAATAATCCGATCTTCATTCAAAGAAGGAATATCCTCCCAATCGACCAAACTGTTTGTGGGCTGGTTCAAATTTGTTTCGCCACCATGATAAGACCACCCGGGAATCTCTTGAGAAACAGTCTTTCGGAACGTGCCTTTAGGATTGAAAACCGCATCAAAATTGCCATTAAACAAAGTCGGCACCGCATAATCTCCCCTGGTATGGGCGTCATAAGTATTGTCAAAATCAACAGGCACGCGGTCTATACCAGTCTGAGGACGCAAATCTTGACCGCCACCAAGCACCGAATAAAACCAACCAGTACCTATACCCTCCCAGGGAGCATCTTCAGCACCGTGTTGAAAACGAGCCTGTGTGTGGTCGGGAGTGTACCACGGACTTACCCGAGGCGGCTGACTTACCCCCGGACCAAACGAAAATTGGCGATCGAACAAAGGTTCGTAATGTCCGTCTCCCCGTTGGCGGTAAATAACATTAGAACCGGAGTCTTCGGAATTAGGATAATGAGTTGATTCCAGTTGCATAGTTCCTGCATACCAAGTAGGAACCCGCGTATGCGTTCCTCCGAAACCATATAGAGGGTCCGTTTCTCGGGTAAAACCAGCCCGACTCTTATCATAATCCGCTTCATTCTTATTAGTGCCGAGGAAAACCGACAAATCTGGCTTTCCTAATAAAGGAGCGTTCGGATTGGGATCGGGCGATCGCCAACCCTGTCGCGGAAATTGCAACCCCGCCGCCGTCTTACCCTCCTCTGTTGCAGGCAAATTGGGAATGCGTCGTCCCGCAGGGGTGAAAGAATTCCCAAGCAAATCGGGAACAGTGTGGTAATAATTATCTGCAAAAGTTACATTATCCCAAACCCGAACTTTCGGCTCGCGAAAATCGGTAAAGCTATTTATCCCCAACAGGGACAATCCAGGTTGGTCGAAATCGTGAGGGTCTAAAATCGTCATCTGCAAATCTCGCTGTCCGGTTCCCGGTTTGCCACCTGCTTCTGGGAAATAAGTCCCCAGACGTTGAACGATTTCGCTATTGACTACAGTACCCCGACTGAAACCAACCAAGTGTAGCGGAGAATTTAAAAGCGGCCCTTGTTTGGCATCGCTATCCTCATCTTCCTCATTTTCCCCATCCTCGTCTGTCAACAACTGGTCTAATTGCACCAAAGAAGCAAATATCGCATCTGCGGCGGCCTCAGAAAACCCAGAATCGGGAATACCCGAATCCACCGACCAATCGGCCACCAACACCAGGGGTACTTTGGATTCAAGATAGTTAATTTGGTCTGGTGTCGGATTTTCCGGGGCTATAAATTCCCGCAGGGCGGCTAAATAATTATCGTCAGATGGTCTCAACAACACTTGCCCCCGTTCGTTGACAGGAACCCAGTAACCAGTATCGCGATCGTACCTTAAAATCAAACCTGGATTATCGGCATCCAAATTGACAATTCTTCCAGCCATATCGTAAAAGCGTCCTGGAACTCCCGAACCAGTCCGGGGAAACTGAAAACCGTGAGTAAGCAAGGTTACGCTTCGGAAAGTGTCGTCCCCATTTAATGCAGACGGTATCCCTGTTGTAAACTCCTCAAACTCGATTTCTGGGTGCAGTGCATCCTTGGAGAAAACTTCTAGTGCTTTATAATAAGTCTGACCCGCAGTCAAGGTTCTGTTTTCAGGAAGAGTGAAGCTAGTATTGATACCCTCAATCCAGGTTTGACCGCCATCATAAGTCCACTTGCCAATACCATCATCCGGCTCCCTTTGCCAAGTTGCTGTCAAAATCCGATTGGGATTAAAATCGTTTTCTTGCCCGTAGAAAGATACATTCCAAGGTTGGGTCAACAAATCCAACTGCTGTTGTCGATTCAATCCCTTACCGTGAAGGAACTCATTGCCATTAGGACCGGATAAATCTACTAATTCATCCCAGGGCAACAAACCATTCCCTTCATCGAAGACGCTTACAAACAGGTTGACTTCCTCGATATTCTCTTCTGGAATGCCGTTAAACTCCCAATTAAAGGTAGGCGTTAAATCTGGTTCTTCGGTATCGCGATCGTTATCCGCGAACTCCAACCGATCGCCCCCAGTAATCGCAATCTCGCGAGGATTCCCCCCAATATGCACCGGGCCTCGCGTAGAATCCTCCGGCACCCCAAAAGTAAACTGATTGCGAGGACGGTCCTCCAGAACAATCTCATAATCCGCAGCAATACTAATCTCGGGATTGATATCGTCAATGGGCACCGAAGCAAAATCCGCCTCCGTCACCACTCGCGACGTACTCTCATCAAAAAATGGAGAACCAACCCCCCGGTCTAAACCATCGATAACATAATCCGTCGGATTCTCCAGAGTCTCAACTATCTCCTCCACATCAAAAACAAAAACGTCCCCGCTAGCACTCAAATTCGGATTAGAAACATAGAGATACTTATCGTCGTTACTCAACACCAAATCGTAAGTCAGCCAATTGGGAATCGGTCGCGTCGCCGCCACCAAGCGAGGATTATCCCCCAACGGGTCCTCAATAATCCCGACATTACCCCCATCAAGAACCTCATCATCGAAGATACTTCCCAGCACGTTGCGACCCGCCACAAAAGCATAAGACGCATCTTTAGTTAGCGTTACCCCATAACCCTGCCTCACATCAAAATAATCGTTAGTCGAACCCAATCCCAAAGGAACATAGCGAATCTCCGCCTCAAAACTCAAAGTATCGTCATTTGTCACCTCCAACACCCCAAAGCCATTAAAATCAAGCCTGCTATTCCCGCTCGTAAAAGTCATCATCTCAAACTGGTTAGTAGCAGAAATCCCCATCGCACCTTGTTCTGTTTCAAAGCGACCTATCTGCTCGTGCCACTTCTCGGAATTAATCGCTCCATCCAGAGGCTCGTCTAACGGGTTGATATTCGCAGCATAAATATAACCATCCTCACCCGTTACAAACAACCGCCGACCGTCGCTACTAATCGCCTACCGATTCAAACCCGCATTATTTTCTGTCTCTAAAACGATAGTCTGCAACACCTCGTGGTAAGTATCGGAAAACGGGTCGA
>CAZSTZ010000286.1:5403-7956 GCA_964609515.1 uncultured bacterium | reverse complement strand
AGAGCATCTTAGTTTTAGAGCTTTTCTCAGTAAAGATTGATATTGTTTGTTGCTAATAATAGAGGCTCCAAATCTTTCTAAATGGGGGTTATTCATTTGAGCATCAAATAAGATAAAACCCCTTTCTCGGAGTCTTTCAACTAATTTCACCAGAGCAACTTTAGAACCTTCGGGAATGTTATAAAACATCGACTCCCCAATAAACGCCCCGCCGATGGTGATGCCCAAGATGCCACCTGCAAGACGATCGCCCTGCCACGTCTCGAAACTGTGGGCCCGACCCGCTCGATTGAGGGCTAAGTAAATTTGCTTAAGCTCTTCAGAGATCCAGGTAGTATCGCGATCGGCGCAACCCTCCACCACCGCCTCAAAATCCCGGTTTATAGCGACGCTAAAGCGATTTTGATTGATAAAGCGACGCAGCGATCGCGGATAGCGAAACCCTTCGTCCAGAGGAATTAACGCCCGCTGCCGACTGGAATACCACGCCAGACTATCCTCCCCCTCGTTGGCCATTAAAAAATAGCCCTTGGCATATCCTTGTAAAATAGAGTCAAGATCGTATTCCATGTTTTGTGGTTAATAGTTAGTTGCTAAATAGCCGGTCAAGTATTCTGATGAAGCCATTTTTTTTTGGTATCTTAGAAACCCGGTTTTTTCAAAAAACCGGTTTTCTGGTAATTCTGGCAAAACCGGGTTTCTGCTAATTCTGTTAAAACCGGGTTTCTGGTAATTCTTTAAAAACCGGGTTTCTGGTAATTCTGGCAAAACCGGTTTTCTTGACTAGCTCTTTCATGGCTGTTAATTATTAACTGTAACTTAAAAATCTTTGCTGACAATTAAAATATAAGAAAACAATGGCCCAACCCTTAGAACCAATTACCTTACCCCCCACCGAAAATGCCTTTCAAGAAGGCAAATGGTTAAAAAAATCTTTGCACAAATGGTTAGACGAGGAATTTTTACCCGAAAAGGTTAACGAAGAAATTGCCGAAAAAGCGTCCCAAATTTATGTCCGTCAGAGGATAGAAGGAGAGAACGATTTAGGTTCTTTAGTAATAGCAATTGTTACGGAAATGGAGGCTTTTGATTTCTCTAAAAGCTTTTATGGAGAATTTGCGATCGCCAATGCGGTCAGCGATTTATTATTAGATAGTCTGGGCATCGATCGCTGTTGCGGCAATTAGTTCGTAGTAATCGCAGAGCGCGATTTATTAGTTCGTAGTAATCGCAGAGCGCGATAAGTTCGTAGTAATCGCTTTAGCGATTAAAAAAATCGCTAAAGCACCTTGCCAAAGGAAATAAGTTTTAAGAAAAAATAGAGGTTTAGTAAACATCATCGTGAGACCCTACCGTATGGAGCAAAATCGCTTCTTCTTCAGCCTCAGAATCCTCAACAAACTCAAAGAGGATGCGGTTACTATAATTAATAGAACAGGCCCAGACACCTGTTAAGTCTCCTTTGAGTTTATGAGTTTTTAAACTAGGATGAAATGAGTCTTCACTAAGTTGTTGTAAAGTTTTTTCTATTTCCAACATTATTTCTTGATTTCGGCGAACTAATCGTTTTAAATCGCGAACAAATCTTTTGCTCCAAATTAACCTCATTCATCCTCCAATTCTTTCATTAATTCGGCAGCGGTTCCACTCTTTACGTCCCCCCGTTGAAAAGCTTCCCGAGATTCCTTAACTGCTTCTAATATTTCGTCTCTTCCCTTTTGTTTTAAACGATTTTTAACGAGACTTACCAGTAGCATTTGTTCTTCAGTAGGCAGTGCTTCTACAGCTTCTAGGGTGCGATTAAAAATAGATGTTTTTTCAGCTTTTGTCATAAGTTTTTTGGGTTCTAATTTATTAGTTCGTAGTAATCGCTTTAGCGATTCAAAATTTCTTCTCTAACCCAAGCGCGAAATGCCTTCATAGTTTTATTTCTACCTTGGGCAACAGCGCGATCGCGATACTCAGGAATGACCTCGCTTAAGGGCAAATTGGGGAAATGAGGGCTAAATTCCGACTCCAAATATTCCCCATTTCTTAACTCATAAATTTTTAACTTACCCTTCTCAAAACGCCATAATTCCCGCACTCCTAAATTTTGATAAATACTCGGATGAGTCCTAGAAGTGACATCAATTTCTATAGCTAAATCTGGTGGTGGGTCTATCTTTAAATCGATGCGTTCTTTGCCTCGAACCTCCGCTTCATTTTCGATATAAAAACAGTCATCTGGTTCGATGCCTTCCCCCATCAATTCATTTTTAAAAGTTGTAGAACCCAGAGACCAAAAATCTATCTCTAACTCTTCCATTAATGCTTTGAGAAAGTCTCCAATTAAAACTTTTCTAGTTTCATGTTCTGGTAATGGAGTCATCATTTCCAAAGTTTTACCTTCGTAAGCAATTCGAGCCCCGCGAGCTTCTCCCAAATCCTCCAAAATAGCTTCAAATTCCTGCCAACTTACATCATTTAATAGTACCCGCTGTCCGGGTGGCAGAGTAAATCTTTTTAGTTCTACCAGCATTTTTTTTAGTTAGTAGTAATCGCTTCAGCGAT
>CAZSTZ010000286.1:0-5169 GCA_964609515.1 uncultured bacterium | reverse complement strand
AGTAGTAATCGCTTCAGCGATTTAAAGTTAGTAGTAATCGCTTCAGCGATTTAAAGTTAGTAGTAATCGCTTCAGCGATTTAAAAAAGTTAATTTTTATCGCTAAAGCGATTACTACAAACAATTACTAAAAACCTTACCAGCTCGACTTAACAACTCCAGGCAGGAGACCTTCGTGGGCCATTTCTCGAATGGCGTTACGAGAAAGTCCAAAATCGCGATAGTAACCTCTCGGACGTCCGCTTAACCAACAGCGGTTGCGCTTGCGACTGGGGGCGCTATTGCGAGGCAACCGTTGAATTTGGCGGTGAATTTCCAGTTTTTCTGCCTGAGAAGTGGCGTTGCTAAACTGTTCTAAGAGTTCTTCGCGCTTGTCAGCATACTTGGCCACTAGATTAGCGCGTTTTTTCTCGCGCTCGATTAAGCTTTTTCTAGCCATGAATAATTTTGGTATCCCTCAATAACATTTTCCATTTGTTATTGTATCGGAAAAAGCAAAAAAACGGGGCTAAATTTGTTATGGCCCCCATGCATGCTTTTTTACTTTCCACATTTGAGGTACAACGGGCATGAGTATTTTTAAGCAGTTTGGTTTGGTGGCGATCGCCCTCTTGCTGGGCGTAGCATTTTCTTCCTGCGGCGAAAACCCTTTTTCTGGCAGCTCCCAAAGCAACGGCAGTTTGCCATCTAGCAATGCCGAAAAACCCGTTACCGAAATTAATATGGCCATGATTCCTTGGGTCAGTTCGGAAAAACAAAATGAGGATATCCAGCAGCTAGAGGAATATTTGACAAAAACTCTCTCCTTGCCGGTTAAAATTACTCTTACCAAAAGCTACCAGGCATCCATAGATTTGTTAGTAGAAGAAAAAGTAGAAATTGCTTATTTGGGACCGTTTTCTTACATTAAAGCAAAAGAACGCAATCCCAACTTAGAACCGTTGGTGGCGCACATCGAAAAAAGTACCGCCCGCCCGTGGTATTCTAGCGTAATTATTGCTAATACTACAGCGGGAATTAATAACCTCGAAGATTTAAAAGGTAAGCGGTTTGGTTTTGTAAGCAAGTCTTCTACTTCTGGTTTTCTCGTAGCTAGCGCCCAATTTAAAGAGATGAAAATAGAACCAGAACGAGATTTTGCGGCGGTAGAATATGCCGGCGGACACGATAAGAATTTAGAGGCTTTAATAGCGGGAACAGTAGATGCGAGCGCTGTCAACAAAATAACTTATTTACAGTTTTTTGACCAAGGCAAACTACCAGAAGACCAATACAAATTAATCTGGGAATCTAACCCAATTCCCAACAGTCCCATTGTTATTTCCAGCCAACTCCCATCTCAATTAAAAAGCAAACTCCAAATAGCATTTATTAACGCTCCAGAAGGACTGGTAAACGTCGGCGGCGTTCGAGCATCTGGCTATACTTCAGTAAGAGATGAAGATTACGATTTAATCAGAAAAATTCAAAAGAATCTTGAAAAATAAACTCTATGAAAATCGAGAAAAAATTCAAGTCGATCGCCCCTTCTGTCCTAGTTTTTTGTTCTGTAGTAGGACTGTTTGGCGGTACGGTTTTTGTGACCGAAAAAATCGAGAATGCTGCCGAAGCAACCCGCCAAAAAACCAGAGAAACTTTAGACAAAGCTCTCGCTTTACAAATGACAGTTAGAGAACTGCAAGTCTCTCTTAAAGATTTTGTCTTATTAGGTGGCAACTCTACGGAGTTAAAAAAATATCAGCAGTCTACATTAGAGTTTTTCTCCTGTGTGGAAAAATTGGAAGAATTAATGCCCCAAGCAACAGAGCTATCTACTATCCGTCGCCGCCATCAAAATTTAGTGAAGATTGCTTCTGGTTTGACAAAAAATAAAGATACCAAATTGCCAGTAATTCAGCAGGATATTAGAGCGATAAACTCTTTTGGCAGCGCGATTGAAATAGCATTGGATTCTTTGGTGAGTCAAGCAAAATACTCAGAAATAAGCGCTAGAAATAATGCTAATTCAATGAAATTTAAACTTGAAATTTTTCAGTATGTTATTGTAGTTTTAATTGCCGCGCAACTGGCAAGATTATATCATCACTTAGATAAAAAACTGATAGAAATCAAAAATACTAACGAACATCTCGAAGGAGAAATTAGCGCTCGCAGAGAAGCCGAGGCCGAACTTCAACAAGCTTTAAAAAACCTCAAACAAACTCAAGCAAAATTAGTTCATAGCGAAAAAATGTCGAGTTTGGGTCAGTTAGTAGCGGGAGTTGCCCACGAAATTAATAATCCAGTCAGTTTTATTCATGGAAACATCGTTCACGCTAGCGAATATTTCAACGATTTATTATCTTTATTGCAACTTTATCAGCAGCATTATCCCACTCCAAAAGAAGAGATTATCGAAAAAACTGAAGAGATAGATTTGGAATTTCTCGAAGAAGATTTAGCTCGACTTTTTAAATCGATGAAAGTAGGGAGCGATCGCATTGCTACTATTGTTAAATCTTTGCGCACTTTTTCTCGTCTGGACGAGTCTGACTTGAAAGATGCAGACATTTGCGAATGCATCGAAAGCGCTTTACTTATTTGCGAGAGTCGCCTCAAAAGTTCGTCAAATTCTGCGCCAATTGAGATTATCAAAAACTACGAAAAGCTGCCCAAGCTAAATTGCTATCCAGGAGAATTGAATCAAGTATTTATGAATATCATTAGCAATGCTATTGATGCTTTAAATGAAGATAAGCAAGAGGGCAAAACTTCTACCATTCGTATTTCTACAGAAACAGTTGATGCCCACTGGATAGCAGTTAAAATTAGCGATAACGGTCAAGGAATGAGTGCAGAAGTCCGAGATAAAATCTTCGACCCCTTCTTTACCACCAAACCGGTAGGTAAAGGCACCGGTTTAGGATTATCAGTCACCCACCAGATAATAGTAGAAAGACACGACGGCAAAATCTCCTGCGACTCCACGCCAGGGCAGGGCACAGAATTTATAATCGAGTTACCAGTAAAATAACCCCGTTCCTAGTAATCGCCCTTGACTCGATTAAAACCATTACTAACAATTACTTAGACTCCAAACCAACAGACGGACAAATATCGGCCAAAAAACAGCGATCGCACTCGGGAGTTCTAGCCTTACAAACCTCCCTACCGTGATATATCACCCGAATAGACCAATTTTCCCAATCCGGTTGGGGTATCAATTTCATCAAATCTCGTTCGATGCGAACCGGATCGTTATGTTCGGTCAAACCCAACCGCTGGCTGAGTCGCTTAACGTGAGTATCCACCGTCACTCCCATATTGACGCCGAAACCGTGAGCTAAAACTACATTAGCGGTCTTCCGCGCCACCCCGGGCAGTTCTACCAGTTGTTCCATCCGTTGCGGCACTTTGCCCTGGTAGTGCTGAACTAACGAGGTACAAGCGGCCTTGATATTTTTTGCCTTGTTGCGATAGAAACCGGTGGAACGGATTAGATTTTCTAACTCTTCCAAGTCGGCGTTGGCGATCGCCTCTGCATCGGGAAACCGCTTGAAGAGGGCGGGAGTAACTTTATTAACTCGCTCGTCCGTACATTGGGCGGAGAGCATAGTTGCCACTAACAATTGTACGGTCGTTTTGTAATTGAGAGTGCAGGTAGCATCGGGATAAGCGCGTTGGAGGCGAACTAGAATTTCTAAGGCCCGTTGTTTTGGCGCTGATAATTTACGAGTTGCTGTCATATTAGAAAATGGGGAATGGGAAATCTCAAGATTAGTAATATCTCAGAAACCCGGTTTTTACAGAAAACCGGGTTTCTTGACCTGCCTCTCAAAACCTGCTCTCTTGTTCTACTGTTGGAAAAATCGTTGCACCACATCCAAATTAGCGGTATCGCGAATCACCAAGAAAATACCCAAACCGAGCAATAACACCAAACCGGTCTGCATCACATTTTCCTGAACCCTAGTTGGCAGGGGTTTACCGCGCAGCCCTTCCACCAAGAGAAAAGCTAACTGTCCGCCATCTAAAGCGGGTAGGGGCAAAATATTAATAATCGCCAAATTTATACTAATAATCGCCGCAAAAGGGAAGAGATTGCCAACATTATCGCTAGCAATTTTGGCCCCGATATCTACAATCTTCACCGGACCGGAAATTTGCCCTGCGGTTTCGCCGAAGTTATAAATCAGTTGTCCGAAACCTTTGAGAGTTAGGTCCGTCAGCCGTTGGAACTCGGAAGCGCCAGAAGTAAATGCCTCGACTATATTTTTAGCGCGGTGTCGCACTTCTTCGCCGTTGGGAGTTAGCTGCACCCCGATGCGACCTTTGCCGTCGTCTCCAACTTCTGGGGTAACTTCCACCGAGACTTTTTGCCCGTCGCGGAGGATTTCCATTTTTAAGGGTTTGTTGGGACTGTCTTGGATGGTTTTAACTAAAGAAGTTATAGCAGTTTTGGAGGCATCGAGTTGTTTACCGTCAACGGCCACGATCGTATCCCCCCCCTGAATGCCTGCCTTAGCGGCGGCGGAACTTAAGGTAGTTGCCACTGCGGGAACTCGAACCCCCGGTTGATAGTTAAAATCTGGCACGCCGACTATACCTACCTGCGCCACTAAGAGGAAGTAGGCAAAAATTAGGTTGGCGATGACTCCGGCGCTAATGACGATCGCCCGATCCAAAATGGGGCGGTTGCGCATCAAGTCGGGGTCGTCTGGCGGGATGTTGCTATCTGGGTCGTCGTCCGGGAAACCGACAAAGCCTCCCAGAGGAAATCCCCGGAGGGCATATTCGGTTTTTGGCCCTTGGTATTTCCAAACAATCGGACCAAAACCGATGGAAAAGCGGTTAACGTGGATGTTTTGGAGTCGGGCCGCGAGGAAGTGGCCCGCTTCGTGGACTACGATTAAAACGCCTAAGACTGCGATCGCTAGCAATACTGCCATGAATTAATTCCTATTAAATTGCGATTGTTAACGGTTAAATTTAGATTATAGCCCAATTTTGTCCGTTCTGGCCAAGGGCTTTTTTTAGATTTTATTTTTGTCAATTGTCAATTGTCAATTGTTAATTGTCAGTGGAAAGCATCGTAGCATCGTAGGTTGGGTGAAGTGAAACGCAACCCAACAGACTGCCCCTATCGTAGGTTGGGTGAAGTGAAACGCAACCCAACAGAAAGCCCCTATCG
>CAZSTZ010000285.1:0-8007 GCA_964609515.1 uncultured bacterium | reverse complement strand
AATGATACCAGTTTTATTTGAGATGTGTCTAAAATATCAAGGCTTTAGGGAACTCTTAACTCTTAACAGGCAACAGATAAGAGGGTTTTTAGGTTTTTTCTACTGTTGCATGACTTTTGGGAAATGGTATGAGTTGAGGAAATTGCCTCCGTTTCCTAAAGATACATCAAAAATTCCTCAAGGTCAACCCTCGCCTGGTTTAAAATACTTTTAAGAGTTCCCACGGCAAGAGTCTTGCGGTGCAAAGGTACCACACAACCAACTTCGATTAACTCTTGAGAGTTTTCTCCGTTGTCTGGGGGCAACTGCTTTTTTAAAATGACATGACTGCCATGCATGGCGAACTCGGACAAACCCCAATCGCTCTAAAGCACGGATAGCTTCCGGTCCAGTTACTCGCGGTAGTTTAGGCATTTAACACCTCGAATGTGGTTAACAAAGGACGGGAGTTTTTGGGCATCGGAAATTCTTCTAAATAAAGTTCCGTTGCTTCTTTAAGATTGGCGATCGCTTCTTCAACGGTTTCTCCTTGACTGGCAGTTCCCACTTCGGGGCATTCTGCCACATAAACGTCCTCTTCCCAGTAAATAATTGCGGTCAATGTACGAGACATATTTTTGGCAATAGTTAATGATTTGTTTTTAGTAGTTTAGCACGTTTTGATATGGATGAAAAATGGGAGCATCTCAATGCAAGAATAAACCCAAAATTTGAACGCTTTTAGGGAACGGGGAACGGGGAACGGGGAACGGGAAAAGAGGGAACGGGAAAAGAGGGAACGGGAAAAGAGGGAACTCTTAGCAGAAAAAAAGTATTTTTGGAAATATGAGATGCTCCCTGAAAAATTTTGGTTGGCAGCGGATAACGCAAGTGGATGTAGATTACAACTCCAAACCCCTCACATCTCCCTGACACACCCACGCGCCCCAAAAATAAGGATGTGCTAAAGGTTGAGGTTCTGCATTAAGGTCTGGACACCGGCGATCGCAAAGGCGCGACGCATCCCGATGTCTCCCAACCCCACTTCCCACGCTCTCTACAATTGCGACTTGATATAAGACGGAGACGCACCATTCGGGGAGACGCACAGAGGCGAAGGTATTGATTAAAAAACCCGGTTTTTTGCCAACCGGGTTTCTGGGGGGAGCTAAAACCGACATCCGCTCGACACGGACACCTAAGAAACCGGGTTTTTGCGAAAAACCTAAGAAACCCGGTTTTTTGCCAACCGGGTTTCTGTTAGGGCCAAAAGCGCGAAGGCGATCCGCTGCGCGGCATGCAACATCGCTCAAAAAATGGCGAAGGTATTGGCTATAAATTTTTCGAGCCTTCAATTCTCCCCATCCCCTCCAACCATAGAACCATCATCCCATCTCCATTCAGGTTCCTTGGGGCGATCGCCATAAGACTCAAATAACTCCGAATGCTCCTCCGAAAGCAAATCCTCCGAAAGCTCCGTCTCCGAACCCTCCGAAGGTTCCATAAACTCTAGATGGGCGATCGACTCCTGAGAATCCTCAGCAGGTAACTCCCAAGTCGAATGTACCACAAAAGGAAGATGGGCTCCCCTCAACCCCTGCTTAATTCTCTCTGGAGTTTCCGAAAACAAAACAAACAAAGGATAGACATCCTCCGCCTCTTGGGGATAAATATATTTATATTGATGGGGCATCACCCATTCATAATCCTTATCCAACCAAACCTGAGTTTCCCGCCAGCGACTCAGCAAGCGATAAAAATCTTCATCCGGGCGATGAATAAAAATAAAAATCTCCACCCCCGTTTTCACCTTCCACTCCGGGTCGCACATAAAAACGCCCACATCGCAAGGCAAGCAAACAGCTTGTCCCGGTGCGATAGTCACGCCCCGCTCACCCCCAGAATAAGACACCCCCTCTCGCAGGCGAACGATCGGCAAAGGAATCGTAATTAAACTTTTGTCGGGACGGCGCATACTAGGAATCATCTCCAGATAAGGTCGATGCTGCTTGAGAAGAGCGATCGCCGCCTCCGAATTGCTATACTCTGCTAATAAACTTTCGTAATGGGATTGTGTAACGCTCATATTAAATCTTTGGTAATGGGCAATGGGTAATAGGTAATGGGTTTAACTGACTGCTTCCCAATTCCCCATTCTCCATTCCCCATTCCCGATAACTACAAGTTTTCAAACACCGCAAACATCGGCAGATACATAGACAGCAGAATAGAACCAACGATACCACCAATAGCCACAATCATCAGAGGTTCCAACATACTCGTTAATCCTTTAACTGCTTCCTCCACCTCAGTTTCGTAGAAAGCACCCACCTTCATCAACATTCCATCCAACTCCCCAGTTTCCTCACCAATAGCCATCATTTGAATTGCCAGAGAAGGGAAAACCTTCTTTTCTTGCAAGGCCAAACTAATCATGCCCCCGCTTTGGATTTCCTGCCTTGCATATTCCACAGACTGAGCGATCGCCTCATTACCCGCCACATTCCTCACAATTTCCAAAGACTTCAACATCGGCACCCCCGAACGGGTAAGAGTACCAAAAATCATACAAAAACGAGCCACCGCCGACTTTTCGATTAAATCTCCAAAAACCGGCATCTTGAGGAAAAGGCGATCGAAAAACAAGCGACCCTGGTCCGTGCTGTAGCTTACTTTATAAGCAATAGAGAGCAAGACAATAGTCCCAATTGCCGTAGCTTGAGGAATCGGCGGCCAAGTTCGACAAAAAGAGCTAATGCTTAACATAAAAACAGTAAAAGCTGGAAGCTCCGTACCAATTTCCTCAAAAATCTTAGCAAAAGTTGGTAACAGAAAAGTCGTCATCCCAAAAAACACTGCAAAAGCAATAAACATAACCGTTTTTGGGTAAGACATAGCGGATTTAATTTCGCTGGCAGTCTTGGCGTTTTTTTCCAACATCACCGCCAAACGTTCCAGCACCTCATCAAGCACCCCGCCAACCTCTCCTGCAGCCACCATACTCAGGAATAGTTCGTCGAAGACATTATGTTTTCTCATTGCCTCCGATAGCTCCGACCCCTGTTCGACATCAGCACTGATGTGTTTGAGGGCGTACTTAATTTTGTAATTAGAGCTTTGATCTCGCAAGACCTTTAGGCACCTGATCATCGGTACGCCAGCGTTAAACATCGCAGCAAACTGGCGAGCAAACACGGCTAAATCCTTAACCGTGACGCTAGCCATAGCGACATTTATTCTCTCTTCTAAATCCTCCATACTAAAGCCACCCTTGGCTTTTTTCTGAACCGCACTACCAGTCATCTTTTTATCCTCCTTAATTTAAAAGTTGTCAGTTGCAACGTTGTTAATGGTTAGCACTCAACTAATAACTGACAACTAACCATTAACAACTAACCATTAACAATTACCTTTTAGCCTTTTTAGCTGTTTCCTTTTGAGCTTTAGGTTCTGGGCCGATTAAGTTTTGCAGCTCGTCTGGTTTAGTAGCTTTGCCCATACCACCAGCCCAAGTAACCTTTCCTTCTTTGTAAAGTTCAGCTATGGCCATTTCCATAGTTCTCATGCCCAACTTAGCCCCCATTTGAATTTGGGAGTAAAGTTGAGAGTTTTTCGACTCTCGGATCAAGTTCCCGATCGCCGGCGTATTCACCAGAATTTCGTGAGCCGCACACCGACCGCCGCCTACTTTTTTCAGCAAGTTTTGGCTGCAAATGCAGACGATCGAGTTAGAAAGCTGGGCCCTAATTTGAGGTTGTTGTTCTGGTGGGAACACGTCTAACATCCGGTCAACAGTAGCCGTTGCCGAGTTAGTGTGCAAAGTTCCAAAAACCAAGTGACCCGTTTCCGCCGCCGACGCAGCCAAGGCAATAGTTTCTAAATCCCGCATTTCCCCCACCAGAATAATATCCGGGTCTTGCCGCAGGGCTCCTTTTAGAGCATTACTAAAACTTTTAGTATCTTCTCCCTTTTGACGTTGGTGAAATAAGCTCTTGATATTAGGGAACACATACTCGATCGGATCTTCCACCGTTAAGATATGCTCGGCGCGAGTGCGGTTAATCAAATCCAGCAAAGCCGCCATTGTGGTAGTTTTACCAGAACCCGTCTGTCCCGTCACCAAATACATTCCCCGAGGTCGCTCCGTTAATTCCCGTAAAATCCCCGGTACCCCCAGGGCATCAACATTAGGAATTTTCGATGCCAAAGCCCGCATACAAGCAGCCCAGGAACCCCGTTCCCGATAGACATTCAAACGGAAACGAGCCAATCCCTTAACGCCATAAGCGCTATCTAACTCCCAGTTTTGCTCCAAACTTTTACGCTGCATATTATTGAGCATCTGGAAGATTAGATTTTGCACCTCTAAAGGTTCCAGGTTGTCCCCAAATTGGGTTTGAGGTGTCAATTGCCCGCTGATCCGGAAGAAAATTGGAGCGCTAGCTTGGATATGTACGTCAGAACCGCCTTGCTCCACAAGAGATTCCAACACATCATCAATCATGTAATCTGGCATAGTTTTAAAACCCTTTAATCAATTGTTAGTTGTCAGTTGTCAGTGGTTAATTGCTAATTACTAATTGTTAATCTTAGCCATTAGCACTTTTACTCAAAACGGGGAGTCATGCAGTAAGGACAATCTATCCATTCCGGTTGTAATTGAGCGTTGCAAGCTTTACAGATAAGATTCTGTCTGGCAGCCCGTTTCATTTCCGCCTCCAAACCGGAATCAGTAAACGTCACTCGTTCCACCTCCTCAAAAGTAGTATAACCTTCTCGCACCAGATTCAAACTATATGGCAAAATGGCTTTCATCCCCTCTTCCACTGCCACTTCCTTAATTTGTTCGGTTGGTGCCCTTTGAGTAATCAAAGTTTGCAAGCGTTCCGTAATCTTCATAAATTCGTAAACGCCAACCCGACCTTTGTAACCCAGACCGCCGCACTTGCGGCAGAGCTCCCCCCGGTCTGCCAAAACTTTCCGGTCTTCTGCCGGAATAGTATTCGCTTTATAGAAAGTCGTCTCCCTTTCCTGGGATGGAACTAGACCGTAACGACGCAAATCTTCATCATCTGGGGTATAAGGTACTCGGCATTCGCTACAAACCCGCCGCATCAAACGCTGTGCCAGTACCCCCAACAAAGCCGCCGAGATCATAAAAGATTCTACTCCCATCTCATCCAGACGAGCGATCGCCCCTGCAGCATCGTTAGTGTGTAGAGTAGTTAACACCAAGTGTCCCGTCAAAGCAGCTTCAATAGCCGTCTTAGCAGTTTCCTTATCTCGCGTTTCCCCCACCAGCAGAACGTCCGGGTCTTGTCGCAAGAACGCCCGCAGAATGCTTGCAAAAGTCAAATCTTTTTCCCGAATCACCTGACATTGGGTAATTCCCGGCAAAGCATATTCGATGGGATCTTCTGCCGTACTGATATTAATCGTCGGGTCGTTCCGTTCTGCCAGCACCGAATATAAAGAAGTTGACTTACCCGAACCCGTTGGTCCTGTCACCAAGATTAAGCCAAAAGGACGGCTGGCAGTTTCCCTTACCAGAGCCAAAGTTTCTTGGTCTGTAATTAACTTATCCAAACCCAACTGAGTGCTGGAACTATCCAAAATTCGGAGAACGATTTTTTCCCCGTAGCGACTCGGCAAGCTATTTACCCGGAAGTCGATAGTGCGTCCTTTAAATACCCGACGAATACGACCGTCTTGAGCTTGCCGTCGTTCGGCAATGTCCAAGTTAGCGATAATTTTAAAACGAGAGGTTATAGCTGGGATGATCTTTTTCGGAAAGCGATAATATTCTTGCAACACCCCATCTTTGCGCATCCGAATTTGGATATGTTCTTCTTGGGGTTCCACATGAATATCCGAGACCCCTTCCGAGAGAGCTTTTGCTAAAATGACGTTAACTGCCCGAATGACCGGCGCATCTTCTGCTTGCGCCGCCATCAAGGCCACGTCTTCTATTTCTCCCGAGTCTTCTGGAGCTTCTTCGAGGTCGTCTGTGCTGAAGTCATCTGCTTTAAAATCTAACTTTTTCTTTTCTTCCTTTTCTGCCTGAAGCTTGGCTTTTTTGGCTTGTTCTTCTGAATATTCAGATATCAGTTTTTCGTAGTCTTCTATCGTAATGACCAGCCGCTGTAAAGCAACTCCACCGTGATAGCGCAAAATCTGATTTTTGATTTCGTCCTGGGCTTTAAGGTCGTCTGGATTTACCATTCCCACCATTAGAAATGGTTGCTGTTGCTGGTATTCTTTCATCAAATTAGAAGGTATTGTTTCTCCTGTTAATTCTTCTAATTCTTCTGTAAAAGATTTCGGCTCTGGTTTGAGAGTGTGTTGCAAAGCTTGGTATAGCTTATCTTCCGTAATGTACTCTGCTTTAACTAGCTGATTTCCTAAGTGAGTTTCTTTGCTAAAAAGAGGTACTATGCGGTTGCGGCGACAAGTTTCAATAGGAATCAGTCTGTCTATTAGATAAGCTATTTGTTCGGGTGGTACTTGCCTAATTTCTGGATCGAAAGCTGCCAAGCCATACAGTAACATCAGTTCAAACAACTGTTGTTTTTTGTAGTGTCGCAACAGTTCTGGAGGTAAAGGTTCTCCTGTAATGGCCTCTAGTACCTCTGTGAGAGGTTTTCCCGTATTCCTGCTTTCTTGTTGAGATTTTTGTAATTGTTCTATAGTGACGTATCCTGCCTGAATCAATTTGTTGCCAAAAGGAGAAAAGTTACTTTGAGCCACAATGGCAGTTCGCGCAGCTCTTGAAGAAGTGTTGGTCATAATAGTTGTATTATTTCTGTTGTGAATAGTATTCCCAATTTTGGGGAGCTTGTTATCTTGTCATACTCTAGCAGTTTTCATTATAATCAAAGACGATCCAACTTCGACTTAACTTCTCTTTAGAGAATCGAAGCTTTTGGTTTGGCTTGGCTAAAAGAAAGACAGGGGAGCACGTCAGTTTTGAAAGAAACCAAAGATTTAACGCTTTTTGGTAATGGGGAACGCGGTAATGGGGAACGCGGTAATCGTTCCTTGTGGTTTTTGACGACTTACAAATATGACGTGCTCCCAAAGAAAGACAGAGACAAATGGGGGGCACGTCACCTTTGAAGCCAAGCCAAAATTTGCTGCTCTTTGTTAGTTGTTAGTTGTTAGTTGTTAATTGTGTTAATTGGCAGAAAAAGTCAATTTCAAACTAACTAGACGCGCTCCCCACACTTGGCAGTGTCCGAGCTGGTGCGAGCCAAAAACTCCCAAAATTTAATATTAACATCTTAGCATTTTTATTTATATGGACTGAAGGACGATGGACGGGGGTAAATTGAGAAACTGCTGAGGGCCAGATACTAAAAGGGAAAAAATAGGGTAAATTAGAAAAAACTAGGCCAAAATTAAAATGAAAGGGCGAGCGCTTGCTGTACAATAAAACAACAGTTAATTCTAGGGTGTCCATCTTAAAAAAAAATCTGTTATTTTTAAGACCAAGCTCCACCTTAAGTCGATGGCGTCGATGGCCAGGAGAGCAGGAGAGCGATGTTGTTTTTAAGCAAGAAGCTGTGACTGGCCAAGAATGAATGGAAGCAATGAATGGAAGCAAAGAGTAGTCGCTTTTACTAAATGATTAATTAGAAGGCCACTATTATGAATGATGCCTTTATTGAGAGCGATTATTGAGAGCGGCTCTCGAGAAGCGGCTCTCGAGAGCGGCTGCACCCTTACTGAAAAATCAAATGACTGGCAAGGCAAGTAACAAAGCAAGGAAAAAAATCGCAGCTAATGTAAGCGTAGTTTTCTATGAGTGACAAATACAAGCAGCAGGAAAATAGAAATGAATCTCAGACTCAAACCTCACCACCCCAGAGTGAAGGTGTAGATGAGAATGCCGGGCAGATACCTTTAGATCGAGTAGATCGAGGAGTAGCACCTGGAGGTAGCGTCGGGAACGAAAGCAATCCAGAAGCTTCTGGAGCTCCAGAAGCTCCAGAAGCTCCAGAAGCTCCAGAAGCTCCAGAAGCTCCAGAA
>CAZSTZ010000284.1:1714-8079 GCA_964609515.1 uncultured bacterium | reverse complement strand
AGTGTCCGCTGACATTGGATTTGCGGCGGCGGGTGTTATAATGGTTTCTGCTTGGTTTTCTGGTTCCACCAAGGAACCGGGGAACCAATATTTGCGACCGTGTCGCATTACAGATGGGAAACATCAAAATTTTACTGAGGATCGACCATGAATCTGCACGAAGAAACTATTGCTAAAATCAACCAACTGCCAGAACCTCTAGTGGAGGAAGTTAGCGATTTTCTCGACTTCCTGTTAATGAAACGCGATCGCATCCAATGGGAAATGTGGAAGCAGTTTGCGGAAGGAACGAAAATGGCAGAGTCGGATTTTTCTGATTATTTATCTAATTTGCAAGAGTACGAGGAACGTCTAGCGCGAGGTGAAATTCAATGGTAAATATCGAGCGTGGAAGCACAAAGAAACCCGGTTTTTCCAAAAAACCGGGTTTCTGAGTTTTTACAGAAATTCCTGGTTTCTGGACTGCCGATGAATTTGTCAAGGCCAGAGATTGCTGTTGGTAAGGGCCCGAGCAATCTCTGGCCTTCCTTTTCTAAAATCTAAAAAAAACTTTTTTTCACGCCCCCTGCATAAAATCTCATTCCCCTCCCGATAACCTGACAGAAAGCAATAGGAGGTTATAATGCCGAAAGATAAGGAAAATCGCTAAAGCGATTACTACGAACGAATCGCGCTTTGCGATTAGTACGAACGATGACCCATTACCGATTAAAAGTACCATGAAGCGGAAACATTTAGTCGAACAATTTTCAACCTTTCTGGAGGTTGACGATCGCAATGATTATTTAGATAGTCGCTGGCAGTCTTCTGCCAGATTGTGCAATAATATCAGAAAGGCGATCGCCACCGACCCCAATGCCAAGGAGGAATATTGGGCGAAACATTGGTTAACACAAATTTTGCAAAATAGCAAAGACTCCCTCGCCCGAGGTCATTTAGCTGCTTACTTAGAGGAAGTGTGCTACATCACTATTATTAAAATAACGCCGATTTTGTCAGTCTATAACTTGCGAAAAGTCGATTGTTTTTTAATTGCCAGAGAAGCGGCGGTTAAGGTCGAAAAAGTCTTTAAAACCTACGATTTTAAGACCAGCGGCGTTAAAACTTACGCGGAATATCGCATTCGAGGGGAGGTTTTACAAACCCTGCGGCGGGGGCGAGAAGAGGATAAATACAGTTGGTCTGCCTTGTTAAGAAATACCAGTCAAAAACGCTTGCTGGAAGTTTTAACCAAAGCGGGATTTAAAGAACCAGAATTGTCTCGGTTTTTACTGGCATTTAACTCCTTTAAAAGTAAGTACGTTCCCACCAAGCAAAAAGGCAGCAAGCAGTTGCAACCTCCCACAGCAAAACAATTAGGAGAAATCGCTCTCTTTTATCGGCAATGTCACCCGAAAAAAGAGCCTATTACTGTTGAGGAAATCCAAAGGTTATTAGATACCTGCGTTAAGCTGCTTAAAGAAACCTCAATTAAGAGTTTTGCTTCTCTGGACGAGTTAGATTTAGAAAGAGAAGAATTAATAACCGCTGATAATTCTGGCGAAGCTTCCGACTCGGAGGAAAGGCAAGAAGTAAAGTCGGTTTTGGTTAATGCTTTTATGCAGCTAACACCAACAGAAAGGCAAATGCTAGAATTAGCTATGGGGCTGAATTTTAACCAAGGAGATTTAACTGATGTTTTTGGTTATAAAAAGCAGTATGAGGTCTCGCGAGAACTGAAAAATAAGAGAAAAGAATTGTTGAAAGTTTTTGCTCGGTGGAGCGAGGCTAATTTGGGTGTAAAACTGAGTTCCCAACAATTGGGAAATCTGGATAAAATCGTTAAGGAGTGGTTGAAGTCTTATTGTAGGGGTGTTTTTTCTAAGATTGTTAAATCTGCTTTAGTTCGAGAAACTCCAGAAAATATCGAGATGTTACGGCTCCACTTCGGAGGCGGCAAGTCTCTGGCAGAAGTAGCAAATCTGACGGGAGTTGATGAGAAAGAACTTAAAAGCAATTTGACAGCAATTAAGGCAAATTTTCAAAGAGAGTTAGCAGCTAAGGTTGCCGAAAATTACTCTATTTCTCTGGAAGCTTGTAAGTCTGCTGACAAAAGTATTGCTAAGTTTGTTGATGTCTATCTCCAAACAGCGCCCTACGCAATTTTGAAATCAAATTTGAAGAAATCAAACAGGAGTTAAAATGATGTTAGATTTTTTGCAAGAAAAAGAAATTAATGAGGCGTTTTCTGACGAGTTGTGGTTAAAACTGTCTCCAGAAATTATCGCTGTAGCTTGGTCGGAAACGAGGAAGTTTTCTGGGGAGGTTTCTCGGTGGAACGCTTATCTAAATAGTCTCTGTTTAAAATGTCTGGTTCCCTGGTTGGAAGCAGAACGGGAGGCAGAAATAATCGTGCCGCCAGAAGCAGAGTTTGCGAGTATTTGGGAGGTGGTAAACGGTACTCCTATTACGGTGGATAATAACTCGGTGGTTGTGGTTCCAGTGGAGGCGATCGCCCTCGATGAATTTCGCGTTCCTCAAGAATGGGTCGATATTCCTAAATGGATTGCTAACTATTATTTAGCAGTAGAAATTAATGCCGATGATGGTTGGTTGAAAGTTTGCGGATATGCTACCCACGAAATGTTAAAAACTCAGGGGGTTTACGACCAAAGCGATCGCTCTTATTCTCTGGATAAAGCAGATTTAGTGGAAAATCTGGATGTAATGTGGGTAGCGATGGAACTTTGCCCCGATGAAAAGTTACCAGTAGCATCTCTTCCCGCTTTGGGGGCAAACCGAGTAGAAAACCTGTTGACTAAGTTGAGTCAAAACTTCGGTCATTCTCCCCGGTTGGAGGTAGGGTTTCCCTATTGGGGCGCTTTGTTGGAAAATCCCGTTTGGCGGCAGGAGTTGTATCGGCGGCGATCGGCGGGGGTAGTTTCTCGGGCCTTGACGAGTTTATCGAATTGGTATAAGGATGCGATCGAACCGGGATGGCAGACGATGGAGGAGTTGGCGGCAGGGGCGGCATCGCCGGCAGTCTTCGCCTTCAGAAACCGACAGTTAGAAAAGAGGGAACCAGAAGCGATCGCCCGTTTGATTAATCTCATTTATAATAGTTCCGACGAGGGGCGGTTAAAAGTAGCGGCACAAAGGTTAGGGGACATAAAACTAGAAGCGGAACAACGTAGTGAGGTAGTGGGGGCTTTGATTCATTTGTTAGGGAAAACCGATAACGAAGAGACTCGGTGGAATGCTGCGGAGACATTGTGGGCGATCGCGCCCGATAACCCCGTTTCTGGCATCCGCCGAATTAAGGATTTAGGAATGCAAATTAGCGGTCATTCTCTAAGTTTAATGGTTGCTATTTTACCGAAACCAGAACAGAAATTTGCCGTTTTAGTTCGCCTTTATTCTCTAAGCGATGCTTGTCTCCCACCGGGTTTAAAATTAACCGTCATTGACGAAGACGGAGAAGAGTTTCTGGATGCCAAAGCGCGAGAAACCGATAATTTTATCCAGCTTAAATTTACTGGAGATTCTGGGGAGAGTTTTAGTGTTAAAATAGCTTTAGCAAATTCCGAGATTACCGAAGGATTTGCGATTTAGAGAGGCAGTAAAGTATTTTCAGAAACCAGGTTTTTTCAAAAAACCTGGTTTCTTGACCTGCTCTCTAGTTCGTAGTAATCGCGCTCCGCGATTACTACAAACAATATTTCTTAGGAGGAAACCATGAACAAATTAGCGATAATAAAAATCGAACAGGGCGACTGGGAAAATGGTTTTCCAGTCAGCTTGCAAATAGGGGAAGATGGTTCTTTTCTCAACGTACCTGCTAGCGGCGATTTACCTGGCAAATTAGAACTGCTGGGGGAGTATAAAAAGTGGCGATCGCTCTATTACAGTTTGCCCAATTCGTTACGTTTGGATAAACCGGCGGAACAGGTAACAAACTCATCGGACGCTATTGCAAACTGCCGTAAATCGGCGGATGATTTAAAAGCTTGTTTTAATAGTTGGCTTGATTCTCAGGAATTTAATACTATTTTTAAAAAGTTACAAAGGGAGTTAAATACAGAGGATAATATTCGGGTTGTCATTCAAACAGACGACCTAGAATTGCGGCGGTTGCCCTGGCATAGTTGGGATTTATTCGACAGCTATAAATCTGCTGAAATTGCTTTAAGCGCTTCCTGTTTTGATAATGTAAATAAAGCTAATAAATCTCAGGCAAAAAAGCAATTAAAAATTTTAGCAATTTTCGGCAATAGCGAGGGAATTAATCTTAACAAAGACGAAGAGTTTTTAAGAAATTTACCTAAGGCTCAAGTTGAGTTTTTAGTAGAACCAGAAAGGAAAAAGATAACGACTAATTTGTGGGAACAAAACTGGGATTTGCTGTTTTTTGCCGGTCATAGTTCCAGTCAAGACGAAAAGGGAGTAATTTATTACAATAAAACGGAAAAACTGAGTTTAGACGAGTTAAAAAATGGGTTAAAAAAGGCAATTGAAGGAGGGTTAAAGTTAGCGATTTTTAACTCTTGCGACGGCTTAAAATTAGCGCAAGATTTGGAGGATTTACACATACCCCAAACTATCGTCATGCGCGAACCTGTTCCAGATGTAATTGCCCAGGATTTTTTAAAGTCTTTTTTGCTGGAGTTTTCTGCGGGTAAATCTTTATATATGGCGGTAAGAAATGCGCGGGAAAGGTTGCACGATGACTGGGAAAATCAGATTCCGGGGGCGAGTTGGTTGCCGATAATTTGTCAGAATTTGGCGGCGAAACCTTTGCTGTGGCAACCGCCAAAAAGAGATTTTTTGAAACCGTTGTTATTGGTTGTTGTTGCTGCTGTTTTGGCGTCGGTTGTTTGGCTGTTTTATAGTTCTGTGACTGCTTATAAAACTTATGAGGAAGAACGCCACCAAATAAGTTTGAAATATCCCGCTAATTGGGAGGTAAAAACGGAGCCTATTACTAAGGACGTAATCTTTATTTCTCCTAAAGAAAGCCCCAGGGATAATTTCCAAGAGTTTTTATCTGTAACGGTGGAACCGGTTCGGTCGGGAATTAGTTTAGAAGAGTACATAGAAAACGAATTTTATCCTATTAGTCAAAAAAATCAATACCTGATTAATTATGTCGATTATCAGATTGGGGGGCAGGAAGGACGAAAAATCTTTTATCAATCGAGCAGTACGAGGGTTTTAATTAAGGAGCAATATTTGACGATTAAAAATAACAATGCCTACATTATTACTTACATTTTAGAGGAGGGTAAAGAGTCGCCAGAGTTGGCGAAAGAGGTGGAGAAAATGGTTGATTCTTTGGTAATTGGTAATTGATAATTGGGTTGTTAGCAGCGGATTTTGAAGCGGATGTAGCGGATGGTTTGTTGGTGGGTGAATAAGGTTGGTTGGCAGCGGATTTTGAAGCGGATGTAGCGGATGGGTTTTTGGTGGGTGAATAAGGTTGGTTAGCAGCGGATTTTGAAGCGGATGTAGCGGATGGGTTTTTGGTGGGTGAAGAAGGTTAATAGTTAGCTTGTTGCGAGGCCAGAAACCGGGTTTTGCAGAAATTACCCGGTTTGTTAAATCTCAATGCTTGTAAGTTTCTAAAAAAAGGCGATCGCCCTTTACCAAACAACCTCTCATCGTCTATAATAATAAGGAGGAAAAACAAGCAATAGTTGGCCATCAACATCAAGGCCAATAGACAAATCAAGTGAAAACAGATAGCATCTTTTATCAAATATTTCTGGAATTGCCGAGCATCTTTTTTCGGCTAGTAGGCCAACCTCCAAATCTGGCCAATTCCTATCAGTTTAGGTCCGTTGAAATTAAACAGACTTCTTTCCGTTTGGATGGAGTTTTAGTACCCAATAACGAGTCGGCAACTACTCCCATCCACTTCGGCGAAGTTCAGATGCAAAAGGACGATGAATTTTACTGGCGTTTTTTTGCGGAAATCTTCTTGTATCTGTATCAATACAAGGTCGAACATTGGCGGGCAGCGGTAGTGTTTCGCCGTCGTTCGATAGAACCCACTGTCACCCAACCATATCAGGCCCTCCTCAACAGTCCCCAGGTAACAAGAATTTATCTGGAAGATTTGGGGGAGGATGCTTACGACGATTTGGGTTTGGGCATCGTCCGGTTAATTGTAGAAGCGAAAAGAAAAACTGTGGAACGAGCTCGGGAGTTGACGGCCAAAGCGAGAGCGGAGGTAGCGGACGAACCAACTCGGGAAACAGTGCTAGAATTGTTGAAAACCATTCTTTTGTACAAATTTAAAGAGTTAGAACCCCAGGAGGTGGTGGAAATGTTAGGTTTAGAAGAGTTCAAACAATCCCGACTTTATAAAGGAATGATGGAGATGGCCA
>CAZSTZ010000284.1:0-1614 GCA_964609515.1 uncultured bacterium | reverse complement strand
AAACATCTTATCCATTGGCGGAGAACAATTAGAACTATGAAAACAATTTCCTTAACGGACATCCAAACCAACCTTACTAATTCTTTAAAAGAATCTGGTGGCGAACCAATGGTAATTACAGAAAACGATCGCCCGATCGCTGTGATTACTTCGGTTGTCGATCCGGAGGATTTAGAACGTTTAATCTTGGCCCACAATCCCCGTTTTAATCGATTGATAGATTCTGCAAATCGTGGCATCCAGGAAACGGGAGGGGTTAAGCATGATGACTTTTGGCGATCGCTCTAATTAAAAACTGAATGCAAACTGAGGAGCGATCGCCTCTCTTCCACCCAACCAAGAAACCCGGTTTTTTCAAAAAAACCCCAAACCAAGAAACCAGGTTTTTCCAAAAAACCTGGTTTCTAAACTATTTCCCAAACATCGGGTTTCTGAATCAAACTAACTGCCACTTAACAATTTTGAATTAGCAGTAAGAATCGTTAAATCGTCTCCTTTAAAATCCGCATCGTGGGTGACTAATTTAAAACCGTTAGCTTTACAGAGTTCTGCCAACATCAAATCGTTAAAATCTGCATTGGCAGCAACATAAGAATTGATAATCGCTCCCATTTCCACGGATTCAAAAGCAATATTAGTCCGCTGAGTTTTTGCCAAAATTCTGCGAGAATATTTGCCTATTTCCTGGGCAATAGGTTGGAAAGCTTCGCTATTTCTAAAAGTTTTGAAATTCGCCGGCTTTGTTGCTTCTGGCAACCGATTATAAAACTGACGAGAATAGGCATTGATAAATTCAGAAAGCACTAGCACGTCAAGAAAAATCGGAACTTTTAGACTGCGAATCCGCCTAAACTGCTGCTCGTATTTTCGCTTTAAACGTTCCGTATGTCTGGTGTTAGACAGCCCATAAATGTAAAGCCAAATATTTGCGTCAAACAACAGGGCATCGGAGGAAGTAAAATCGTAATTTTCTAGGAAATAAACTTGATTACTCATAAGCACCTCCCAGGACTTCGCGGGCAGCATTCTCGTGTCGTTCGGGGTCTTTTAAATACTCTTTGGTCCCTTTTACTACAACCTCAATATCGAAGGCCACTTCCTCATCAGTATTGATAAAACTGAGGGATTGTTCGATTTGTTCTTCGGGAAAATCTTCGTACAGAGCCCCGATGGCCACACTCATAAAAGCAGGGGTGCTTTCTTCAAAGTTTTGAAAGTCCACAATTACGTTTTTTCCTTCTTTAATTAAAGGAAAAATCTGTTGGTAAAGTTTTTCGGGGTCCGGGTAGAGTTCCTCGTCGATCGCCTCCATTACTACTATGGTTACGGCGTTGTCGGTTTTGGGCTCGGAAAATGTTGTTAAATTCATGGTTTTAAGGGTTTAACAAGTTTGAGCAATTGTTGTTAAATGAATTATAGCAGTTAACGCAATTAAGAAACCAGGTTTTTTGAAAAAACCTGGTTTCTGAACTCCAACTAAGAAACCAGGTTTTTTGGAAAAACCTGGTTTCTGGGCCGCACTAACGGCCACCGATTCAAAAATGTGTAGGGGCAAACTTAACGGGCGGCCAACTTTCTTAAAAATCGGTGGTGTTTCTGTCCGAATGCTTTGCC
>CAZSTZ010000283.1:0-8096 GCA_964609515.1 uncultured bacterium | reverse complement strand
GTAACTAAAATGAGATTATTTGCCAAAGCGATCGCTGCAATTTGAAGGTCATAAGCACCTATTGGAGTACCCAAAGCAGCAAGTTGAGCGCGAATTCTACCCGCAATTGAACCGCAGCGATCGTCAAAAGGTAAACTGGTAAACTCATCAAACAAGCGTTCCAATGTTCGCAGATTTCGTTCTATTTGCGAACTTCTATGAGCTCCATACAAAAGCTCGACTCGAACGATGCTGCATATATAAATATCCGACGAAGGCGTTCTTAATATCCGAATACTTACAGGTGAGTTAGGATCGTTCAAAAACTGAATACAAGCATTTGTGTCTAATAAATAAATCACAGTAGTTCTTCCCTTTTTTTACTCATTTTGATCCGGACGAACCAAAGGTTCTCCTGCCCAACCGCCTGCCACTTCTTCAAAAAAACCTGGAGAATAGCCTAAATGTTCCGGTGTTTTAAGCTTGGTTTGGGTTTTTTTGGTTTTAAGGTAGCGGATGGCATCTAAAACCTCAGTTAACAACGAATCTGGGAGAGATTCTATTTCTTTTAGCAGCAATTCTTTATCAGTCATAATCGTTTTTTAGAATAAACTACAGTTTGATGATAGCATAAATTTTTCGGACAGGCAAGCTCGGACAGCTCGTGTTGCCTGTCCTACGAGGATCCCGACCGTAGAACAGGCAAGATGCCTGTTCTACAAATTGACAACTCTACCTCACTTCCAAAGTCGCAGAAGCCGATCGCCCAAATTCCTCTGGGGCGTACTGCAACCGCGCCTCGGCACCGGGCCATAAGAAAGTCCCAGGAGTCACAGAACGCACCAAATAATGCATCCGATACGCTCCCGGTTCCAACCTGTCGGCGTAAGCTTCCACGCGATCGCGATAAATCTGCTGATACCCGATCGCCCAACTATCCGCCCCCGCTTGCAGGGAAGCGGTGGAAGTTTGGAAACTATTATCGATAGCCTCAAAACCTGCCGGCAAGGCATCCTTAATCAGCACCCGGTCCGCAGAGCGATCGCTGACAATCTCCAAACCGATATCGAACACCCGTCCCGCCTCGACAGTCAAAGGCTTTTCTGGCATCGCCAAATCGATTCGCTGCAACACTTCGTCGCTGCCAACTGGGCGAATTTCCCGGCTGACGCGCAGACCGGCAAACCGGCCCGGTTGGTTCCCCGGCAGGCGATAGCTATACTCTACCAAATAATGCAAAGTACCCTCGCCGGACTTATCCAGAATCAACTGCGAGTTACCTTCGGGCAAGGCATCCATCGCCACGGTAACAGAGGTTTTCGGATTTTCGTAACCCTCGAACTGGGCCGACACCAACCGCTGCCCTTCCAGACTGGCGGTGGCGGCAAAATTCGGCGGTGTCGCTTGGGCGTTGCTGTAGTCGACCAAGGCCGTCAGCGCTTTGGCGTTATCGTAAGTCGTCTGCCAGGTGCCGTCGCGACGCAAACTCAACAGACTTTGCAACAAGCGATCGCTCGTTACCTGACTGGCATCCCGGGCGACAAACAACCGCAAGGCTTCCGCTTGGGCCGCCGTCTGGGAGTTCATCCAACCCCAACTGCGAGGTAAATTCACCGTAGCGTTGCGCCCGGTTTCGTAGATGCCCTCTTGGATGCGATCGAACATCGAGCGCCCTTGCTGCTGCCAACTGCCCAAAGTAGATAAATACCGCGCCAGTTGGACCTCGGCGACTAAATCTAACTCGTCGCGCCGTTCGTAAATATCCGCCAGATAGGTACTGCGCCGGTCTCCCAACTCCGCGAGGGCGATGAGGGCATCCAAACGCATCTGACTCTTGCACAACTCGTCGTCGCAATATTCGTATTGACCGGGATCTGCTAAAAGGTTAGCCAGATAATTTTTAACTTGGTTCACCATTTCCGGCCTCACCAAATATGGGAAAGCTTCTGTCGCTTGAGCGATCGCCTCCGCCGCGTAAGGCGTGACAAAGGGATCGGAAAAGTCCATGCCCGGATAGTAAGCAAAACCGCCATCGGGCCGTTGCAATTTTGCCAGTTTTTCTAAAGCTTGGCTTGCTTCTTGGGTCGGTTCAAAATCCCCAAAAGCTTGACCGTACCTGTTACCCAGGATTTGCAAATTAGCAGCGATCGCTAACTGACTCGCCGCCGGTTCGAGAAATGGGAACTGCTGTTCGCCCAATACCTGTTTTGCTGGGGCTGCAATCTCCGGAATCAGCGTACTCGCCAGCATTACTTCCAAACCGCCTACGTCAGAGACGACGTTTTGGTTGATATTGAGGGGAATCTCCAGACGATCGCTCGTCGTTCCAGATTCCACAACGGTTTCGCTGGCGCTGAGAGACTGGACCGGCAAAGACACCTCGAAAGCATCCCCCAAACGGCCGTCCGTTTCCGTCACGAAACGCACCTTCCCTTCCCCGACGCGGTTTGCTTCCATCGGGAAACGATAAGCCTTGGTGGTTGCGTCCTGTTTCGTTTGCAAAGTTTCCTCGCTCTTCGACCGTTTGGCGACAAACTCGATATTATCGCCGAGCTCGCCCTTAATTGTGAGGTTTGCTCCCTTGCCCGTATTGTTCGTTACCGACAAACCGCCTTCAAAGCGATCGCCCTTGCGAACGAACTGGGGCAACACGGGATTCGATAGCAGTGGTTTGGTCGCGATAACCGTTCCTTCGCCGTTACCGAAATGCAAATCCCCATCGGTGGCAACCGCCATCACCCGCCAAGTCGTTAAGTCGTCTGGCAGTTTAAACGATACCGTCGCCAGACCGTTATTATCGGTACTTACGGCACCGTTATAATAAGCCCAAGGCTTGAAATCAGTGCGGACGCGGGTACTCGCCGCGCTAGCGGACCTGCCGCCGCCGTAGCCCCAACCTTTGGCGGTTTCTGCTGCAAAATTTACCAACTGCGTATCGGGACGGTTATCGCTAAAGCGCGTGGATACTGACTGTTCGGCATATACAGTTTTCACCAAATCCGGCGGGCGATATCCCGTGAGTTGCAACACCGCATCGTTGACTACCATCACCGCAAGCTGGCCGGTGGCGGGTTGGCCGTCGCTGTTTTTCAGTTGCAATTCCACTGCTGTCACCGCGCCCGGTGCGATTTCGGCGTCTCGGGGGGCGACTTCGACTTGTAAGTATTTATCTCCCAAATCGATGTTAAAGGGGGCGAAACCGATACGGGATAAGCTATCGATGCTGCCAGGTTCTACTTGTTCCAAGGGCGGCCCTTGACGGACTAATACCGCTTCTACTGCGGCGTTGGGTACCATTTCCTGCGTTACCTGGAATTGGATTTCTGGCGCTCCCCCCGTAACGGTAGTTATGGTTTGATAGAGAGGTTTGTCTCGCACTACGGCAAAATATAGTTGCGCATCTTCGTAGGGAGATTGGATTAATGCCGTGGCAGTTTCTCCCGGTTGATAGGTATCTTTGTCGAGTTTGACTTCGACGGTGTTAGTGTCGCGATCGCCCCAATAGACGCCCCCCGCCCCAGTCGCCCAAATTTGGGTATCGGTAGCGGTTGCCTCATCTTCGGAGTTGGCGAAGTTGGCGCGGATGCGATAGCTGCCGGACTCCGGTGGCGCGAGTTTAACCGTTGTCGGTTCGTTCCCGGACCTGGCATCTGTTTCCGCCACCGTCTCGTATTCTACCTGATTTTTACCCGTGCGACTGCCTTCGAGGACTCGGGTAACGCTGCTGTAGTCCATTTTCTGCAATTGTATCTGGACTCGCTGACCGGCGATCGCTTTTCCTTGGGAGTCGGTGACGATAAATTCGATGGGAAATTCCTTATTTGCCTCGGCAACAAACTTAGTTTTTAAACCGATTAATTTGTCGCTTGGCAAAGCAGTAAAAGTTTGAGAGTCTGCCACCGACAAATTAGAAACGTCGCTAATTTCGACATCCACTTGATAAGTCATGGGATAGGGCAAATCTTCCGCCACTTTTACCGTTTGGCTGTCGGTTCCCGCAGTATCTAAAACTGCGTTTGTTTGCAAAACGTTATTAGGAACGTTCGGCCTTTCCTCCGGCCAGAACCACTGCCGCCCGAAGGAAAACTCTTCCCAATCTTTCGGAGTAAAATTGGTTTGGTTGCGAGTAACGTAATAGGTCGCTTTGCCCTCCGCAACCGGCGCGCCAAATAAGTATTTACTCTCCGCATTTGCCTCTACAGTTTCTCCTGGCAAAGCGATATTTTTGTTCAGACTTAACTCTGTCTTAAAATTCGGCGGTTTAAATTCGGCAACGCGGAATTGTCCGGTTATTTCTAGGTCGTTTTCTCCCTTGGCTGTGACGTTATAAAAACCCAAAGGTTGAGTATTTTCTAAAGGCAGTTCTAGGGAAAAAGTGCCGTACTCATTGGTTGTTTGCGTGCCCAAATCTATCTCGTTACCGTCCGGTCCTTGCATAGTTACCTGGTAATTGGCATTTTTTCCCTGTTTGATAGTGCCGTTTTCCAAGTAATAAATAGCTCCAGTCAGCCAGACTTTTTCTCCCGGTTGATAAAGCTGCCGGTCTGAGAAAATCGTGCCTCGGGATAGGGGTTTTGCCTCGTCCCAATTGGCAGAAATACCGTAACCGTAAGCACCGCTATAAGATTCCGTTCGAGTAAAAGACCAATCGTTATTTTCTTTGGCAATTACTAACAATTCTGGGGCTTGATTAAAACGCTGACCGTTGGCACATTGACGCAAGTCGTTATTGCTGAGATTTAAGAAGCCGTTACTATCGGTTTGACCGGTAGCGCAAGGAGTAGGATTAGGTCGATAATTTGACCTTAATTGAGATTGATAAATCTCCACGGAAGCTTGCGCTGGAGAACCGTCGTCGAGATGGTTTACTCTTACTAAACCGGACTCGGGAAACCATTGGGCAAATACTCCTAAATTAGTTAGTTGTACCAGACCGGCAATGGTGGGTTCTTCCCAATTTGTTTCCCCGTTATTTTGATAGCTTCTGGTACGCGCTTGGATGCCGTAAGCTAACATTCCCGCGCTTCCGTTCAGCCTTTCTCTGATAGGAATTGTGATTTTTGTAGGCTGGTTTGTTTCCTGAGAAATGGGGAAAGTTTGCCAGGTTTGAGGTTGGGAAAGAATGCTATAATTTTGTTGGTTTGGATAAGCAGAATCGGCGTAAATTAACTCCGTCGGCTGTACTACTTTATAGGCCGCTTTGTATTGCGATTCTGGTAAGTTTACTGCGGTAAGATTCAGTTCTAAATCGAGATTTGAGGGGAAGATATTTAAGCCAGAAGGTGCTTCAATATTTCCTGCTAAATCTCCCGTTTCGTATTGAACTGTGACGGGTTTTCCTAATGTTTGTCCGAACTTATCTTTGAGGTTTTCGCCAATAGTAACGGTGTAAGTCGTGTCTGGTTCTAATGCCCAAGGATTGAGGCTGACGACGTTGTAGTTTTCGTAGGCGATCGCCAATTCTACGCCCTCTTTCGGTGCCGGTTCGACGCTAATATTCTCCTTAGCTGAATCTGGCACTACGGGGTTATTAAATTCTAACTCCCCATCGCCATTTTTAAACCTGCCGTAACCTGGTTCTTGCTTTAGTTGTTGAAAGCTTAAAGCAGAATAGGTTTCTACTTTACTGATAAAGGCAGTTTGACTGGGTAAATTACCTCGTTGCGGGCGCAAACCCGAGTTAATTTTGAAGCTGTATTTAGTCCCTGTGGGCAGGGTTGTTTCTGGAGTTACGCTATACCTCCATTCCCGCAAATTGGGGTTAAATCTTTCTTCGGGGTTTTCTCGATTGTTGCCAGCTTCTTCTACTGGTTTGACCTCGAAATTAACTATTGTTTCTGCATTGCCTTCTGGTTCTAAAGCCAAATTAGCCCGCAGAGAATCTAAATCTAAACCCACGTTAGAAGTAAATTCTATAGTCGGTTTGACATCGAGATAATTAGGCGGACCGTATTCTCGTTCGGTAGTTGGCAGATTGGTTAATTTAATCGGTTCCGTGTTGAAAGTCCAGGCTAAATCTTCTGCCAATTGATTGTTTTTTAAGTCCGCCAAACCGGCTTTAACCGTAACTCGAATGCGAGCTGCTTTTGGGAAAGCTTGGGCTGGTTGAAAACCGACCATGCTGGGAGTTAAAAAGCGAAATTCTCCCGGCAATTCTGGGAAGATTTCAAACTTTTCTAGTTTATCTTTTTGTTGTTGACTCCCGAGAGCTTCTACTGGGATTAAAGGTTCTTTAAACTTAATACGAATTTGGTTTAAAGGTTCCGCTTCTCCCACGGGAGAAATATCTTCGATCCAGTTAGGAAGTTGGGGAGTTACTAAGGGCGCAACTTCTGGCAAAGGTTTAACTTCGGTACTTTGGTTAAATACTCCACAAGCATTGATGCCTAAGGCGAGAAGCAGTCCCAAAAGGAAATGTTTCCAATATTTTCGGATCATAATTAGATTGTATTTGGGAACGTTTTAATCTACGCTAGATGCAGGTTTAGTTCCTGACAAGGTGGAAAAACTGCCCGCAGGTTGGAGGCGGGCACTGTTTACCATTAAAGCAATTAATTGTCGATTTGTGGGGGTTGTTGATTTTTCTTAATAATTGGGTTGGCAGGGGATGTTGGATCCCCCCCCGCCCCCCTTGAGAAGGGGGGAGCTAGAGTGAGAACGTAGGGTGTGCGTCGCGTACCAGATAACACAACTCACAAGCACAGAGATTTAAGAAACCGGGTTTTTGCGAAAACCCGATTTCTTACCGCCCCCCGTTTCCTAAACCTTTGGCTATTCATTAACTCGCACAAGCATAGAGATTTAAGAAACCGGGTTTTTTTAAAAAACCCGGTTTCTGGCGGGCGACTTAGCCCCAACAACAACCCAATTGTTAATTGTTAATTATCAATTATCAATTAACACGCCCTGACACACCCACGCCGCCCAATAATAAGGATGTTCCAAAGGTTTCATTTCCAGGGGGTGAGTTTTTCTGGTTATACCGATAAAAATCCCCAACTCCCTTAATATCTCTTTCCCCAACTTGCTCTCGTTCAACTCGCCGATAGTAACATTTTTAAGATAATCCTGCGCCAACTCCAAGGCTTCGGCGGGTTGGCGACCGGCATCGATATAATCAAACAAACGCTCCATTAATAAGATAGTCGCATAAGCCGGCACGCTCCACAAACTCATTATCAGGTTTTTCGCACCGGCCACCGCCACGGCGCGACGCAACCCGAAGACTCCTTCCCCAGTGGCGACCTCTCCCAGACCGCTTTGGCAGGCAACTAATATCACCAGTTCCGTTGCCAACAGGTCTAAGGCGGCGACGTCTCGGGCAAACATGACGCCGGTGCCGGCTTCTGGGGGGAGTTCGCCGCCCCAACTCCAAGTGTTGGCGCCGGCGAGGGCGATGCCGGCACGCAACATCGGGTCTTCGACTTTGGCATCCAGACGGTAAACGCTGTCTGGGGGCGGGGCGGTGTCGTTAATTTCGTCTTCGAGGTCTTCGGCCAACTCCCGCAACCGGTTCGCTGCCTCTTCGTTGTCGTTTTCTGCTAACTGAGTCGCCACTTCTGCCATGACTTCCAGCAACTCCTTATCTAATAGCTGTTCGTGTCGCTGTAAGATTTTCTCTTCTTCGCCGTTGGGACAGTTCAGCAGGGCGCGGACTAATTGATAATAATCTTGCCGCCCTCGCTTCTGGAAGAAAAAACCGTGAGTCGCCACGAGGAGAACTTTCGGAGAACGCCTCGCCAACAACTCCGCCACTAAGGCATCGTCTCCCAATAAAGCCTTGGCATCCAACCGTTGCGCTACGGCGGCGGCTAAATCTCCGGTTTCGGGGATATGTCGGAAGGGGCAGTCTGCCAGAGTGGCGGCTAATTTGTCGCTACTCCCCACACTTGCCCCATTCCCCCCACTGCTGCCGAGGTCATAATTAGGGGCGCCGACGGTTAAGGCCGGTCCGGGTTGGCGTTCGAGGTCGATATTATTGCGCAATAGTTCTCGTCCGCTGCTGACGGAGTTGATGGCGTATCGGTCTCGCAAGGTTCTGTCTCCGCGTTCCAGAGGCAAAATTCCCAAGGGCGCTAAGTTTAAATCGCCGTCGGGGGCGAGGATGAGGTTGCGGC
>CAZSTZ010000282.1:0-8097 GCA_964609515.1 uncultured bacterium | reverse complement strand
CTACTGAAACGCTTTAATCATATTTGAGCGTTTTGATGAGATTAAAAGTAGCACTCATCATTAGTATGCTAATTGCGTTCTAGAATCATGCTTAGGATTAGCAAGAGCGCAATTGACAATTAGCCAGTCTTTAATTAAGTGATTGAGGTAGAAGTCCATAAATCCCTCCGTAACATCCTGCGCTCCCGAACAGAACCTTCCTGGCCCCATCATTTAACAATGGCCAGGCTGGTAGCTCGGGCTTTGCGACTCGGACGTAGCGCTCTCATACAAACAAGCGCCTATCCTTGCAGTCGCAAACAGCCATATGAATTGAGCTACTTGATGCCTCTGTTAATCTGGGAAGGGCCAACAATTTTAGTGACTCCAGCAACAGTCCAAGAACGTTTGCTGAAACTGGACATTCCTCAGTTGCTAGATCGAGAACCTACAGGTGGCTCCAAATTTTCACAGAAGCCAATCCAAACCTACCCCGATGCCCAAGAGAGTCAAGGACTCTTAATGATTACGCCCCAAGACTGGCTCGCAGACCGTTTGCAAACTCGGCAATTACCCCCCGGTATAGCTACAGTAATCGATTGGGCAGACGACCTCGAAACCCTCGCTCGCGAGCAACTAACTGTTTCCCTTCAACAACGAGATTGGTTAGACTTAATAGAACTATATCCAACACGGGCTGAGACCATCCTTCAGGCAAAAGTAAAATTAACGCGATCGCTCTTTGAGCATCCCCCCAACCCTTACAACTGCTATTTAATTTCCCCACCAGAAAAACAAATCCTACAACGGTTAATAGAAACTTTAACTTTGGGAGCAGATAGAGGCAGAGAATCAAGAAAAAACTTTTGGCATCAATGGTCGAGGGAAGGGCAACTCAGATGGGCACAAATCGATCGCTCTCGTGCTTCTTTTTCTCTATACTGCACTCCCGTAGATTTAGCCCCCATTTTGGGCCCGATTTGGTCCCAACAACCAGTAGTTCTCATTGGTGCGGCCCTGGAGCTTGATGCCAATGCCCCAATTTATCGGATGAATTTAGGATTGGGAGAATTGACTTGCGTTAAATTCTCCAGCGATCGCCACAACGACATCATCCAGCTTTATTTGCCCAAGAGGCTGCCCATGCCCAATACTCCTCAATTTCAGCCAGCCTTGCTCTCTCAATTGCGTACCTTGCTCTGTATGAGCCAGTCCGTGGCCGGACTCACAGTCATCTTGGTCGAAGATGTTCCCCTCAAACAGCGAGTCGGCGCTATTTTGGCTTCTGAGTTTGGTTCCCGAGTGCGGGTGGAAACAACTGCTGTAGATGAAAATGGCATTTTAGTGACCGGCTGGAAGTTTTGGCGAGACTATCAAGCATTACTCGGGCCCCCTCATTTATTAATCATTGCTACTCTCCCACTGCCCTCTCTCGAAAATCCTTTAGTGGCCGGACGAGTTGCCCATTATAAAAAACGGCGTTTAGATTGGTTTCGGTTGTACCTGTTGCCCGAGGCTTTAAGAGAGCTCCATTGGGCAACGGCAACCCTGCGAGAATCTCAAGGAGTTGTTGCCCAGCTCGATAGTCGCGTCATTCACCGCAGTTACGGCCATCAAGTCTTAGCCGCCCTCAGCCCTTATGCTCGCATCGATTATTTAGATACTACTTGGCTTGTTTGAGACTTTGATGTTTTAGCTCAACTTCTTCTATAATGGGACAACCGATTTACCGTTGAGGCAATTATGGGAGAAGCAAAACGTCGTAAAGAAGCCCTTGGAGACAAATACGGCAAAGAAGAGCAGATTCTTTCTTGGCTGCCGATTACTAAAAGCCAAAGCGAAAAATTTATGAAGTGGACTACCACAGGTAGTTGGATTGGTATTGGATTGTTGATTGTTTCTTGGCTAACAGTTAGATTTATAGGTCCTGCTTTTGGCTGGTGGGACATCAATTAATTTTATCTAGTTTGAACCCGATTTTTCAGTTTAAAAAAAAAGAAGGGGTATTTTGCCCCTTCTTTAACTAAAAAAAAGCGAATTGCATTGCAGTGGAACCTTTTTATCTCTCAGACTTATAATTTTTATTAGTTATTTATATTGATAAGAGTATTTACCCCCACGGAGTCCTCCTTAATTTATTTGGGCATTCTGCCTCAAGTCTCCTAAAGACAATAATTCTAAAGAATGTAGTAATTAATACTTGTCCCGAACTGGTATCTCGATTAAGGTAAGATCTATTAGATGAAACCTTGGCCTGAAAATGCTGTTTTCAGAATTCAATGGTTATACTAAGGCAATACCTAAAAACCAAATCCTTCTTTGAAGGCGTGGTGTAAGGAGGAAAATTGTGTTTATAAGACTAGCAGAACAACATCGTAAATTTGTTCGGGACTTGGTAATGAACCTGCAAGCTCTGGCCATCGTCTTAGAGCGTCGGGGTTATCTAGCTTCCTGTTACACTTGCGGCGGCCAAATGAATAGTGCCTCATTTATGGTCAGCTTGGGTGAAAATCATTTGATTCGCTTTCTCGTCTCCGACTACGGAATAACTTGGACCGAAATGCGGGACGATCGAGAATTGATGAAGTTAGAAGGGGCAGAGGCCATTAGCCAGCTACAAGAACTGGCCAAGTTGGTCAAATATGAAATTCAACCCACTGCTCAACCAAGCACTATCCTTCACGAAGGCGTAGTATCTTAGTTAAGATTTTACCAGAGCGATCGCACCAAAAGATTTATTCCTATTAGCATTGGAAAAACTAAAAATTAACGCAGAAGTATTCTAAATCTAGCCACCATCTGTTTGTTGGGGGGAGTATCATCTTAAAGAAAAAAGAATTGTCAGAGCGTCAATGTTAAAATAAGCTTACTACCTATTATGATTCCATAGCTGACTATCGGGGAATACAACCGAAAAAATACTGGGTATTACTAAAAGCGATTCAATAAAACAGTATTTTTGCAGTTGCCCTATTTACTAGCTATTAAAGGTAGCTGATGTGACTATCACCCAAGCATATTAGATTCCAAGCTATGACCTCAATATATTCTCAATGGCAACATTTTTTTGTTGATACGAATAATATTCGTTTGCACTGCGTCACTCAAGGAGAGGGAGAATTAGTCGTACTGCTGCACGGTTTTCCCGAATTTTGGTACTCTTGGCGCTATCAAATACCAGCCCTCGCTCGTCATTTTAAAGTTGTAGTGCCCGATTTGCGCGGTTACAACGACTCAGACAAACCCGAAAGCGGGTACGATTTAGATACTCTTACCAAGGATATTAGAGGCTTAATCGAGCATTTAGGCTATGTTAAAGCTCATATTGTCGGTCACGATTGTGGAGGGGCGATCGCCTGGAATCTGGCCCAAAAATTCCCTCAAGCTCTCGACCGTTTAGCTATTTTAAATGCCGCTCATCCCCAGAAATATGTCCAGGAACTCCTGGGCAATCTCGATCAACTCCGTCGCAGTTGGTACGTTCTTGCTTTTCAGGTTCCTGGCATCCCAGAATGGCTCATCCAGCAAAACTTAAAGGATTTTGTCAAAGCTTTGCTTCAAGGACAAGCTATTCGCAAAAGTGCTTTTAGCAGTGAAATTACTCAAATTTATCAAGCTGCTTTGGAAAAACCAGGAGCTCTCGTAGCTGCCCTCAAATACTATCGTCATCTGTTGTTGCCTCAAAATTGGTTGAACTGGTTTCAAAAACCCACGCCTATTACCGCACCAACTTTGATTTTGTGGGGCGAAGAAGATTCTCTCTTAAGTCACAAACTAACGGAAGACCTGGACACACTAATTGCTGCACCTTTTAAACTCAAATTGATTCCAAATTGCGGTCATTGGATTCAACAAGAAGTTCCACAAACAGTTAATAGAGAATTGCTTAATTTTCTCCGGATTCAACACGACAAAAAATAACTTTCTTTTATTCTTCTTCTTCAAGAACAATTCCTTTCTCTACAGGCTAATACTAAAAAAAGATAAACATACATAAATTTAGTAGAGGCTCGAAATACTGGTATTCATCTTGTGCTGCTTGAAATTGAATTTGTATAACGGGAAAATAAGAGGAAACAGAGAAAGTTTAAAAAAAAGAAAGCTGCCGTCATTTGTATCTCGTATTTTTTAGAGAGAGAGTCAAACTGGCAGCTTTCAAATTAAAAGAGCGTTGAGTTTTTCAACCTACCACGAGGGATTAAAAGTTATTCTTCCTCTTCTCCTTCTTGTCCTTCTTGTCCTTCTTCATCCACAGCACCTACAGAGTTCGCAGAAACTACTGCTCCTGCGGATAGTTCTTTACGCACTTGCTCCTCGATCTTTTTAGTAATCTCTGGGTTTTCTTCCAAATAAGTAATTGTTTTTTCACGACCCTGGGCAATATTATCTCCTTGGTAGCTGTACCAGGCCCCCTTGCGATTAATCACTCCAGTTTCTTCTGCCATATCGAGCAGACAGCCAATACTAGAAATCCCTTTGCCAAAGATAATATCAAACTCCGCAATCCGGAAAGGGGGAGCGACTTTATTTTTAGCAACTTTAACTTTGGCACGAATGCCGTATTCCTCCGATCCTTTTTTCAGAGTTTGAGTCCGACGAATATCCAGTCTTACCGACGAATAAAATTTGAGGGCATTACCACCAGTAGTAGTTTCTGGGTTGCCATAAACTACCCCTATTTTTTGACGTAACTGGTTGAGGAAGACTACCGTACAACCGGACTTACCGATATTGCCAGTAATTTTTCGCAGAGCTTGACTCATCAAACGAGCTTGCAAACCCATGTGGGAATCTCCCATATCCCCTTCTATTTCAGCCCGAGGCACTAAAGCTGCTACGGAGTCTATCACTACGATATCCACAGCTACCGAACGGACTAGGTGATCTACCACTTCTAAGCCCATCTCTCCAGTATCGGGCTGGGAGACTAATAAATTTTCAATATCCACACCTAGCGCGGCAGCATAAGTAGGGTCTAGTGCGTGTTCCGCATCGACAAAAGCTGCTACTCCGCCTGTTCTTTGAGTTTCCGCGATCGCGTGCAGTGCTAGAGTAGTTTTCCCAGAACTTTCAGGTCCATAAATTTCTATTACTCGTCCCTTGGGCAGGCCCCCTCCGAGAGCTAAATCCAGAGTCAAAGCTCCGCTGGGAATAGTTTCCACCTTCATTCTGGTGGCATCTCCCAGACGAACTATGGAGCCTTTGCCAAAACTGCGCTCAATATTTTTTAGCACTGAGTCTAAGGCTTTTTTCTTTTCCGGGTTATCGGTAGTTTTACTGGCCATTCGCTTTTTTTCCTACATCATTCTTATAATTTGGCCTCCTCTTTCAGAGAGTTCGAGTAAGCCAACATGAATTTTAATATAGCATTTCTCTTATTTCTTTTAACCGTGCAACTTATTAATCTATGTTTACTTGATTATTAGCTTATTTTTTGGGCAATCAATCAACAAAAGTGTAGCGCTTGAAAAAGAATTAGCTAAAAACGGAAACGCAATGGTTTAAAAATGGCCAAAAATCTCGAAGGCTAGCAATGCTAATCTAGTCCTGGATGGCCTAATAACAAGAAAAAGCTGACTCCCATTGTTTGGCCAAAATAGGGATTGGCAAAAAACTTTATCAAATCTTGATATTTATCTCTGGTTGAAGAGCTGAAAAATGCGGCATAAATTAATTAAGCACTTTACTTATCGATTGATTTTTCGATTGTTACTCGACATCTTTCTGAAAAAACTTGATGAACACAACCCCCGACCGCATCCCTTTTGTTGACCTCTCTCAACAACACAAACCAATAGAAACCCAACTAGAAGAAGCCATACTCTCTGTAGTCCAGAGAGGAGATTTTGTCTTGGGTCAAGCTTTAGCGGAATTTGAGTCGGCCTTTGCCGCAGCTTGTGGCGTCCAATATGCTATTGGCGTGGCCTGCGGCACAGATGCGATCGCTCTGGGACTTAAAGCTTGCGGCATTGGCCCAGATGATGAAGTCATCGTACCTGCCAATACATTCATTGCCAGCATCATCGGCATCATTTATGCCGGCGCTACCCCAGTTCTAGTGGACTGCGATCCCAAAACGGCTTTAATCGACCTCGAAGCTGCACAAAAACGGGTGACAGCCAAAACTAAAGCCATTGTACCCGTTCACCTCTACGGTCAAATGGTCTCTCCCAAACAACTGCTAGACTTCGCCAAAGCCAACAATCTGTTAATATTTGAAGATTCGGCCCAAGCGCATCTGGCAGAGAGAGAGGGATATAAGGCCGGGAGCGTAGGTCTGGCTGCGGGCTTTAGTTTCTATCCGAGTAAAAATTTGGGTTGTTTTGGTAATGGGGGCATGACTATTACCAAGGATGCCGAGGTCGCTAAAAAAATGCGGAGTCTGCGAAACTATGGGGCACCGAGCAAATATTTACATACCGAATTAGGAACTAATAGTCGTCTGGATACTATCCAGGCTGCCATACTTCAAGTTAAACTTCCTCATTTAGCTTCTTGGAATAGCGATCGCTTGCGGGCAGCTAAATATTACGAGACTCTTCTAGCTCCTCTCCAAGAAAAAGGCATTTTTCCCCTCAAAAATATTAGCGGCAGCGGTCACGTTTATCATCTTTATATCATCAAAGTTTCTGATAAATATTCTCTGGGTCGCGACACTCTAAAAGACAAACTAACTGCCCAAGGAATAGGGGTTGGGATTCATTATCCCATACCTTGTCATCTTCAACCTGCTTACCAATATCTTGGCTACAAAATAGGAGATTTTCCCAAGACAGAAGTTCTCAGTAAAGAGATATTGTCTTTACCAATGTATCCTGGAATAACCGAAGCACAAATCGAACGAGTGGTGGAGACGATCGCCTCCTTTTAGGATGCATAAATCAAAAAATAACAAGGTGCATCTAGCTAATTATTAATTGTTAATTGTTAATTAAAAAACATGGAAACTCCAAGCAAATTTTCTTTACCAAAGGAACCTTACTTAACTACGGGAGCGATTATTGGCATCATAGCGCTGATGTATGCTCCCCTCATAATCTATTGGTACGATGGCTGGATAAATAAAAGCATCGGCATAGAACACGAATATTTCAGTCACGGAGTAATCGGTTTGCCTTTTGCTGCTTATCTTGTCTGGCAAAAACGAGAACAATTGTTAAACTTGGCAGAAAAATTTCAGCCGATGGGAGCAGTTTTATTAGGGCTGGCGGGTGCGTTTTATCTCAGCGGCATTCCCGATTTAATTAATTTATCATTTCCGATAACTTTAGCAGGACTTTGTTTGTGGTTTAAGGGAGTTGCCGGTCTCAAATTGATGCGAATGCCCTTGATATTTGTCTTGTTGGCTACTCCGAACCATATTCCTTATTTAATTCAACCTTTGGCTTTGCCCATACAGCGTTTTATAGCTGGATCTGCTGCTTTTATTTTGATGCAGTTGGGCGTTAATCTTCAGCTAGAAGAAATTTATCTGTACATAGGCGATCGCATTGTTGAAGTTGCTCCTCACTGTGCGGGTTTAAAAATGCTATTTACCAGCATTTATGTCGGTCTGATGTTATTACAATGGACGGGTGCTATTCAATCTCGTACTAAGACGGTTTTCTTTTTGTTAACTGCGGCTTTTATTAGTGCAACAGGTAACATTATCAGAAACACTTTGCTGACTGTTTTTCACGGAACCGAGCGAGAAGCAGCTTTTCATTGGCTCCACGAAGGTTGGGGAGGGGATATGTATTCTGCTGCTATGTTGGGTCTTTTAGTTCTTTTGATTTGGTGGATAGAACATTATTTTGGCAATAATTATGAGGAAGAAGAATACATGGTTAATGGTTAACTGTCAATTGTTAATTGTTAGTGAAGCTGACAGTAACAGCTAAGGACAATTGCCGTTGAGGGACCGTTAAAAAATGACACCAAATTGGTGACAAAAATGAGGGACCGTTAAAAAATGTCACCAATTGGTGACAAAAATGAGGGGCCATTAAAAAATGACACCAATTGGTGTCAAAAATGAGGGACCGTTAAAAAATGACACCAATTGGTGTCAAAAATGAGGGACAGTTAAAAAATGACACCAATTTGGTGTCAAAAATGAGGGACCGTTAAAAAATGACA
>CAZSTZ010000281.1:0-8106 GCA_964609515.1 uncultured bacterium | reverse complement strand
AGAGCACCTCAATGGCATTGAGGGGGCCAGCGGTTCGAGTCCGCTTAGCTCCATACCTAGATCCATAACTAGAGAATCGGTCAAGAAAGCCGGTTTTTTCGACTTTCTATTAATAGCCAAAAGTCGGGAAACCTTCTTTCCTGTTCCCTGTTCCCTGTTCCCTGTTCCCTAAATCGGCTAATTTAGGGAGCATCTCAAATAAAACTGCTATAGATACACAAACAATAAATTTTCTAAAGCTTCCGCCATCAAAGTTGCACCGGGGCGATCGCTACTTATCCCCCTTAACATTCTGATGGCAGACTTAGTTAACTTTTGACTTTCTGCTGGCGGGTTTGCCCCCAATTCTGCTAATATTTGAACCTGCTCTAAAGCGTCGGTTTTATCCTCAGCAGTTAAAGCAGTTTCTGCCTCAATTGCCTCCTGGAGTCGCGCCAACAAATCGTCAAATTTGGGTCGGTTATTATAACAAAATTCCTGCCAAGTTTTCGGTACTTCAGCTTGATTTTGATAAATAACGGGCAACCAACTAGCACAGGGAAACTCATCCTCCATGCCTTGCAGCATTTCCCGCCCTTGTCGAACGGAAATATATAAAGATTTCCCACTAGCAAATAAACCGAGAAAATTCTTTAAAAATTCCTGGGCGACTGCATCTGGAACCGGTTCTCGCATGACAATAATTTGGGGGATATGCAATTCTGCTAATTGCCGCCCCAAACCGAGACCATCGCAAGAGTTAAAAATCGCTAACTGCAAGCCTTTTTCTATCGCATTTTTCAGGGCATTTTCTAACTCTTCAATAGTTAGAGTATCCCCCGAAATCTGACCGTTGCCGAGGTGAAAACAGCCAGTATTGCCATCGGCGTCGCTTTCGCTATGCCCCGAAAAACAGAAAATATCCCAACCCCGTTCGTCCCACAAATACTTATCTAATTGTTGGCGAGTTGGTTTAATTAAAAATACCGTTTCTGCATCGGGCAAACTTTCTAAAAATTGTCTGTCGGCTTCGATATTAATACCTTCGTCGCTGCCTAAAATTGCCAAGATTCTAATCTTATCTCGGGGAGGTATTAACTTCTCCAGTCGGTTGCCTTCTGGATTGCTTAATGCGATTTCTGCCAAGCGATAATCTCGGAAAAAATCCCAACGATGCCAGGGAAGTTTGCGCATTTTAATATCTTCGGTTTCGACAATTAAGCGCACTCTATTGGAGGGATTTAATTGGATTCTTAATTGATTGGAAACGCGACTAAAATCTGGGGAGTTCAACCAATCGTTTAGGGCTAATCCCAAACTATTAGCTAAGGTCTCAAAATCTCGTTTTAGTTTGGGAAATTCTCGGTCGGAAAAGTTAGTTGGTTCGTTATCTTTTTTCTTAATTCTCGGCATCAAACCGCGAAACTGATAATGCTTTCTCAAACCTTCATATTGAAGGTGCCATTGTTGGTAAAGTCGAGCAGTTTTTGTCTCTGGGGGCAGCTTGGCAGAAAAAGTAATTGGCAGGGTATTGCCGTCGGACCAAATTTGCGCTTTTACTGTGGCAAATCCTTTTTCTAAGTCGCCGTTGCTAAAGTTAATAATTACTAATTTTTCCCTTTGGATTTGAGTTGAGGCAGGGTTCAAGCGACTGGGAACGATATTATTAAGAAAGGACATCATATTCTCGTTTTGCTGTTTGTAAATAGCAATTTCTCCTTCCTTGCCCTGCAATTCAGCCTGATATTTTTCCTCTAACTTTCTGACAGTTTCATCGTAGATTTGTACGAAGTCGCTGTGGATTTTTTCCTTATTAGTTTCTTCGGGAACGCTAACTTTTACGACTACGACTCCATCGCCTTTATTTTCGATGCTTTGGATGTTTAATTCGGTGTCTTCATTTTCTACTTGTACTTGTTTGAAAGACGACATAAACGCTTGCCAGTCGATGCCGTTTCGGAAGATTAAATCGACGGTGTTTAAGACTTCTTCAAACAGTTTGCTAAATTCTCCCGGTTGAAATTCTCCGCTGCTGGGGCGACGTTCGCGATCGTCTGTATTTGGTTTGAAATGTTCGAGGAGATAGACAAATTTTGACTCGACTTCGTTTAATTTAGTGGTAACGTCGATGTTCCAGTTTTCTAAAGAACAACCGGTCATTTGCGCGTAACTAAAATCGGTCCCAATTGCTTGAACTTCGGTTAAATTTGCCCAATCTAAACAGGCAGCTTGGAGACTGGCATCGCTGATATCTGCTGTTTTTAAATCGGCATAACTGAGGTTGGCGCTAATGAGATTTCCTCCTCTAATGTTTGCGCCAGTGTAAGATTTTTGATAGCCGTCTCCTGTTATTAATAAGTCGCGAACTTTGGGGTCGATTAAAATAGTATCGCCGGTTCTGGCGAGTTCGAGATTTTTTGCTTGTCGCCAGAGAGTTTTGGTGGTATTTGCCCGCCTTAAGTCGCTGCTTTTTAGGATGGCGTTGGTGAAGTTAGCATCGGTTAGGTTGGCATTGCGAAAACTGGTGCCGCCAAGGGCAGCGATAAAAACGGCTATTTGTCGAAATACGGCCTGTTTTTCGTCTCCTGCAAGGGTGCGTTTGGCAATTTCGGCACTGACTTCGACTAAAGTTGCGGCTAACATAGCAGATAAAGCGATCGCCACTGCTTGAGCGGGTATGCCTTCGACACCGTAGTTTCTCACATCAACTGCTATACTCGCACCGGTAGCGATCGCCCCCATAAGTTTCGCCCCGCCAATAGCTAAATCTGCCACCAAATTTTTACTAATAATATTAGCTAAAACTACGGCTATATTTAAAGCAACTACCATCACCATCGTTCCCGCAACAGCTACAATTAAAGACAGAACTATAGTGGTAGGTTGATAATCTATTGGGTTTAGACCGACAGTCGCTTCTATTTTTGCTGGATTGCTAATTAATATTTGTAATGACCTGATAAAAGAGCCACTCCTAAAGGCTCTTAACGGCATAAAAATGGGGTGATTATCATTACCTATGACACCTAAAATTGCGATTGAAGGCAGCCCCACAGTTAAAACAATTGCTAAATTACTCAATGCTTTTTGTATTCCTTTGCGTCGAGTAATTATTAGTAAGAATAAATTGAGAAATGTCAGCAGCCAAAAGAGGAACAAACCAGCAGCAAAAGAAAACTCTTTAAGCTTCAAAAACTTAGCAGGTAAATAGGCAGCGAGGGCTGCCCCAACTCCTGATATTATAGAGAAAATGGCTGCAATAATAAATACACCAACTACCCACCAACTTTTTAATCCAGTTTGAGCATTTGTAAAGTTAGCGCCAGTAAGATTGGCATTAGTAAAATCGGCGCCGCGAATATCGCAATTTGAAAAATCGGCGTTGTTGAGGTCTTGACCTTTAAAGGATTTATTTTGGTAATTTTTGCGGTAGTTTGTTTTTGGTTTTGTTTTTGTTAACATTGTTTTTGCACCCTTTTTTTAGTTGATAATTGATTTGTTAGCAGCGGATGTTGAAGCGGATGTAGCGGATGGGTTGTTGGTGGGAGGGAGGGGTTGGTTAGCAGCGGATGTTGAAGCGGATGTAGCGGATGGGTTGTCGGTGGGCAAAGTGGATTAATTGGTTGTTTTTTAATCTTGTCAAAAAATTAATTAACTTGTTAACCTTTAATTGTCAGTTAAAGCTAGGGTGGGGCAAAGCATTCGGACAGAAAAATTGATATTTTTTATTAACAGTTATCGCCCGAATGCTATTGCCCCTACAAAATTGAAAAAAACAATTAACCAACCCATTTTACCCATCAATAACCCATCCGCTACATCCGCGTACAATACCGCTGCCAACTAACCTTTTTTTCAACTATAAAATTGAACGGATGGGGTAAAGCATTCGGACATTTAATGTTCTGATTTATGACAACATTGACCGTCCGAATGCTTTACCCCTACATTTCTATTTATTCACACTTTTCCTCTCCCAGAGCAAGCAACCCATTGATATTTCCTAACATTATCAACGGTATCAAATTTGATTCGTAATCGGCACAGGTTATTTTTTTAAGCTTGCCGTTTTCAAAGTAAAGCACTCCTGCATAGGACTTCATGCTACCATTTCTCGCACGAGCTATTGAAATTGCCGCCGGTTGACCGTTGTAAACAAAGTTATCTGTAACACCATACAAATAATTTGGTGTTTCCCGTGCAGAAAATACCCCTGCAATACCAGCTTCGATGGGATCCTGTGGCTGTGCTTCTGACAATGAAAGTTCGCCGAAAGAATCTGTAAACTCCGTGCTTTCAAGATAGCTCATTTTCTGGTGTTTGGTAAGGTAATTAATATGGCTTTTAGCCTCAACTTCCTTAGCTTTCGCTGCTTGCTTCAAAAACGAAGGAAGGGCGATCGCCGACAAAATACCGATGATAATTATCACCACCAACAACTCGATTAAAGTAAAACCACCATTGGCATTTTTGCAGTGGTATTTGCGGTGGTTTAAATGTTGCCACAATTTCAAAGTAAAGTTAGTCATTTTTGCTCCTTGAGATTAAAAAAAAATTAAATTCACTAAAGTGATTACTACGAACGAACTATAGCAATCCTAAATGGGTTGTCATAAATTTAAAAGTAGGAAAAAAATCGCAACCTAGCTGTTTTTTATCCACTTTCCCATTTTTACTATTGCCTACTATTGCCTTTTGCCTCTTGCCTTTTGCCTAAAGCGACTAATTATTTGACACGACTCAAATAAGACTGCTATATTAACCATCGACAATTTCCTCCATTACTGACAACATATATTGCATTTTCTCTTCCATTACTTCCTCTTTACCAGCAATCTTTTTCTCGTAAAAATCCTTAAACTGTTGGTGAACTTTGTACTTATTAGCCTCCTCAGACAAACTAACCTTAATTACTACCACCCCATCCCCTTTATTCTCAATACTATTAATGCTCAAATCCAATCCCTCATTTTCAACTTTTACCTGCTTAACTGCAGCAATAAAAGGTTTCCACTCGATGCCTTTGTGGAAAATAAAATCAATGGTGTTCGTCACTTCTTCAAATAATTTAGTAAACTCTCCTTCGGCAAATTCGCCGCTACAAGGCCGACGTTCGGAATCGTCGGTTCCCGGTTTTGGACGTTCTAAAAGATAGACAAATTTAGAATCGACATCCTCCAAATTTGTCTGACTGTTAATATTCCAAGACTCTAACCGAACTCCGGTCATTTTAGCATAACTAAAATCCGTACCAACTGCCTGAACTTCCGTCAAATTTGCCCAATCCAAACAAGCGGCTTCTAAAGTCGCTTCGCTCAAATTAGCTGTTTTTAAATTAGCATAACTCAAATCCGCATTAACCAAATTTGCCCCTCGCAAATTGGCAGCCACATAATACCTTTTATGCCCGTCGCCGCTAACTAACAATCGCCGCACTTCTGGGGCAGCTAAAATGGTATTATCTACTCGCGACAAACTCAGTTTTTCGGCACTTCGCCAGCAAGTTCGAGTAATATTTGCCAAGCGAAAATCGCAGCAAGTTAAGTCCCCTTGACTGAAATTGGCATCGGTTAAATCTGCCCCTTTAAAATTAGTACCGCCCGCCGCCCCGAGAGCGATCGCCACCGGACGCAACAAGTCATATTTCTCATCTTCTTCGACAAATTTATTCGCTACTAAACGAGCTAAATAAACAAATAACCAAGCTAAAAATGCAGCAAAAGCTACCGCAAGCCATTTATCGAGCATCATTTCTAAATGGTGCGCCCGATTTTTAACTGCCATTGTTGCCCCAATTATTGCCAGAATTTCCGTCCAAACAACAACGCTATTTCCCGGCTTAATCTCGACAAATATCGACTTAAAAAATAACGCAAAACTCAAAGCAGCAACTAAAGCAATGGTTGCCCCAACAGCTACTACCATTGAAAACAAAATAGTAGCCGGTTCGTTGCCGATGCCGCCAGTAGCGATCGCCTCCACCAATTTACCGCTTCTAAAAACTTTTAAACTTTGCAAAAACCCCGATTTATTAGAAGCAAAACTAGCAAAAATAGTCACCAAAGGCACCGCCGCAATTAAAGCAAAACCGGCAGACGACCAAGCTTTTTTAGTTCCCTGGCGCAGCATGGCAGTCCACAAAGCAACGTTAACTAAAACGTCAATTAAAAAAGCACTCCAACTTATCGGCGCGTCATGTTTTGTTATCAAAAGTCGGAGAGTAATATAGGTATTGGCAGCGGCTGCAGTGGCAGCAATTATTATCAGAAAAGTAGCCAGAATCCAGAGGACAATTTTGCGAGGGGCGGTTAATCCAGTTTTAGCCCGATAAAAGTTCGCGCCGGTCAAATTTGCCCCGGTAAAATCTGCTCCTTTAATATTAGAATAGGAGAAGTCAGCACCAGTTAAATCGAGACCCTTAAAAGAGCGCCCCTGAAGATTTTTCTTATGGAAATTTTCTAAGATGAATGAAGTCATTTTTCAATTAACAATGAACAATTAACAATTGATAATTAACAATTGGGTTGTTAGTTAGCAGCGGATGTTGAAGCGGATGTAGCGGATGGGTTATTGGTGGGCTAATTAACCTTTGTTTTGTCATTGCGAGGCGGTGGGAAAACGAGTTAAGTTTTTGGTTTTATCGTTATCTCAGCCGAAGCAATCTCAATTTAAGGCAAGAGGCAATAGGCAAGAGGCAACAGGGGCAACAGGTTGGAGTTTCGGAACTTTAGCTGACTTTTTAATTTATGACAATTCGCTTTTGGGATTGCTAGAAATTTTTATTTTTCCCACTCTTGCCTATTGCCTCTTGCCTATTGCCTTATCTTTAAAGATTGCCACGGGGGGCTTAAGAATAAAACCAATAATTTAACGATTATCCACCCCCCCTCGCAATGACAATTTTAACCCTTTCACCTACCAATAACCCATCCGCTACATCCGCTTCAAAATCCGCTGCTAACCACCAATCAACTAAACGCAAAACTCCTGAGAAACTCTAACATCTCCCAAGGCCACAACCGCGCTAAACCTTTCCCCAAATTCAGCAGTAAAACTCAACTGAATGGCATTATCTGATTCCCGAGATTCAACATTTAAAACCTCCTCTCCAGACTCGTCAATTATAATTAATTTTAAACCCGGCGGCAAATAAGTTTCGTCATTCATCGGATATACTTGCAGGCGAATCTCGATTTCCGTCTCCGTCTCTGGAGAAACATTCGTCACCAACGCTACCGACTGCCCCTCTAACTCCATGCCCAAGTCGATCGCCCTACCCCTTTCGATAGTGAGGGACTCTCGAAAACGATACCTCATTTGCATCTGCCTGGAAGTTATCAACTCTTCGACGCGCTGCCAACCGGCCTCAACCGCCCCCTCAAACCATTGCCGCAAATTAACGACGGGGGGAGTTTGCGCCTCTGCCAACCGCTTCTGGTACAACATCCTCACTAAATTTTCCCGTTCCAACAAAGCGCCCCATTTCTCAAACTCCACCTCCAGACGGGGGGAATAGGGCGATCGCTGCCCCAAAGTATCTATCAAGGCCACCGCCTCATCCCCACTCAAACTCGCCAGCGGTTGAATTTCTGGCTTTCCCGGCGGACAAAGTTCCCGCCCCACCCACATCACGTTTAAATCCTCGATGACAAATTCCCTATCCAAACAGTAAACGCGATCGAACTCGTTATAGTTAGCTTTGCTTTTGAGATTATCGCGATTAGTATAACCCCAAATCCTCACCCAACCCTCATCGGGTTCCACAATAGCGGCCAAATAATAATCCCCCACCCAAAAAGATAGATCCACCCATTCTTGGGGGACGCAAAATGTCTCGGTATCGGTTTCGTCCGTGGGAATAACGATAATGCGAGTATCTCCAAGAGCGATCGCGCTACCGTTTACCGCCTCCCAAAGTTGTTTTAAAACGGACTTACTCGGCCAAGGTTGCGGTTGTTCTGCCGGTGCCGTTGCTTCTGGCAACCAGTTAAGAATTGCACTCAAACAAAGATTGTTTAAATAAGCGTTCCACCGGGCAGAATTATTAGAATATTCTTGACATTCTCCCCAGATGCGATTTGCCGTTTCTCGGGAAAATTCTAACCAGATTTGTTCTGGATAAATTGC
>CAZSTZ010000280.1:0-8109 GCA_964609515.1 uncultured bacterium | reverse complement strand
ACCCAACCGCCCAAAGTCTTCGGTGGGTTCTCCGTCGCCAAACTCCAGACTTTAATACTATTATCCTCCCCGCCGCTGACCAAAGTTTGACCGTCGGCGGCAAAAGCAACGGTTCTCACCTTATCTGCATGACCGGTCAGAGTCTCCACCTCTTCCCAAGAACCGCCGTCGGTTTGCATCAAATCTCGCAACACTTCCTCGGCCCACTGGTAGCGAGACTTGAGAGGGGTTTCTAACATTTTGTTTAAAACTCTACTCAAACTCGCGCTAACCGGTCGCGGCAAAAACTCCTCCCACTTCCACTCTTCCCCATGCCGCAATTTAAAGATATTTGTCTGGGTCATCAATTCTATACAGATGGCCGCCAAACTATAAATGTCGCTGGCAAAGACCGCGTGACCGACTAACTGTTCCGGGGCCGTGTATTCTGGGGAACCGATCGCCGTATCTCCGGTTATCGTCGGCGTGGTGGAGAGAACTTTTGCCGAACCAAAACCGACCAAACACAAATTGCCGCCCCACTGGGAACTGGAACCGCGACGGATGATATTTTCTGGTTTGAGGTCGCGATGAATTATTTGGTTGCTGTGAACAAACTGCAATACTGGCAGTAAGTCTTTGAGCAAGTTTCTAATTTTGGTTTCGTCAAAGGTTCCGTCTTCTGCCAGTTCTTCCGCTAGGTTTTTTCCTTGAATAAATTCTTGAACTAAGTATCGATGGGGCGGGATTTCAAAGTAAGCTAATAACCGGGGAATTTGGGGATGTTTTCCCAGGCGATCGAGTTGCAATGCTTCCCGGCGAAATTGTTCCGATGCTTTTTCTAAATTGCGGTTGGTACCGCTGCCGGGGGTGGCGACGGGGAAAAATTGTTTGATGGCGCAGGTGGTTTTGGAGGGGATATCTTCATCCACTGCTAAAAATGTTCTGCTAAATGCGCCGGTTCCCAGAGGTTTAACGATACGGTAATGTTCTCTGAGTACCAGGGAGGAACCACAGTTTTGACAGAATTTGTTTTTGTCTGGGTTTTGGGGTTTTTTACAGGTTGGGTTGATGCAGTAACTCATGGTTTTTTCGGTAATGGGTAATTATCTGCCAAAATTTTAGCAGATGTAGAGTAGAGGGGGATGCCTTAGTGGCGGGCGCGATCGCTTTTTGGGAGGATACAGTTAATACTTTTAGTCTTACTCCAGAAAAAATGGATCGTTTAAAAATTGAAAATTGAAAAACGTTTTTCAGCGGGCCCGAAAAAAAATTTTCTCTAACCCCTTGACAGTTTTGTAATATGTCTGTAGTATGGAAATATGGTTGAGGAAAGAAGGGGCCAAAAACCAACTTTGGACCGAGGCCATGCCCGAACGTTGAAAATGAAATAATATTTTTGCACTTTTAACAAACTAACAATTGGGTCTAACAATTGGACAAAGAGCCATCGGGTTTTAAAAAAGAGCCCGGGGGTCTATTTATTGAAAAGAAAGAAAAGGAGGTGGAAGGATGGTTCACGTTAGATTTGAAGGACGTTCCTACGACTTAAGAGAAAGTCAGCTAGGGATTAAAGAAAATATGAACGATCGCGTGATTAAAGAACGATTGGCCCATCATTTTGACGTGGGGAGCGATCGCTTTAATTCCTACGTTTTAGATCGGCGTCCCAGCGGCGATTTAATTGTACGTCCCGAGGCGGTGTACGGTTAAATTAAGAGTTAAAATCAAGCTCTCTGCTGTCCGCAGCGAGGCGGTTTGTTTTGCAGTTAAATTTATCTGAAATCGTTAAAACAGCCGAAGCAATCTCAGAGATTGCCACGGGGGCATAATAATAAAACCAATAGTCTAACTCTTATCCACCCCCCTCGCAATGACAACAATAAGCGATAACTACGAACTGACTAACAAAAGTTGCACTTCGCGCCCTAACTGGAAAAGCTTACATACTCGCCTAATGGTTAGGCACTTGATTTCCAATCGAGCAAATGCAGGTTCAATTCCTGCGTATTAACAACAGCTTTTTTGACTTGCGCGAAGTGTCTTTTAAATTCTCAAAAAAATGTAGGTCGGGCTCCGTGAAACGAAACCCAACAAAACATCAACTTATCTGGGAAAATAATGGGAAATTGATGGGCAATTATTCAAGCAATAAATAATATATTAAAAATCGCTAAAGCGATTACTACGAACTAAATTTTTTGCCCGCGCCCTAACAGGTAAAGCTTACATACAACTGGTTTTTCCAACCATTAACTGTCAACAGCTTTACGAACTTGCGCGGGTTCAAAATCAAAAAAAGGGAGAAAAAAAGCGAGATGTAGGGGCAAAGCATTCGGGCGGTAAATTATGATAAACAGCATTAACTTTTATGTCCGAATGCTTTGCCCCGGTCCCAGGTTTAACTTGAAGAAAGTATCATGGGTAATTATTAAAAGGAAAAATTAATTTCTATCGCTAAAGCGATTACTACGAACTTTTAAAACTTTAAATTCGCGCCCTAACCGAGAAAGCATACATACTCAAGAAAAAGAGCAAATTCCTGCTTTCTGAACTTGCGCGAAGTTATTTTAATAATAATTGATAATAATGAACGCAAAAACTGTCTGGAAGACAACAGAAGAAATAGAAGAATTGGTCGAAAAATTTAACAACTGTACCCTACCAAGAGGAGATTGGAATCATGCAGCGCATTTAATTGTTGCCTTGTGGTATCTCAGAAATTACCCAGAAACAGAAGCAATAAATCGCATCCGCAACGGCATTAAAAAATACAACGCAGCGATGGGCATTCAAACCACAGAAAATAGCGGCTATCACGAAACGTTGACCCTATTTTGGATTAAAATGGTGCAACAATATTTGTTAGCTGCTTCCCCCCGTCTGTCTCTGGTAGTAATTGTTAACGATTTGACAAACTACTACGGCAATTCATCTCTGCCTTTTGAATATTACAGTCGCGAAAAATTGATGTCTGTCGAAGCGCGAAAAAATTGGGTTAAACCAGATTTAAAACCAGGGTAAGCTCATCTAATTTTCCTAAGAGTTTACTTGACAAAAGAAGAGCTAATCAAAGAGGAACAAAAATTTGATAATGCCAGTTTTAATTAAAAATTAAATAAACCCCATTGGCATTATGGCTTCAACAGTTGATAGGTTCTCTTAATAGAGAAATTGTGACTATTGATGCCACGGACACACAAATAGATATTGTCAAAAGTATTCAATGAATTTAACTCAATTAGGTTGGAATAATTTCTTTTCCGAAAATTTTGAACTCTATCGCCAAGAAGGATACGCGGCGGGGAGGGTAGCGGTCGAGCATAAAAATCGCTATGTTCTTTATACGGAATGGGGAGATTGCTGGGGAGAAGTCGCGGGAAAACTGCGACATCGAACCTCTGGTTTGCAGGATTTTCCCGCCGTCGGCGATTGGGTGGCGATTCGAGCTGCTGAAGGAGATAATATTGCTACTATCCACGAGATTTTGCCCCGCCAAAGCAAATTTTCTCGGAAGATAGCAGGCGATCGCACCCAGGAACAAATTATTGCCGCCAATCTGGATACAGTATTTTTAGTCTCGGGATTGGATGGCGATTTTAACCTCAGACGCATCGAGCGCTATTTGGTTTTGGCCTGGGAAAGCGGTGCCAATCCCGTCATCGTTCTTAATAAAGCCGATTTGTGCCCAGAAGTGGAAGAGCGAGTATTAGAAGTAGAGGCCATCGCGCCTTTAGTTCCGATCGCAGTCTTGAGCGCTGCCGAAGCTCGGGGCTTGGATGCTTTGAAAAGCTATCTCCAGCCCGGAAAAACCGTGGCTTTGCTAGGGTCGTCTGGGGTAGGCAAATCCACAATTACCAATCAATTAGTCGGCACTGCAATGCAGAAGGTTCGCGAAGTTCGCGAGGACGACAGTCGCGGCCGACATACCACGACCCATCGAGAACTAATTCTGCTTCCCGACGGCGGCTTGCTAGTCGATACTCCCGGAATGCGAGAAATCCAAATTTGGGCGAAGGAAGACAGCTTGCAAGATACCTTTTCAGATATAGAAGAGCTGGCGCAAGAATGTCGGTTTCGGAATTGCCAGCACGATCGCGAGCCCGGGTGCGCGGTCTTAGAGGCGCTAGAAACGGGAACCCTCGATCGCCGACGGTTTCTCAGTTACCAAAAGCTCCAGAAAGAAATCAATTATCTTTCTACCAGACAAGATAAACAAGCTTATTTAGCCGACAAGGAACTAACTAAGAAAATCCATCGGACCCTCGCCAGCAAGCAAAGATATCAAAAAGGATTTTGACTATAAGTAGTCGTGCAAAATTAATTAGACAGCGAACAGGCAAGATGCCTGTTCTACGGACGATTTTTTATGCAAATATTTTTGCAGACCTACTTATAAAGTATTGCTCGATGAGGTAATTACTATGAAAAAAGACGAAAGAGATTTGCGTTTAGAAATGCTAAATAGCCTGCTAACCACTCCCCACCGCGAGTTAGCAAAAGTAGCAGAAATTCACCAACTAATTGTCGAATTGGACCCGCTTTTTTACGGACACTTAGCCGTATGGTATCAAAAAAATGGGGAGGTGCGGGACCATAAAGAAGTCTTTCTGGGGAATTTGCTGACGAGCCCCCTAACCGAACACCGGGATGCGGGTTTTATGATGTTACAAGAATTTCCGCCCTATCAAGTGTCGCGGGTAATTGACTTTATGAAACAGCAACGGCATAAAGTACCGCGATCGGCGCGAACTGCAGTGACTCGCTACCTGCGCCACCGGGAAAAAAATCCGCAATTTTTCGATCGCGCCGCCCTGCGCAACCGGAAAGCGATGAAGCATCTATATGCAACCCTCCACGTCAAACCGGGCGATCGCGCCAATGCCATCCTCTTTAAAGAAAAACCCCCAGAAGACAGTCTGGCATTTATGGTCAAGCAACTGGCCAAGGCAGAAACTCCCGGGGACCAAGCGGCCTTAATAGTGGAACACAACATTCCTTATACCATTGCCGTTGGGACCGTCAAGCAACTAACGCCGACGGTATTAGTGGCGCTGATAAATTCCATGTCGCCCCAAGAAGTAATTAATAACCTCAACTCTTTGAAAAAGCGGGGGGCGTTGGAACATCCAGAAGTAAAGGCGCTGGTGGATGAAAAACTAGAAGCGGCGCAAAAGAGCGATCGCGTCTCCGCCTACAAAGCGCGGGTTGCTGCCGATGCCGCCAGTTTCGACGCCGAGACTGCCGCCAAACTGGAAAAAGTCACAAACGAGCAAGTCAAAAAACGCGGTAAAATTACCGTACCCACCGGTTTGCTAGTGGATAAGTCCGGTTCCATGGAAAAAGCCATTGAAATTGGCAAACGCTTGGCAGCATTGGTTTCTGGCATCACCGAAGCAGAGTTGTTTGTTTATGCTTTCGATACCATGCCTTACGAAGTCAAAGCAAACGGCAGCGAGTTGAGCGACTGGGAACGCGCTTTCGAGCATATCAAGGCCGGCGGCGGTACCAGTTGCGGTTGCGCGGTGGAGGCGATGCGACGTCGGAAACAACTGGTAGAACAGTTTATTTTAGTGACCGACGAGGGAGATAATTCTTCCCCCTATTTTGCCGAAGCTTATACTACTTATTGCCGGGATTTGGCAGTGATGCCCAATATAGTTATCGTTCGGGTTGGTAGTTATGCTTCTAATTACGTCGAAAGTCAACTCAAGAAAAAACAAGCGCCAGTGGAGACCTTTACTTTTAAAGGCGACTATTACTCCCTGCCGAATTTGGTACCGATGCTGTCTCGTCCGTCGCGACTGGAGCTGTTGATGGAAATTATGGACACTCCATTGCCAGTCCGGAACGACAAGTAATTTTTTGTAACACGATGGACAGGGCGACCTTAGCTAAAAATTAATATTTAAGGTGTCTTCTGGGACGGTTAAAATCTGCTAAACTTGTTAGTAGGGTCTCCGCCCTAATCTTGAAAACATATTGAGAACAACTGTGGCTAAAAAATCCAAGGTGAAAAAATCTAGTCTTCTCTACCAGCGATTAGAGGAAGCTCTAGAAAATGGTAGTAAAGTCCGCATTGAAGCTGAGGATAGTTATTACGGCATCCCAGTTAATTTAACCAAGGAGTTTGTAGAAATTTTAGTGCTAGTTCCCCCTGATGAATTTGATGAAGAGGATGATTGTTTTAAACGAGTGACTTGGTTGATTAGCCTGTCGTCTATCTTCGCGATCGCCTATCCTACCGAGTATTGGACTACAGAACGATTGGAACAAATGCTCGAAATTGGAACCCAAAAAATGTAACCCCACATTAAATTAAATAGCGATTTAATTACTGATTAAATCGCCCCTCAACACTGCTAAAACAGGAGTCAAATTTCACTCCTGTTTTTTAACACCCTGACATCCTTTTTGTCGATAAAAAAACTATCTTACTCGGAGTAATACTCGTAAGAGCCGCCGTCGCAAACTTCGACACCAGACTGGATTAAAGCTCCCTCTCCCACGCTACCATCTGGGGCAGGGCCAAGAACGCCCATAAAATCATAATAGCAGTCTTCCCTGCCATCGTCGATGGTGACTTCGACGGACTCGCCGGGGCCTAGTGGCTCGTAGAGAATGTCTTCTTCCCAACTTTCTTCGTCGGGTGGCGAGGCGTAAAACTCTAGCAATTCCCGATCGGTCATGTTGCTTAAAGTAAAGGTTGCACTTTCGGTTTCTTGAGCCATGCTGGCGCTACTTTGCCAGAGTACTGCGGGTAGGGAAAGGGCGATCGCCACAGCCACAAAACCAAACCTTTTTTTAACCAAGAAGTTTTTGGCCATTTTAGCCTCTCAGGGTATTAATAATTTTGTGCCTAGGATTATAGCATAGCGTTCGCCCTCTGTCAAGGTTTTTTGGTTATTTTTTTGATAAGTTTTTATTATGAAAAAAAACCGCAAAAATAAGCAGAATTTGGCAATAGATTTATCCCCCCGCCCCCTTCTCGATCCCCCCCGCCCCCCTTTCCAAGGGGGGAGCCAGAGGAAATGTTTTTATTTGTTTGGCTCTAACGGATGGGGCAATTAACAATTGACAATTAACCATTAACAATTAGCACAATTATGAGTAGAAAACTGGATGCAATTATCGTAGTTGATGTAGAATCAACTTGCTGGAAAAGTAAGGCACCGCCGGGGGAAGAAAGCGAAATCATAGAAATCGGAATTTGCCTTTTAGATATTGCGACGGCGACTCCTGTGGAAAAGGAGAGTATTTTAGTCAAACCGGAGCGATCGCGAGTCAGCGATTTTTGCACCGAACTAACAACTTTAACCCAAGAACAAGTGGATAAAGGAATTAGTTTTGCCGAAGCTTGCGAGGTGCTAAAATCGAAATATGAGTCCGGGCAAAGAGTCTGGGCAAGCTATGGAGATTACGACCGAAATATGTTTGAAAAACAGACCCTCAGTAGGGGTATAAAATATCCTTTTAGTCCCAAACATATCAACGTTAAAACCTTGTTAGCAGTAGCCTTAAATTGGCAGCGAGAAGTAGGAATGGCTAGAGCTTTACAAACCCTAGAAATTCCCCTAGAAGGAACCCACCACCGAGGAGGAGACGATGCCTGGAACATCGCCAAAATTCTAGGGTCATTGTTTTTACAAGCAAGAGGAAAAAAGTAGAATCGCTAAAGCGATTACTACGAACGTTTGTAGTAATCGCTTCAGCGATTTAAAAATCCAATTCACGAGGTAAAAAAAAGATGAAACTAGCAGAAGCATTAATCTTAAGGTCCGACTGCGAAAAAAGGCTCGCCAAATTGCGCGATCGCCTCTCCAGAAGCGTCAAAGTTCAAGAAGGAGAAGAACCCCCAGAAAATCCCCAAGAACTTCTAGCAGAATTAAACGCCATAACTAACGAATTGGCAGACTTAATTATCAGAATTAATAAAACCAATTCCCAGGAAAATATCGAAGAAGGAAAAACCATTTCCGATGCTTTGGCAGAAAGAGATGTAATAATGAAAAAACGCAATGTTTATGAATTTATAATTAGCGAGGCAGCTTGCCAACAAAACCGTTACAGTTCCTCAGAAATTAAATACGTTAGTACGGTCAACGTTAAGGTATTGCAAAGAGAAATGGA
>CAZSTZ010000279.1:3650-8142 GCA_964609515.1 uncultured bacterium | reverse complement strand
ACGTCGGGTTCCACGAAGGTCCGCACGACCTACAAGAAAATGGCGAAGGTGTTGAATTAGCCATTAGGCTTTTGCTGTATCCAAACCTTCAAACCTTCAACGCGGAGAAACTTACCGCGAGTGCCGCAATATTGACCGTTAGAATAAACAGCACTGTCTCCCATATTTTGAATGTGGGCGGTGTAGAAGACATCGTACTTAGAAGCTTCCCCGCCAGTAAGCCGCATCGCAAAACCTTCAATGCGAAAGGAACGGCCTCGCTCTCCCGTCAAAGTCCCCTCATCCAACCAAGCAGTATCGCCAATACTGGAGATATGAGCCATATATTGAATGCTTAAATCGTTTCTGGGAGGGTCGAGATTAATTTGAAATGCTTCGATGCGCAAACCTTGACCGCGAGTGCCGGCATATTCGTAAGCTCCAAAAGAGCGATCGCCTATGCCCTGTAAGTGAACCAGAACTTTGAGACCCACAGAAACTTCTCCTTGCTGCCCAAAGGCATTATTTTCTCCTCGAACGGTGTTAGATAACTCAATTCCAGGAAGGATAATTGGTTCGTCCTGGTCTTCGGAAGAGGAAGGATCTTCCAAAATCATTACATCTGGAACTTGAGTAGCCCTTGCCGTGGGTGTCGCACCTCCTGGAGGAACCACTATTAAGGGGGGTAATTCTTGGGTTGGTTTTTGTGTGGGCGGAGTTACCGGGACTTCTGGTTTTTCTAGTTCTTCGAGGGATGGCAATTTTATTGCTGCTGCGGGGGGTTTGGAAGAAGGTGGCAAGGTGGTTTTACTAACCTTAAGTTTGCCTCTGGAGATGGCGACGACTAATTTTTTGCCGAAACTGGGGCCTACTTTTTCTTCGAGAGCTAACCAGCGATCGTCGTCTAAGTCTTGTTGCTCTTCGACTAGGGTTAGGAGTGCTGCCAGTGGATGAGTTTCTTCTGCGAGGGCCTTTGCTTCTGGATGTAGTTGCCCTGGAGGGGAGTTGCTAATAGCTTGTTGGAGTTCTTGGGCTTTGGCTTTAACCGGTTTTAGTGGAGGAAAGTTTGGATCGTCTTGGTGAGCGATCGCTGTTACTCCCTCTAGAATTGTCAGAGCTTTTTGGTGGATGTCACCTGTAGAGGATTTACTGGCCTTGAGTAAATTCTCTAGGTCTAGTAAAGAGGTAATTTCGGAAAAATCCCCGGCTGTTGGCGAAGCTTTGGCCAGTTCTCGACCTCGGTCTCGCAGATGGGCAAAGTTCTGACAGTAAGCGTTCAGTTCTTGCAAGAGGCTTTGTGACGGTGGCGTGCCATTGGTTTTAAGTTCTGCGGCTGCTAGGGATAGACGGGTGCCCAGGTTGGGAAAGGTTTGAGAGAGGGAAGCTAGCTTTTGAAAAAGTTCTTGATGAGTTTGTGCCATAGTGGGTCTAATAAAAATTGAATGGACGTCTGGTATCTCAGAAACCCGGTTTTTCCAAAAAACCGGGTTTCTTGGCCGGCAGGCCATCGTTACCTGTGAAATTATGGACGGTAGCGATCGCGATCGCATCTTTCTCATCCATCGAGTCACAATTGGGGCTGTTGTCGATCGCCCTATCTTTTCTGCAATATCACTGGTGGGAGGAAATTTAAGTCACTGCCCTCCCCAGGAGAATAATTAATAATGATCTTAAGGTTAAGTCAAGCATGAGGTCTGAAAATGAAAGGAATTTGCGAACTGGTCCAACAAGCACTTACTACTGGTTATTTGAGCGTTGAAGCTGAAGAGTCATTGCGAGAGCTCTTGAACGCCAAGAAATATGACTTGCAGGATATGAGTGCTTTTATGAGCTTGCAATTGGCCGCAATGGCCGGTCGCGTCAGACAGGAGTCCAGGAACGTCCCGGGTAAATTAGAATTGTCCCATTATTGTTAATCGTGCCCAATAGCAGATTACCTCTTTAAGGCCATCTTTTTCGGTTTTAACAAAAGTATTAAAATTTTTTATCTTTTTAGTAATAATAATTTTTTTCAGCTAGCAAAACTGCGCATACCACAAGAAATCGCAATTGTCAAGAGCAAAATTTTAAAAGCACAATGTCGGGGCACTGCAGGAGCCCGGAAACCCAGTTTTTTGAGCAATACCTTCGCAAATTTAGCTCTAAAAAATCGGGTTTCCGGGCGCTTTAGATTTTAGATTTTTAACAACTGGCATAAAGGAGCATCGAGGTCGCGATAAGGGAATAAGGCGAAAGTCTATCTCATCCCGGGGTAATTTGTATCTCGGGTTGGTTATCCTATAATTTAACGAATTGTAGTACAATGCTGGAGTTAGATAGTATTAGGACCGCAGGGGGAAACTGTTAGTATTTCTCGAAGTCTTGTCGCCACCATAAGTAAGGATGAAGTAAGTAAAGATGAAGTTGGGGGAAAAGTTGAGGTGAAAATGGGCGATCGCAAAGTGCAAAGATTGGCGGATAAGTTATTAACTAAACTGGCGCAAGTTTGGCAGGAAGTCGCCTAACAAAAATCCCATCGCCCGCCAGAAACCTGGTTTTTTCAAAAAACCAGGTTTCTTAAATCTCCACCCACCAACAACCCTAATTGTTAATCGTTAATTGTTAATTATTAATTCTTAATTATCCACACCAAAATTCCCAATAACGATTCTAAATTGCCGACAAAATGCACCTCCGGTTCGAGAGAAATCGTGCTTTCTCTTAACCTCATAAATTTCCACAGACTGCCAGTGGTGACTACTCCATAAATACTGTTTATGTTATTGTTTTTCTGTTCGTTAAAAATTCGCGCCCCTACCATTTCTGCCATGCACTGGGCAAGGCCGGATTTAATATTATCGTCCTTCGCTTCCACCATTGTTATTACTGGGGCGGTGACTGTTAATTGTCGGGGAGAACGACTGAGGAGAAAATCGCACCTGCCGTTTAATCCTTTGCTTCTATCGACGTTAAATTCGGTGCCGGAAAATAAACTTATTTCTCGGTTGAAATATTTTCTGATTTCTACTAATATTGGAGCGATTATGAGTTCGGAACGGGCTTTTTCCGTGTCTATATCTAACGCTAAAGGCAGATTTTCTGCTAATACTGCTCTCAAGATTTCGCTGGGAGTAATTGGTTCGATGTTGGTAAATAATTCGATGTCTTCTTCAATATTTAGATTGAATTGGGTTTCGAGTTCTTCGATGGTAAAATCGCTGTATGACACGATTTTGGCTCCTTTGTTGTAGTTGAGTCTTTTTAATGATAGTACAGAAATGGTTCTGCAAAATCGCATAAACTGTTAAAGTCCCACCGACTCAGTGATAGAACAGTTCGTAGTAACGACTTTAGTCGTATAGAACTCGTAGGGGGCGAAAAAGGTCGGTTAGCATTCGCCCCATCGCCCACCAACAACCCAACTATTAATTATTAACTGTCAATTACCATGAACGAACAACGACTAACACAATATCTCAATCTCATTCAATCCCTACTCAACTGCCCCCAAGGGCAAGAACCGGCCATCTTGTAAGCTAACCGAGAACTTATAGATGAAGGGTTAGTGGTAACGATGGTGGCGGTGGCAGAACAAATGTCAGAGGAGGGAGAGGAAAATAACGTCCGGTGGTTGCTAAACCTCGCCCAACAACTGGCAGAAATGTTAGGTCTAAGCGGGGTCCAGAAACCGGGTTTTTTGCCAACCCGGTTTCTTAGAACTATTTATGCTTATTATCCCTACAAGTTCGTTTCTCCAGTGGTATCTGAAATAACTATCATTTTTGGTTAGCCTCTAACATCATCATAGTTTCGGCGACTTCTCGTTGCAACTCTTCCGCAGTTAATTCGGCAAAGGGACAGATATCATAAACATCCATCAAATCCGATAGTTCCCACCGATTAATACCTAACAACTCCGCTGCCCTCCCCGCGCTAATATCGTGATGCCGCAGCAGCGTCATTACATAAGCTTCCTTAGCCTTGTTTTCCGCTTCCTCCCTGTGGATGTACGGAATTTCTGGCAGCATCGATAAGGTAAATTTAACCTCCGTGGTTACTGGTGGGAGTATGATGCGTTCGCGTAGCGTTGCGGATGCAATATCGCGTAGCGTTGCGGATGCAACATCGCGCCCCGTTGCAGCATCGCTCTTACGATCGTGGTTCGCCGTTTTTTTTGGAGAAGCATCCACCGCAGAAGACTTAGTTTCGGGTAAACTTTCCTCAACTTTGTCAGTCTCCTGGAGCAGTTCGGCATTTTTTAATAACTGCTCGATTTTCTGCCAGTCTCGATAATCGATTAACACCGCAACCGGACGCATTGCCTCGTCAGTGACGAATTGTTTTTTAATAGGTAACATAAGAAGTCTCTGTTGGTAAATTTGCTTAGATTTTTAGATAGTAGCAGTTTTCTCGGGAATTTGTCAAGGTTTTCGATAGGGCGATCGCGCGGAGTTGGCCCCAGCAGAAACCCGGTTGGCAAAAAACCGGGTTTCTTGAACCCCAGAAACCCGGTTGGCAAAAAACCGGGTTTCTT
>CAZSTZ010000279.1:0-3550 GCA_964609515.1 uncultured bacterium | reverse complement strand
TTTGTCTGTTTTTTGTCATGGTTTTTTAAATGGAGTTTAGGCACAGTGGGATCTTAGCACCGGTTGGAGGGTTTTAAAACACAAACCGCCTTAATCGTGCTTTCCATTGGGAACTTTCTTGGAGTCAAGTATTTCTCCGTTAGCTTGCTGTTGGAAAAAATGCATTAACAGAGCTTCCAAATTTGGGGATAAGCTGAGGGGAAAGTTGCCAGAACGCAAATGCAAATCTCGTTGAGGAAAAGGAATTTCGATGTTGCGTTCTCGGAAAAGGGCTTCTATTTTAAAATAGAGTTCGCTTTTAACTAGAACTTGTTTGTTAGGTTGAGCGATCCAAACTCGCAACTCGAAATCGAGGGAACTGCTGCCAAAAGCGAGAAACAATACTTGGGGTGGCGGTACTTTCAAAACTTCGGGATAAATTGCCGCCGCGGCGTCTAATAATGCTTTTTTTACGGCTTCGATGTTGGAGCCATAAGCTACGCCCACGGGGAGTCGCAAACCGGACACGGGGTTATAGTGGTCCCAGTTAATTAGTTCTGCTTCGAGGAAGCGGGAGTTGGGAACGATGATAGAAACTCGATCTAAAGTTCTGATGACCGTACTCCGGGGGCCGATGCGTTCTACGCTGCCTTGATATTTGCCGACTTCGACGAAATCTCCTACTTGGATGGGACGTTCGAATAATAAGACGATGCCGCTGGCGAAGTTTTTGGCTATGTCTTGGAAACCTAAGCCGATACCGACGCCAAAGGCGCTGGCGAAGATGGTAAGAGAGCTTAAATCTAATCCCCAAACTTGCAATAAAACAACGGTGCCAATACAAATTAAAAAGTATTTGGCGATGACGGCAACTACTTCTTGGGCACCGCGATTAATGCGAGTCACTGCTAAAACTCGGTTGCGAAAAATATTTGTTACTGCTCCGACTCCCACTACTAATGCCCAGATTAAAACTAATAGAATAACTAAATCGGGGATTGAGTAAGTTTTATTGCCCAAATTGATAATTGGGTTAGTCAAGGTGTCAACCAGACTGCCCGTCAGACGATAGCTAAATTGTCTGGTTATCGGAAACTGGTTGATGATATAAAAAATAGTTGCTCCCCACAAAGAAGTGGAGATCGCGAGGGGTATGAGGTTGAGGGAGAGGGCGAAACTTTTGGTTTCTACGGCTTCGGAAAATGCTGGTATGCGCCCTAATAATTTTTGTAATGCCTGGTGGAGGTAACGTCGCCAGAAGAAGCTAATTGCCCATTGAAGAGCCATCGCTCCTAGAATTACTGCCATTGAGGCGATCGCTGCTTGTCTCATAAATTCGGGACTGCGTTCTTGTAGGGCTAGTTCTAAAGATTCTTGAATTTTCTTCGCCCAAGCTTGTGCCTGTTTTTCTGGAGTGCTACCTGGAAAAACATCTTCGGCAGTAACAGTCAATAAGTAGGTGTCATTTGCCCAAATTGTGGGTAGCTGATTTTGTTCCTTAACTCTTACTTCCACCGAGCGTAAAGAAGAAACTGCATCAAGTAACTTGCTTTCAATTGACTTAGCCCTTTCGGAAGCAGGATAGTTGTCGGTGCTATTAATTTTGAGAACCGATCGCCCGTCTAAAACTACGGGGGCTGTTGCAGTTTTGATTTTTATTTCTGCTAGGGCTGGTTGTAGCATTATATGACTGCTAATAAATAGAACTACCCCGGCAAGACAGAGGGCTAAAAAAAGCCCGTATTTACGATTATTTTTTTTAATTTTAGCTAGCACTTTTATTCGCTCCTTTACCCATATAATAATTGGGTCCAATAAATTAGTTTTACCTTTGGATAGCATAACCATGATATCTATAAAATTCACCCCCCATCGCCCACCCAAGTGTATTTTTAGATTTTGGGTTTTATTTTAACATGAAACCTTCGGGTTCTCCAGTATCGCCTTAAATTAAGACTGGAGATTCCCTTTGGTTGTTCTTTATTTTCCTGGCTTTTTTTGTTTGAAAATAACAAGGAAGGTTTTGCTCGACATACCCGATATGATGAAGCAGCATTAATAAGTCTAAATCCGGAAATTTTTCTTGATTGCCAAGAGGGATTATTTAAAGGTTTAGTTGTTAGTTTTTTAGCAACAAGTTAGCAGGGCGATCGCTACTTTTCGCTCTAACTAACTAATTGCTAAAAAACTAAAAACCAACCAATAACTAACTCATTTTCTCCTGAGAAGTGATGCGCCGACCGAATAAACCTGTCATTACCCGCAATGCGAGAGATTTAAAGGGGGGAATTGTTCCCAAACCCCACAAACCCAAACGGCGTATTTTTACTAGGGGCAACCAACTGGCAGAAAACATTCGATCCAGAAAGTCGGTAACTCCTAATATGAGTAAATTCTCTTTTTTCCGCCATCGTTCGTAACGTTTTAATACTTTTAAATTTCCCAGGTCTTCTCCTTGTTGATAGGCAGTGGTTAAAACTTCTGCCAGGGCCGCCGCATCTCGAATGCCCATATTTAAACCTTGACCGCCGACGGGATGGCAGCAGTGCGCTGCATCTCCGACGAGGGCGAGTCGGGGTAGGGCGTAGCGATCGCTCTGCATTAACTGTACTGGAAAGAGGTAGCGATCGCTCAATAATTCCAATTTCCCTAACAAACCTCCAGTGCGATCTTCTAATTTGGCTAAAAATTCTTTGGCATCGAGTTCGCGCAAGGCCCGCGCTTCTTCGTGGGGGGCGGTCCAGACTACCTGTACTCGATTTCCGGGGAGGGGCAAAACCCCCATCGGACCGCTGGGCCAAAACCGCTCGAAGGCTATATTATTGTGAGATTTTTCGGTTTGGACGGTCATGGCGACGCAAGACTGCCAATATTTCCAACCTTTGGTAGTAATCTCGGCGCTTTGACGGATGCGAGATTTAGCGCCATCTGCTCCTACTACTAAGGGAGTGCGGATGGTTAGGGTTTCGTCGGGGTGCTTTTGGAGTTTTAGTTCGGCGCGATCGCTCTGATAATTTACTTCTATTACTTCGGCAGGAGAGAACCAGGTAACATGAGAACACTTTTCTATAAATTCTTGCATTGCCGCCAGCAAGACGCAATGTTCCCCTACATATCCCAATCCTTCTTTTGCCGTCGGCATCGTGCCGGTTACTGCTAAATCTTGGGGATAAAATTGTACCGTGCGAGGATATTTACCGTCACAGAGGCTAATTTGTTTGTATGTAGTAACTTTTGGTAATATTTGTTCCCAAACGCCGATGCGCTCTAAGATGCGCCCGGACATTACGGATAAGTTATAAGCTTGTCTTTTAGCGGCTGCCACGGATAGGGGTTGGCTTTCGATTATTGCCAATTTGAGTCCAGAGTCTTTGAGGGCGCAGGCGAGGGTTGCCCCGACGATACCGCCCCCAACTATTGCCAAGTCGTAGTCGTACTTGGGCTGGGTGGACCTTTCGGAGGCGAGCGCTGTAGATGAGATTGGAGTTTCTAACATATTTTGGTTAATTTGTCAAGAGTTATAGGAATTTGTATTCTGCTTGTATTGTGCCATAATTAGAAAAAATTGCAA
>CAZSTZ010000278.1:0-8150 GCA_964609515.1 uncultured bacterium | reverse complement strand
TATTTAATCTTAGGAGTAACCGTCCTGGGATTTAATCGTTCCCCCGGGCAAATTCTCTTAATAATTAGTTCTGCCAGCGCCCTAGATATGCTCTATCATTGGCTGTTCCGCCAGCGGACTTTATTAGTTCCTCTCAGCGGGGCAATAACTGGATGTTCTTTGAGCATTTTAACTAACTTCGCCCACGGAAGCTGGGTGTTAATAATTCCGGTATTTTTTGCCATTTCCTCTAAATACCTAATTACTTTTAAAAACCGTCACGTTTTCAATCCCGCCCTCTTTGGCATTACCGCGAGTTTGCTATTTGCTAATAATACGATTAGCGCTTCCCCCGCTTACCAGTGGGGCGGTTCTTTGGCGATGGTAATGTTTATTGTGACGGCGGCTTTGTTGTTATTTGTTCTTAAAATTAAGCGCAACCCTTTAATTATTTCTTTCCTCGGATTTTATGCCCTCCAATTAGGACTTCGCGCTTATTTAATGCAAGATATCGTGCCGCCACAAACTTTAATTATGGGGGCTGTCACCGCGCCGGCTTTTTATCTTTTTACCTTCTTTATGATTACGGACCCGGTAACTTCTCCCCGCAGCGTTAAGGGGCAAGTTTGGATGTCGTTTATTATCGTTTTCATCGATTTATTGCTGCATAAATACGAAACTTTATCGACTTTCTTTTATGCGGGTTTTATTTACTTTGCTTGTCGGTTTGTTTGGCTGTGGGGCAGCGAACTTTTGCGGCGTAATTATCGCGAGTTAATCTCTGCTTTATTTCGAGGAATTTACCGTTGGGGAGTAATTAGTTTAATTGCCGCTAGCGGCATCTTTGCTTATCAGACTTTTGTGCCAGTTAAAGCGGTGGTAAAACCGGATTTTAAGTTTGTGGAAATAAGCGCGGAAACTGCGGGAATGTCTGCCAAACCTAGCGATATTTTAGAACGAGTTGACTCCCGAGTAAAAAACGTCGGCAAATGGCTTTTATCTGTGGGAGATGCGGTGGCGGTTGCCGATGTTAATAAGGATGGTTTGTTGGATGTTTTCTTAACTTATCCGCTGAAAGATGAGGGCGATCGCGCTTCTCTTTATCTAAATCAAGGTAATTTTAAATTTACCCGTTTTCCCCTCCCCGCTTTAGCAGAATTAACTGCCAACCCGACCGCAGAAGGACTGCCATCGGGGGCGCTTTTCTTCGATTACGATAACGACGGAGATTCTGATTTATTAGTAACAGTTGGCTACGGCAAAACTCGATTGTTAAAAAATCTCTTGGCTGAAAAAAACGAGTTAGATTTTGTCGATATCGGTCGAGATTTAGGCATCGATGAATATACCGTTAGTTTGACTGCCAATGCTTTCGATATGAACCGCGACGGCAAGTTAGATTTATTAGTTGGTAATGCCATGAGTCCCTATCTCAACGATTACGAAAAACCGACAGAGTTTAATATTTTCAACTTGCCAGCAGCGGAATATGAGGGCGATCGGCGAATGTTTGATTTCATGCATCGTAGCTGGCATAATGCCAATAACGGCGGTCAAAACTTGTTTTACCTAAACGTCGGAAATAGCAAGGCAGGAAATAGCTTTAAAAAACAGGATGCAAAGGCCCTGGGAATTAGCGAACATCGCTGGACTTTAGACATCGGAACCGGAGATTTTAACGGGGATAATTGGACGGATTTATATTTAGCCAACGATTTCGGTCCCGACGAATTATTTCTCAACCAAAACGGGGAAAAATTCCAATTAATTAAAGGCGGTTTAGTCGGAGAATTAAGTCACGATACTTATAAAGGAATGAACGCTTCCTTGGGGGATATTGATAACAATGGAACCCTCGATGTTTACGTTTCTAACGTTCATCATAAATTGCAAGCTGAAGGCAGTTTGTTATGGATAAATCAAGGAAATGTAGATAAAATTGGTGCCAAAGCATTTAAAGATGAAGCGATGAAATTAAACGCTTTAAACGAAGACCGTTTTGGTTGGGGAGGGGCGATGGGGGATTTAGATTTGGATGGAAAATTAGATATCGTCCAAGCAAACGGCATGGTTGACGACAGTTACGATCGCCACTTAAGAAGCGAAGATATGTTCAAACCAAACGCCATTTTACCCGCCCCCCAATTCGAGGAATTAGAGTCAGAAAATAGCTGTCCCGATTATTGGTATTGGAACGCGCAAATTGCCCTAACAAATCCCGACGTTCACGGTTACGCGGACAGGTGGGCGGACTTGCAGGGACGTTGCATTTTTCCCTACGAACAAAACCGAGTTTATTTAAACGGAGAAAAGCGGTTTATCGACGTCGCAAACCAGGTCGGTTGGACGGAAAAAACGAACTCCCGAGGAATTGCTTTAGGGGATTTAGATAACGATGGAGATTTAGATGCTTTAGTTACCCATCAATTCGCCCCAGTTTCTATTTTTAGAAACGATTCGGGGGCGAAAAATTGGTTGGGTTTGGAGTTAGTTGGCAACGGTAAAAGTTGCAATGCCGACGCCCTTGGGAGTCGAGTTATTGCGAAGTCAAAAAGTGGAGAACAGTTAAGGGAGGTTCATGCTTCTAACGGTTTTTCTTCCCAGGGCGACAAGCGGTTATTATTTGGTTTGGGAAATGATGCTGGGGAGGTAGAAGTTGTTATTAATTGGTGTGGAAATGGGGAACCTGAAATGATGGATTTAATGCCGAATAGGTATTATCGAGTGGTTCAGTAATTGCCCCAGAAATCTCAGAAACCAGGTTTTTCCAGAAATTCCTGGTTTCTTGACCGCCCGCCAGAAACCGGGTTTTTTCAAAAAACCCGGTTTCTTAAATCCCGATGCTGATAAGATATTTGATTTTTGGCGAAGGTGTTGTTGGAAAAACCTAGTTTCTTTGTTATAATCAAATTGCAATGTTTCTTGTGGGAGCGATCGCCTCTCAGCAAGAACGACCAATTTAACATTACCCATTAACGATATGTTTACATCTTTAAAAGTCAACAATTTTCGCTGTTTTCAATCCTTTGAACTCCAGGAATTAGGCACAATTAACCTCTTAGTTGGTGCCAACAATAGCGGCAAAACTTCTCTTTTAGAAGCCATTCAATTACTGTGTTCTGGAGGCAATCTTAATTCCCTTCAAGAATTAATGATTTCGCGAGGAGAGTATGAGTGTCACAAGTCCGATCGCAGGAGAGAACCCGAACGCGAGCTCCATATTAGCAATCTTTTTTACGGGTATCAAATCGAAACTAAAACTCAATTAACAATTGAAGCAGCCAACGAAAAAACTCAAGATAATTTAACTTTATCTGTCTTAGAATCGGAAAGCAATTTTGATAACTCAGAAGAGTTTGATGATAATATTACCGAACTAGGAAGACTGGATTTGTATTTACATTTTACCGGACAAAAAGAGGAAAAATTTAAACTTCCTTTATCGACTGCGGGAGGTCTATCAACTGACTATTTACGACGACGCAGAACCAACGGCAAAGTAGGGATAAAAACGCAATTTATTACGCCACTTTCCCTCAATATAAATCAACTAACATCGTTGTTTGATAAGGTTGTTTTAACTCCAGAGGAAAACCTGGTATTGGAGGCACTTAAAATTATCGACCCCAAAATAGAGCGTATTGCTTCAGTTGGTCCCGATAAATACGGCGAAATTGCTACAAGTCTGGGACAAAGAGGCGGGTTTGTGGTAAAATTTTCCGATAAGGAAAAACCAATTCCTATTGGTAATCTTGGCGATGGAATCTGGCGGCTTTTAGCAGTAATATTAACAATAATTTCTTGTAAAGATGGAGTTTTCCTAGTGGATGAAATTGACAGCGGTTTGCATCATACTGCGATGTTTGAAATGTGGCAACTTGTCTGGAAAATAGCGAAAAAACTTAATATTCAAGTATTCGCTACTACCCACAGTAGCAATTGTTGGAAGAGTTTGGCAGATGTTATTCTGGAAGAAAAGCTAACAGGAGAAAATGGCAGTAATGAAATTAGAATCCACCGCATAGAAACAAGAAAAAATACATCTGTTGTATTTACAGAACCCGAAATTGTTATTGCTGATAAACGAGACATTGAGGTGCGTTAAATGACAAACAATTGGCATGGAAAAAGGCTTTTAGTAGAGGGTAACGAAGATAAACGAGTTATCCCAGAATTAATCGAGGCAAATGGCATTCCTTGGGGGGAAACTAAGAAAAAAGCTATTGTCGAAATAGAATCTTATGATGGGATTGAAAATATGCTCAGTCACAGAGAAATAACTGCCCAATTAAAAACCTCTGGATTAACCGTTTTAGGATTAATCGTAGATGCTGACGACAACCCAACTGCTAGATGGCAACAGGTTAGAAATGTATGTTTGCCAAGGATTGATAATTTGCCGGAAAATCTGCCCGAAGAGGGTTTAATTCATCAGACAAATTTCGGCGTACAATTTGGGGTCTGGATGATGCCAGATAATAAAACTTCCGGGATGTTAGAAACTTTTTTAGCTTATATGATTCCCACTGGGGGCGATCGCCTTTGGAATTATGCTGATGAAGTAACTACAGAAGCTAAAAATCTGGGGGCAACTTTCAAAGAAAACCATACCGATAAAGCTAAAATTCATTCCTGGTTATCCTGGCAAAATCCGCCGGGAAGACAATTACATAATGCTATTATGGAACGCATTCTCGACCCACAACATCCAAAAGCTGAGATATTTATTAATTGGTTTAAAACTCTTTATAATTTATAACAACCTCAGAAAACCGGTTTTTCCTACTACCTCAGAAACCAGGTTTTTTCAAAAAACCTGGTTTCTTGACTTACTTTTTCTACTTCAAAAAACCTACGCCACTTCCCCATAATTCTCGTAAATATGCTCGTACAATTCCTGACATTTTAACTCGAAAATTTCCCCGCCGTACACTTCTGGCAAATTCTCGTCTAATACCTTATCTATTATTACTCTAACTGCTGCCGTTTCCTGTTGCCGATTTCTCCAATCTAAGGCTAATTTCTCTTGTTTTAATTCCGATAATAACTCTTCCGCCACTTTTTTAATCGCTGTTTTATCCTTTTCTGTTAGCTCTAATTCTGACCGAATTAATAAATCAAAAATAGCTAATTTCTCTTCGTCTAATCCTTCCGCTAAGGCTCGACTTTCTTCTCTATTTAACTCTCTGGCAAATTCGATTAGTTCGGCAAAAAAAGCTTCGGTGTTGCGACTCGCTAGGTTGTATTTGTCGATTAATTCCTGGAATTTATGATAAAAGTTTGCTCGGCTTTTATTCTGTTTTAATAACCTCTCCAGTTTGGCGCTGATGGCATTTTTTAATCTCTCGGTTTCCGTGTTTTGTCTGCCTTCTTTAAATCTTTTTTCCAGGGCGCTAACGTCTAATTGACTTAGGTCTATTGGGGCGGTATCTTGGGGGATTTCGTATTCTAATGTGGTTACGGATGAGTCTAAGATTTTTTCGATTTCTCCTTTGGTTTCGCTAATATCTGGTTTCGGTTCTAATAGGCGGATGTTTTGAGCGATCGCCCCCACTATCCCTACTTTCTTAGAAAACTCGCTGGCGGCGGTATCGGGTAAAATTGCTTTATAAAGTTTGGCGACTTTTCGGCTTAATAATAAATAGTCTTGTTTGCTGGTTTCGCTGCTGAGTATTGCTTCTCTGGCATCGTCGAATTTTTCGATGCGTTGGAAAGTATCGGCGGTATTTTCTATTTCTTGGAGGTCGATTTGTTTCTCTTTTAAAAAAGCGGCGGTTTGAGCGATCGCCTCTCTCAAACTCTCCACTAACTCCGTCTTGGGTTGCACCGGCAAATCTCCTGCCGAAACCCCGCCCCCAGAAGCAGCGCCATAAATTGCTAAGGCATTTTGCAGGTCTCGGAAAACGCCGATATAATCAACAATTAAACCGTTGTTTTTATCCAGAAAAACTCGGTTTGCCCTGGCGATGGTTTGCATGAGGGCGTGATTTTTCATCGGTTTATCTAGGTAAACCGTGGAACAACTGGGAACGTCGAAGCCGGTCATCCACATCGCACAAACAAATACTATTCTTAAGGGGTTTTCTGGGTCTTTGAATTGTTCGTCTAAACTTGGTTTTTGTTTGGCGAATCTTTGGCGGTGGGGGAGAATTTCTAAACCTTTTTCTCGGAACGTTTCTTCTTCGTTGGGGGAGGCAGAAATTACTACCGCCATATCCGTTTCTTCGAGGTATTTAATTTTCTCGGCGGCGGCGGCTTCTCGTCTGTTTTTTTCGAGTTCTTGTTGCCAATAATGCCGCACTTTATCGTACATTTTAACGGCGGTGAAGCGATCGATACAAACTACCATCGCTTTACCGGCAAAGCCTCGGTTGAGGAAGTGGGAGACGATATCGGCGGCGATCGCTTCCAGTCTCTCCTCTCTCGTTACTAGGTGATACTCTCGGGCAAATTCTCGGGCGAGTCGGTCTTCTGCTTCCTCGTCTAAGTCGGCGGAGTCGATAACTCCGGCGATGTCGTCGTTTAATTGTTCGTTGAGGAGTTCCAGTTGGGGGATGCGGTTTTCGTAGTATAAGGGAACGGTGGCGCCGTCTTCGATGGACTGGCGGAAGTTATAGACGCTGACGTATTCGCCGAAAACCTGGCGGGTGATTTCATCTGTTGCGATCCCCCCCCCGCCCCCCTTGAAAAGGGGGGGGCCAGAGAAAGTCTCCCTTTCCAAGGCGGATTTAGGAGTCAAAGTCCCCCTTTTCAAGGGGGATTTAGGGGGATCGTTCCCTTTCATTAACGGAGTCCCAGTAAAACCGATAAAAGCGGCGTTGGGTAGGGCGAGGCGCATATTCAGGGCGTAAATATCGTATTGGCTGCGGTGGGCTTCGTCGGCCATGACGATAATATTGTTTCTGTCCGAGAGTTTGGGGTAGGTTTCCCCTTTGGCGGTGCGGAATTTTTGGATTAATGTGAAGATGTAGCGGTGGTCTTCTGTGAGGAGTTGTTTGAGATGTTCGCCGCTGGTGGCGCGGACGCTTGCTTCGGGTTCGGTGACGGCGCCGGTTTGGGCGAAGTTTTTATATATTTGGTCGTCGAGGTCGCCGCGATCGCAAACTACCACAAAAGTCCAGTTGCCGGGGAGGACGCGGAGGACTTTTTGGGCGAAAAATTGCATGGAGTAGCTTTTGCCGCTGCCTTGGGTATGCCAGAAGACTCCCAGGCGGCCTCGGTTTTGGGGGAGGTTTTCGATGGAGGCGATCGCTCGATCGACTCCTAAGTATTGATGGTTTCTGGCGACTATTTTGGTTAAACCACCGCTGCCCTCGGCGAAAAGGGTGAAGTTTTCAACCAGATCCAGGAGTTTTTCTGGCTGACAGACTCCGCGAATGACGGTTTCGAGGTCGATGCGACCGGTTTCGCCTTCGCTGTCGATGCGCTTCCACTCGCCGAACTTTTCCCAGGGCGCGGTGATGCTGCCTATTTTTGCTTGGCTGCCGTTGGAGAGGATGACGGCGGCGTTATACCAGAATAGCTGGGGGATGGTTTTTTTGTAGTCGGTGAAATTTTTAGTATAGGCTTCTTTGAGGGCGACGGTGTGGGCTTTGAGTTCGATAAAAATTAGGGGGATGCCGTTGACGAAGCCTAGTAAGTCGGGGCGTTTGGTGTAGGTGTCGCCCTCGATGGTGAGTTGGGAGGCGAGGAAGTAGCGGTTGTTGGCGGGGTTGCGCCAGTCGATGAGGCGGACGGTTTCGCTGGTTTGGCGGTTGTCGCGGTTATAGGTGACTTTGATGCCGTCTTTGAGGTGGCGGTAAATTTCGCGGTTGGCGCTGGCGAGGGAGAGGGCGCGGCGACTTGATGTTAGAGTAGCGATCGCTTGGTTTATTGCTTCTGGGGGGAGTTCGGGGTTGAGTCGTTGGAGGGCCGGTCGCAGTTGGGAAGTGAGGACGACTTCGGTTTTGTTTTGGCGATCGAGTTTGCTGCTTCCCCCCTCCCACTCGTCGCGACAGTTAGCGATCGTGTAGCCGAGTTGTTCGCAGAGGGCGATCGTTGCTAGTTCGAGGGCTGTTTCCGAGTCTGGGTTCATGGTAATTAAGTTTGTTCGTAGTAATCGCTTTAGCGATTTAAAAAGGTTGGTTAGCAGCGGATTTTGTAACGGATTTAACGGATGGGTTGTTGGTGGG
>CAZSTZ010000277.1:4446-8193 GCA_964609515.1 uncultured bacterium | reverse complement strand
GAAGGGAACCAGGGCAACGATACTGTTGTTGGAGATGAAGGCAACGATACTATCCTTGGTGGCGACGGTGACGATTTAATTGTTGGAGGCGCTGGCAATGACAGTCTCATCGGCGGTAACGGAGCGGATGTCTTCCGATTCGAGTATTTCGGACCGGAAGCAACGGCACCTGATGCCGCTCAAGCATTTGGCGTAGATACCTTAACCGACTTTACTCCAATAGACGACCAAATCCAACTCGATGCCACTATCTTCGACCAGCTAACTCCTCAAGGAGGCTTTAATCCCTTCTTTGGCGGTTCCAGTCCGATCGCTCCGGACGAGTTTACTACCATCGCTAACTTCGATCCGAACAATCCAAGTGCTGCTGGCGACGCTAATTTAGTTTACGACTCCGTAGGAGGTCAGGTTTACTATATCGACGATCGAGGTCGGGCTATTAACATCATGCAGTTGAATAGCAACCTAGACATCGGTTCCGATGATTTTGAAATTATCTAAACCGAGAATAAAAGCAAGGGATAGAGGTTAAACCAAGCCAGGATAGTCGCTCTACCCGGGGTGCTTTTATTATTTATTAGTGTTAAATTGACTATCTTCTTTCAAACCAGGTAAATAAATAAGTTAATACAAAAATGACCGATATGACCCCTCCAAAGTTGTCGCAGTTAGCAGAAGAAAAAGCCAACAGGGGTTTATTGTTTCAACAGGAAGGAAAGCTAGAAGAAGCTATTTCGTTCTACCGCGAGGCTCTCGCTGTCGTATCTGACCTACCTTTAGTACATTACAATTTGGGGATAGCCCTTCACCACCAGGGAGATTTACCTGGGGCTCGTACTCATTATCAAGAGGCGATCGCCCTCAACCCCGCCGATATTCAAGCTATCTACAATCTTGCTGTGGTTCTCCAACAGCAGGGTTTATTAGAAGCAGCTATTAATAATTATCAAGAAGTAATAAATTTATCCCCTTCCCAGGATTTAATTAAGGTAAAAGCTTATAGTAATTGGGGGGGTATTTTAATTGGGCAAGGAAAATTTAACGAAGCAATAGAGATATTTGAAAAAGCGATCGCCCTCCAACCAGAGGATGCGACTCTTTATAACAATCTGGGTCAAGCATTTTTAGAAGGGGGAAAGATAGAACGAGCGATCGCCACTTATCAGCAAGCTTTAGAACTAGACCCAGAATTAATCGTAGTTCGCCACAATCTAGGCAAAGCTTATCAAAAAAAGGGATTGCATTCGGAGGCGATCGCTTATTTTCAACAGGTAATAGAACGACAACCAAATAACATTATTGCTAACAGCGACTGCGGCTATTCGTTCGTGGAAGAAGGGAAGCTGTTAGAAGCAATGGCAAGTTTTCAAAAGGTTATTAAAAATAACCCTTTTGTCGAAGGCTATTGCGATAAAACTAAAGAATTAACGGGAGAAGACCAACTAGAAAAAGCCAAAATAGCTTGTGCTTTATTTCTCGAAGCAATAAATTTACATGAGTTTGATTTACCCGTAGAACTCCCTAAGAAACCCGGTTTCTTAGAGAAACCGGGTTTCTGGGGTGATTATTTAGGATTAACTTACTACTATCTCGGTAACGTTTCTTTTGAATATGGGGAGTACCAGCAAGCAGAAAGTTACTATAAAAAAGCCCTAAAAATTCAGCCGTTAAACGTCGAATTGCACTTGGCTTTAGGCAAAAGTTTGGTCAAACAAAAACGATTCAAAGCTGCTATAACTGTTGGCCATTGGGCCCTGGCAATTCAACCAGATAATTCTGTTATTTCAGGAGAATTAGAGACTATCTTAAGAACACAGAAAAATCTCTACCCAAAAGGCAACCATTCGGCAGCAATAGGCACGATTAATGCCTGTAAATCGGGGGGAAAGCAAGTATTAAAAAGAGAAAAATTTGAGTGTAAGGGTTTAAACTGCGAACCATGCCTTCAGCGGATTAATAAATATTTTGAACCGATTCATATCGGTCATAATATTTACGTTTTTTCCAACAATCATAAGACAGGCAAGATGTCTGGAGAAGGCGGGGAAACTTCTACTTTTGTTAAAGTTTTACCTAATGGCAGGGCGTGGATAGTTCCTCAGAAAAATTCCTGGATGATTTGTAATGCGGTTGCCATTATTAACGAGGAAAATCAGCTATTAGCAGAAGTTTCGAGAGAATATCCAGGTCAGTTGCCAGGATGTCAAAACTACGATATTAACAAACATCGAATTTTTTCCCAAGAAGAATTCCCGCCGTTAGAAAAAATCGATGGCACCGTAGCAGTATTATCGGGGTTATCGGGAAATGTTTATTTTCACTGGATGGTTGATATCTTGCCTCGTTTAGAAATATTGCGACTTAACGGGGTTAATTTTGAGGAAATAGATTGGTTTTTAATTAACAGTTACCAACAGGAATTTCAAAGAGAAACTTTGAGGATTTTAGGGATACCGGAAGACAAGATTATAGAAAGCGATCGCCACCCTTACATTCAAGCCGATAAGTTAATCGTTCCCTCCTACCCCGGAGATTTAGGTTGGCTGCCTAAATGGGCATTAGAATTTCACCGCCGAGAATTTTTAAATGTAGAACAGGCATCTTGGCCTAAGAAACCAGGTTTCTCCAAGAAACCTGGTTTCTGGGGTGGTTCCTGGGGTGGTTTCTCTCACCCCGGACACACGTCAGGTGGGGATAAAACAAATTCTTATCCCGATACTGCCCGTTACCCAGAGAGAATTTATATTAGTAGAAACCGAGCCAGATATAGAAGAATTTTAAACGAAGAGGAAGTAATCGATTTATTAAGCAAATATGGCTTTGTAACCATAGTACCAGAATCAATGACCTGGGAAGAACAAATAGCCTTATTTGCTCATGCAAAAATCATAGTTTCCCCTCATGGAAGCGGTTTAACAAACATCATTTTTTGTCAACCTGGGACTACAGTCATCGAACTGTTTTCCCCCCATTACATCAGACATTATTACTGGGTCATCAGCCAACAATTAGGGTTAGAGCATTACTATCTAAAAGGAGAAGGATTTCCTTGCTATCCCATTAGAGAATTAATGTATCCAAATCCTCTGACGGAAGATATTTTAGTTAACCTCAATTATCTAGAAGAAATGATGAAAAGGATTCCGAAAAGAAACCAGGTTTCTCAAAGAAACCTGGTTTCTGGGGAGGAGGAAAGAAACCGGGTTTCTAGAGTGAAAAAGACGGGTATAATAGAACGAGATTCTACTGCGAGAATAAATTTCCCAAAGAGAACTGCAACCGATAATAAAAATATGCAATCCCAAGTCAATCCCACCGAGGCTGCCGTTCACTATAACGACAGAGCCCAATTATTTTTAAAACAAAAAAAATTTGATGAGGCTAAAGCTGCCTGCGAACAAGCTTTAAAAAATCAACCCGATTTTGCTGCGGCTTGCAAAACAATGGGTAACATACTCCAGGCCCAAGGGCAGGCAAACCCAGCCTGGGAGTGGTACTCTAAGGCCGTTGAAATTCAGCCAGATTTTGCCGAGGCTTATACTAATATGGGTACTATTTGTGCCCAAAGGCAAGAGTGGGAGGAAGCGATCGCCTATTTTCAAAAAGCGATCGCTCTCAAACCCGATTTGGCCCCCGCCCACCGCAACTTGGCTAGGGCCCACGAAAAAATCGGTCAAAAGGAGGCTGCTGCTGAAAGTCGCCAGCAAGCTTTATCTCTCGAAGGTATTCAAGAAAGAGAAAGAAACC
>CAZSTZ010000277.1:2495-4346 GCA_964609515.1 uncultured bacterium | reverse complement strand
GGTTTCTAGAGATTTTTCAGGAGATGCCTTACTTGCTTACAAACAATTGGGGCAAATGTTGCAGGGTCAAGGGAAAGTAGAAGAAGCTTGGCAGTGGTATAGAAAGGCGATCGCTCTCTCTCCAAACGACCCAGAAATTTATCTAAATTTGGGTATTTTGTACGCGCAGCAGCAACAGTGGTACGACGCTATTAAATGTTATAAAAAATCTCTAAAAATTCAACCAAATTTTGCCGAAGGTTATCGCAGATTAGCGACGGCTTTAACTCAAGTCGGGCAACAACAAGAAGCAGCAGAATATTGGTATCGAGCTTACAGCATCGAGCCGCAAAAAGCAACTGCGGAAGAACATTTGATTTTAGGAAATACTCTCTTACGACAGAATTTAATCAATCAAGCCATATCCTGTTATTGTCGCGCTATAGAATTAAATCCTAATTTAAAAGGTGCTTATGAAAATTTAGGAGAGGCGCTGCAACGCCAAGGCAAACAATACCGAGACCGAAATCAATTGGGTGTAGGATTTCAGCAAGAATGGGGACGGCAGGCAATTCCTGAAGAAATACTGCAAAAAGCAGAACAATTGAAGCAAACAGCATCTAATTTGATGATGTATGATGTTCCTGGTATGGAGAATGGAGCGATGGTCAAGCCCGGACAATTAAGTAAGGCAAATATTGTCCGAGAGGCATTGAAGCATTTCGATCGCGTGCTTAATGAGTTTGTAAATTCGGTGGCTTTTGCTTTTAATTTAAAACACGATGTGAACTTGAGCTATTTAGAATCTTCTTTGCCAATACGAAGCAATAATCATCTTCTATCTCCAAGGATTTCTTATCCAGAAAAACCAGAATTTAAAGTTCAATATCCTCCTGCTAACCGACAGCAACCTTTGGTTACGGTGGAACCAAATTTAAGCGATACTTATTGGAATTTGTCCGGGATGAAATCAGATTGGGAATTGGGTATGGAAGCTGATATTCCTCCAGAGACAAGGGGACTTTCACCAGACACGGGGGACAAGGGAGACAAGCTTTTTTTAACCTCTCCCCACACTCCCCACACTCTCCCCTCTCCCGATGGCTGGGCCTCGGTACAACGGGTGGCCTCCCGTCCCGTGACCCCTGGGGCCAAAGGGGAAACGACTATTAATCTGGCGGAACTTCACGTTCAGAGGGCTCATGCTTATTTTGCCAAGGGAGTATGGGAACAGGCCATCGCTGAATGCGAACGGGCGATCGCTATGAAACCAGATTTGGCAGCAGCTTACAGCGTTTTGGGTAATGCCCTCCAGCAAAGCGGCAAACTGGCAGAGGCAGAACAAAATTACAGTAAGGCCATAGCTTTAGACCCAAACGATGCTACAGTTCGGGCTAATTTGGGGAATCTGTATGCTGAGGAGCAAAAGTGGCAACAGGCCATTCCTTATTATCAAGAGGCGATCGCCTTGAAACCCAACTTTGCCGGGGCCTATCGCAATTTGGCTAAAGCTTGGACTCAGGTAGGTAAGTCTGCTGAGGCTGCGGACTGTTGGTATCAAGCATATACTTTAGAACCCCAAGAAGTAAGTTACAACCAATATTTTAACTTAGCTAATACCTTGTATCGTCAAGGTCAAATAAGTCAGGCTGTATGGTGTTATAAGAAGGCGATCGAGTTGAATCCAAATTATGCTGCTGCTTATCATAATTTGGGTTCTGCCCTCAAACGCCAAGGGAAGCAGGATGAGTCTGCTTTTTGTTATGAAAAGGCTCGAGAACTTAATGGGGGCCCTCTGGTATCGAAGAAAGTACGAGCTAACACTGGGGGATCCCCCCTAGCCCCCCTTGAAAAGGGGGGAACTTTGGAAGC
>CAZSTZ010000277.1:0-2395 GCA_964609515.1 uncultured bacterium | reverse complement strand
AGGGGGGAACTTTGGAAGCGCCCCTGAAAAAGGGGGGAACTTTGGAAGCGCCCCTGAAAAAGGGGGGAACTTTGGAAGCGCCCCTTAAAAAGGGGGGAACTTTGGAAGACAGGCAGGAACAGGTTAATGGTAGCAGTCAGGTGAAGGCTAATGCAGAGGACGTTTTAACTTCATCCCCAGAAGCTAACAGGCAAGATTTAACTTCATCCAACAGGCAAGATGCTACAAACAATAATGAAAATTGGTTGGAGAAGGCTAGGGATTTTTTGGGGCAGAAGGAGTTTGAGGAGGCGATCGCTGCTGGAAAGTTAGCTATAAAAATACAACCCCAGGCTGAGGCTTATCTGATAATGGGGCAAGCTTGGCAAGGAATGGATAAGGCTGAGGAGGCTATTGGCTGTTACGAGAAAGCGATCGAATTAAATCCAGATTTAAGGGATGCTTATCATGGTTTGGTTGGAGCCATGCAACAAGTGGGTAAAGTTGAAGAAGCAGAAGAGCTATCTTATCAAGCTTTAATTCAGCATCCAGATTGGTTTACTGCTGGGGAGTTTTGTAGTTTGGCTAAAAATTACTTAGCAGAAGGGAAAACCGAAAAAAGTGTCGGTTGTTACCGTCTGGCAATTCAGTTAAACTCCCAATTGTGGGAAGCTTATTTTGGTTTGGGGCAAATATCCACGAATCAACAGCAGTGGGAGGAGGCTGTTGGTTATTATCGTCAGGCAGTTGAGTTGAATAGTAAGTCAATTGGTAGTTATTTTGGTTTGGGGCAAGTTTTAGCAGAGAAAGGGGAGTGGGAGGAGGCGATCGCTTGTTATCAGAAAGTAATAGAGTTAGATCGCAATTTGGGTGGAAGTCCTCCAGAAGAAGTAGAACCCAAGATAGAAATTTGGGAAGTTTACAATCGTTTGGGGGATGGTTTGCAAGAATTGGGGCAGATAGAAGAGGCCGTAGAGGCTTATCGGAAGGCCATTGAGCTAGCAGACAATTAAGTAAAAGGACAAGAGGCAAGAGGCAAAAGGCAACAGGATTAATGAATACAGCCGATTATTTATCCCCGCCCCCTTGGAGGCGGGGATAAATATTTTTGGTGTTACGGGGGCTCCACGGGGAAAAAAATGGCTGCCTCACTAGAAAAAAATTGCTATAAACTAAGTCAAACTTCAAACTTGCCAAAAGACTATATTCAATGACCGAAGCATCTCAAAGCCAAAAAAGCGTCGATTTAGAACTAGGTAAAGATGCCGCCGTGGCATTAACTATTAAAGTAGGGGGTTTAGTCCTAGTCTATCTAGTTCAGGTATTTTTAGCCCGATGGATGGGAAGAAGCGAATATGGTATCTACGAATACGTTATTGCTTGGTCGGTGCTGCTGGCCATTCCTGCAGGACTGGGTTTGCCTCGTATAGCTTTGCGTTTAATCCCAGAATACCGCGTCAAACAAAAGTGGGGTCTGATGCGAGGACTCTTTCGCGGTAGCTGGTTGATGACTTTGGGTGTAGGGCTGTTATTTACCGCAGCCGGTGCTGGAATAATATTATTGCTTAATAACTATCGCAGCAGTTTCATCTATGGAATACCTCTGCTGCTGGGGATGGTCTTAGTGCCCCTACAGGCTTTAATCCAGTTGCAGCAAGAAACAAGTAGGGGTATGGGGGATGTTACTTTAGCTTTTGCCCCATCCCTAATAATGTGGCCCGTATTGACGCTCTGTGGCGCGTTTCTGTTTATAGAAACCCAGCACTCTCTCAGCAGCTTGCCCGCTATCGAGGTGGCCATCGGGAGCTTGTTCCTGGTAGTGGTATTTCAATGGTTGCTATTGCAGCAAAAAATCCGTAAGGATGTGGAACCTGCCAGCCCTGTTTATGCCTATCGCGAGTGGTTGGGGATTTCCCTAGTCTTGTTGATACAGCGGGCATTTTTGATAGTTTTAGACCAAACGGATATTATCATGGTTGGTTCTCTCGCGGGCTCGGATAGTGCGGGGGTTTATAATGCTGCGGCTAAGACTGCTTTGTGGGTGAAATTCGTTCTAGAGATGTTGAATTGGGTAGTAGCTCCTATTTTTGCCACTCTTTATACTCAAGGGGATATGAAGGGTTTGCAAAGGGTTGTTTCCAAGATTACTGTCTGGATTTTCTGGCCTTCTATTGTTATTTCTGTGTTGCTGCTTACCTTTACTCAGCCAGTTTTGAGTATTTTTGGACCTGGTTTTGAGCCTGCTAATTTGTCGCTGAAGGTTCTGGTTATAGGACGTTTGGTTGATGCTTTATGCGGTTCTGTGGGTTCTTTGATGGTTATGACCGGTCATCAAAATAAGTCCCTTCCTGTTTTTATTACTTGTGCTTTAATTAATTTGGTTGGTAATGCGATCGCTATTCCTTATTTCGGTATT
>CAZSTZ010000276.1:0-8334 GCA_964609515.1 uncultured bacterium | reverse complement strand
AACAAACAATCGTTAAATATGTCGGCGGCGCTGCTAAAATTATCAAGAAAATAAGATAAAACTCCTTCTTCAAATAACTTTTTAGTAACCAACTTAGCGTCGCGAATTTCTGGAGGATCGGCATCGAAAACTTCATAGACTATTACTGGTTGAGATTTCCCTTTAACTGTGACGCGATCGAGGATGCGAATAGCATATTGGTTAGCATCTTCTAACTTAACAAAAGTATTATCAGAAATTAACAGCGACACCCCATAATATTTAGTCAAACTTTCGATGCGAGAAGCCAAATTTACCGCATCGCTAATAACAGTACCGTCCATGCGCTGGGCACCGCCCACGGTACCTAACATTAACCTACCCGTATTAATGCCAATACCAATTCTAATTTTCGGTCGTCCCGGTCTGCCTCTGGTAGTATTATAATCGTTGAGTTGATGTAACATAGTAATTCCCGCTTTTAAAGCATCATCGGCGCTGCTGCCAAACAATGCCATAATTGCATCGCCAATGTATTTATCAATAAAGCCATTATTTTCCACAATTGTCGGTTCCATCCGCGAAAGATAAGCATTAATAAACTTAAAATTATCCTCCGGTGTCATCTGTTCGCTAATAGTAGTAAAGTCGCGAATATCGGAAAACAAAACCGACATTTCCCGTTCGACGTTATCCCCCAATTCCACATCAATAATGCTTTCTTTATGTAAAAAATGAAGCAGTTGGCGGGGAACGAAACGACTATAAGCAGTATTAATATTAGACAATTCTAAATGAGTTTTTAGTCTGGCTAATAATTCTTTTTTAGCAATAGGTTTGGTCAAATAATCGTTAGCCCCCGCTGCCAAACCTGCTACAATATCGTTAACCTGAGTTTTGGCAGTTAACATTAAAATTGGCAGGTCGGTTGCCGGGTATTTTTCGCGGACTTTTTGACACACTTCTAAACCGGTCATTTTCGGCATCATTACATCTAATAAAATGATGTCTGGTTCAAAACCATTATCTAAAACGGCCAAAGCTTCCATACCGTTAGATGCCCGTTCTAGAACGTAATTTTCTAAAGATAAATGGTTAACTAAAACCTGAAGGTTAACCGGTTCGTCATCCACAATTAAAATTTTAAACTGTTGAGAAATATTAGAGACTGGAATTAAGGCTTTTAAATCTTGTAAATCCTCAGAAAAGGAACTATCTAAAGCTGGTTCTTCTGCCTCAGAAATAGAAACAGATTTAACGGGTAAAATGCAAGATGGATAAAAGCGATCGCTCTCGATAACTTCCCCCACCGCCACTGGCAGAGTAAAAATAAATGTCGATCCCTCGCCCAAAATTGACTCAACCCAAATTTCCCCGCCGTGTAACTCCACTAACTTTTTAGTTACCGCCAACCCCAAACCGGTACCGCCATATTCTCTCGCGGTGGAACCGTCGCCTTGTTCGAAAGACTCAAAAATGCTCTCTAATTTATCGTCGGCAATGCCGATGCCAGTATCGGCAACGCTAACCTCTACAAAAGGCAAATCCTCCTTAGTTTTTGTAACTCTGGCATTAATTTCAATTCTCCCTTTTTCGGTAAATTTAATAGCATTGCCAATCAAATTGTACAAAATTTGTTGCAAGCGATTTTCGTCGGCATTGGCGGCGGGCAACTCGGAAGGAATAGCATTAATAAGTTGCAAATTTTTATTAGCAATTAAACCTTGAGAAATGGCTATAGTTATCTCAGTCATTTCTCGCACTCCCACCGCTTTTAATTGCAGGTCGATATTTTTATGTCGCAGTTTAGAAAAGTCGAGAATATCGTTAACTAAAGCTAACAAGCGACGCCCGCTTTGAACGATTAAAGAAAGGTTTTTGATTTGCAATTCCGATAGTTTTCCAGTGGCACCATCTATCATCGATTCGGCAATACCGATGGTACCATTTAAGGGGGTTCTCAGTTCGTGGGAAGTATTGGCTAAAAACTCATCCTTGAGACGATGGAGGCGTTCTAATTCTGCATTTTTGCTTTCGAGGGTGACAAAGGATTCTTGCAGTTGTTTTGCCATACTATTAAAAGACCTCGCCAGTTCTCCAATTTCATCTTCTCGCTTCATTTCCACCGTTTGGTTCCATTGTCCGTCGGCTAATTGTTTGGCGGCGGCGTTGAGAATTAGAATTGCTTGAACTATCCATCTCGAAGTAATAATACCGATAAAAGTTGCCACTATTAAGGCGGCAACGCAGAGTTGAATTGTAGTGCGAGTATTGGCATTTATTCTTTCCATGAAGTCCGCTTCTGGGACTACTACTACGATTAACCAGTCTAAACCATATTCATCTTTATAAGGGGTTACTTGAACCATTTGTCGGTTATTTTCTAACTCAAAAGTAAGCTGTTGGCTTTTATTTATGTTTTTAAAATTACCAAATTTTTCTTGTAAAAATCGAGCTGTACCTCCGGTTAAATTGCCGCTTTCATTTGCTGGCAAACGCTCTAATTCATCTTCGATTTTAATAAAAGGGGAAGTCTCAGTAGAAGTGGCAACTAATAAACCGTCCCGTTCCATAATAAAGGTTTTCCCAGTGCGACCTATTTTTAAAGTTTTGAGGAATTTGCTAATATCTAATAAAGAAATATCGACGGCAAAAACTCCTTGTAATTGATTGTTAGAATCGTAGATAGGTTTAACCGCCGGCAGAGCAATATTGGGGTAAGGGGCAGCCCAAACATAAATAGAACCCCAAGTTGGTTTTTGAGCTTTTTTTGCCGCATTATACCAGGGGCGCTTGAGAAGATTGTAGCCGGGAACTGCGGATAATAATTCAAGGCGATCGCCCTGTTCGTTCGTGGTATAAGTGTAAAATTTACCCTCGGGAGATTCCTTCGACCAATAAGCAACATTAAAGGTGTTATTTTCCGACCTTTCCGAACCCACAAACACCTCTTCTGGGCTGCCAAAATAAATGTAACTTGCCGCATCAAATAATTGAATTTGCTTCCATAAATGAAGTTCTAATAACCTTTCATTTTCCAAATTTAATTTACCAATGGCAACATCATCGGCGTTAATTTGATTGATTAAATGGGGAATTTCCAAATAACTATTGAGGCGTTGTTCGATGCGATTAGTAATTTCATCCCGCAGTTGGGCCGCCAAATCGTCAACGGCTTTTTGCCCGTTTTTAAAGGACAAATACCCCGTCAACCCCACTGCCGCAAAAATTTGGATGACAAAGGGAATAACGAGGACAGTTCGGAGGGGTAATTTTGCTGACACCTTAGCAATTAAGCGATTCAGAGAATAAATTAACATGGAGGTTATCTCCGCAAAAGTTGAGGGTGCATCCCAATTATGCAAATTTACCTTTTCATACTGATACTCATACTATTAATCTTACTCAAAAAAAAGTATTTTTACAAATACGAGATGCACCCAAAGTTCGCGCTGGCTAACCAACACCGCATTTATCTTATAACATTTTTGCTTCGGATGCAACTATTTGGGGAATGGGGAATGGGGAATGGGGAATGGGAAATGGGGAATGGGAAATTGGGAATAAGGTCAAGAAACCAGGTTTTTCCAAAAAACCCAAGAAACCAGGTTTTTCCAAAAAACCTGGTTTCTGAGATGCAAATTATTAATTATTAATTATTAATTATTAATTAAACTCGCGGGCGTTCCACGGAATCAGAAAACATTCTTTGGAGAACTAACTGACGCAAAATAGACGGTTCTTTCGACCAACTCCACAAGCTTTCGTAGAAAAAGAACGAGACTCCCGCAAAACCTCTTTGGCGCGTTGCTTCTACTTGTTCTTGTATTTTTTGGATGGGAGTAGAACGATTTTTTAAACCGCTTAAAATGCCAATAGCTACGGGAATATGATTTTTAGCTAATTCGACTTCGGTTCTTTCTAATTCTGCAATAAATCTATCTAAATCAGGCCGATAAACCTGCAAGACTATTTCTTCAATAAAACCCTTTCTTTCCCAAGTAAACCAATCTTGTAAATAAGCGGGTAAGGCAAAATGAAACGGGTTGGGAGACAGGGAAATAATACAATCTTGTTTGATAGCTTTTACTGCATAAAAAACGCGCTCCATAAATTCGTTGATTTTATCTGCCCGCCAGCGAACCCAAAAAGTTTCTTTTGGCTCTTTAGAAGGCGATAAACCGGGCAATTCTTTTTCGTACAAACCGACGGTATAATCGTCGTAACCGAACTCGGAAGGCAAGCCGAAATGGTCGTCGAATTGGATGCCGTCGATGTCGTAATTGGCAACTATTTCGACGATTAAATCTAAGATAAATTGCTGCACTTCTGGATGAAAAGGATTGAGCCAAACTCGGGGTTCTACTCCTTCCATTTTAATCGTAGAACCGTCGCTTTTTTTTGTCAGCCATTCGGGGTGTTGCTTGGCTAATTCGGAGTTGGCGGGTGCCATGAAACCAAATTCAAACCAGGGGATAACTGCTAAACCTTTTTTATGTCCTTCTTTGACGATTTCTTGGAGGACGTCTCGCCCTTGTAATTCTGGGTGGGGGTCTAAAGATTTGCCGAATACTCGTTGGGCGACGGGGCTCGGGTAGAGGGTATAGCCTCCTTGCCAGACGGTGGGATAGATGGTGTTAAAGTTGAGTCTCGCCAATCTATCTACGGCTAATTTTGTCGAGATTGGAGAGTACATGGCGTCGCTGTCGATATTGGTCAGCCACACGCCGCGAATTTCTCCTCGATCGGCGAAGGGGTTGACTTGGGCGGTGGCTATCCCTCCCGCAGCAATGACGCTGAAAGTTGCTATTAGTAATAAGGCTAGGAAACGGCGGATTTTTCTCATTTTGGGATAATGGGTAATGGGCAAGGGAATTATAGCATTGACTTGTCATTCTTCTTCTTTAAGCTGCTCGCCCCACCAGTACAAAACCAGGCAATTCCCCAACCGATAAGACCAAAAAACACGCTCCACAATAGGGTACTTGCTGCGGGGTGGATGGGATAGAACGGTGACAATGCTTAAAAGCAAGTTTGAATAGAACCAGAGACTTATCGCTAATTACTAATGCTTAGGATTAAAAATTAACAATTGACAATTAGCAATTCCCCCAACTTGACATCCCGCCACTAACAGTTTATCATCTTCCTGTAGTCTAGCAAACTTCCAAAGAAACATGACAACGTATTTAATCACAGGTGCAACTGGTGGCATCGGTTTGGAATTGTGTCGGCAATTGCAGGCAAGGGGCGAAGATGTTATCGGCGTTTGTCGCGAGTCAAACCCAGAATTAGATAATTTGGGAGTTAGAGTCGAAAGCGGTGTCGATATTACTTCAGAAGAAAACGTTCGCGAACTTGTCAGCCGCTTAAAGGATACTAAATTAGATTGTTTGATTAACAATGCCGGCTTATGGGGCAGAAATACTCTCTCTAACCTAGATTTTGACAACATTCGCCACCTATTTGAAGTTAACGCGATCGGCACTTTGCGCGTAACTCATGCCTTACTCCCACTAATTAACGACGGTGGCAAAATAGCTATTGTTACGAGTCGCATGGGTTCTATTGATGATAATACTTCTGGCGGTGCCTACGGTTATCGAATGTCAAAGGTTGCGGTTAGCATGGCGGGCAAGTCTTTGTCTCACGATTTGAGACCGCGCCAAATTGCCGTGGCGATTTTGCATCCGGGTTTGGTTAGCACGAAAATGACCAACTTTACTGGCATTCCGCCTGCCGAGGCGGCTAAAGGATTGATAGCAAGAATTGATGAGTTGAATTTAGAGAATACGGGTACTTTCTGGCACGCTAACGGTGAGGTTTTGCCCTGGTAGTTCGTAGAACGAGCGATTACTACAAACAATCGCTTTAGCGATTACTACTAACAATCGCTAAAGCGATTACTACGAACGAGCGATTACTACTAACAATTAAACCGTCCCGCTTATGCGGAACGGTTTTTATATTATTTAACAATAACAAACAAAGTAACTCCCACAATCAGCATCGCTACTCTTCTATTGGCAGCTCGAAAAGCTTACAACTCATATACAAGGGAAGATTGGCATCCTCTTCTTCCCTGCCCCCGTCGCCCTTGGGTGGGTTTACGCAAATACCGATTAAACCAATTCCCGGCATCAGTGCCATTACTCGCTCTTGCAATAACTCTAACTGTTCGAGCAGTCCTTCGGCTATTTGCAAGTAGGGCGCGATAATGAAAAAGGTTTTAACTCCTTGGGAGTTGGGGGCAATGCCAAAACAACATTCGTCCAAAAGTCCCCGAGTCGAAACCTTCACCGAATCAAATAACCGATTCAAGAGGGCCCGATATAGGGACTCGTTCAGAGAGCGATCGCCAAAAATGGGTTGAGATAAAATCACAAACTCCTTAAAATATCATTGTTGTTTGTCCTCTTAATAAAAGTTTAACATTGCTTAAGAAAATCTGTAATTGATTTAACAACTTAGCAAAACTTTTGACAAAAAGATGTGTTATGTGTTACAGCAAAAAAACACCAAAAAAGCTATAAAACCACACCCACTCCGTATTAAAATAGGTAATATTGACCCCAAAAGCCTCGAAAAAGGACAAAAACGGGCCTCCTTAATTCCCAAAAAATACTTAAAATCTAAATTCTAAAATTTCAAAATGAACTCAACTCTTGCTCGACTAAAAGTTAAATTTAACGAAGCCATAAGCGCAGCTTTTGGAAAAGAACTGGCGGACGCAGATCCGGCCTTAGTCCCCGCCAGCAATCCCAAATTTGGGGACTACCAGTGCAACTTGGCCATGTCCCTCGCAAAAATACTGAAAGATAAACCGAGAGCGATCGCTACCAAAGTAGTCGAAAACCTCGACATCGGCGATATGTGCGAACCTCCAGCAATAGCCGGACCGGGCTTTATCAATCTCACCCTCAAACCGGCCTATCTGGAAGAGCAATTCAAATCTATAGCCCCCGACAAACGACTAGGCATTCCCCCAACTCCCAACCCGGAACAAATAGTAATCGACTTCTCCAGTCCTAACATCGCCAAAGAAATGCACGTCGGGCACTTGCGCTCTACCATTATCGGCGACTGCCTCGCCCGAGTGCTGGAATTTCAAGGTAATAAAGTCCTGCGACTCAACCACGTCGGCGACTGGGGCACCCAATTCGGAATGCTGATAACCTACCTCCGGGAAGTTAGCCCCGACGCCCTCACCACCGCCGACGCCCTCGACTTGGGAGACTTAGTAGCCTTCTACCGCCAAGCCAAAAAACGCTTCGACGAAGACGAAGAGTTTAAAGAAACCTCCCGCCAAGAAGTCGTCCGCCTCCAAGGGGGGGCCGAAGACAGCCGTCGCGCTTGGGAATTGTTGTGCGAACAATCTCGCCGGGAATTTCAAGTCATCTACGACTTGCTGGATATCGAACTCGCGGAAAGGGGCGAATCTTTCTATAACCCGATGTTGCCCGGGGTGGTAGAAGAGTTAGATAAATTAGGCTTGCTGGAAGAAAACCAAGGTGCCCGCTGCGTTTTTGTCGAAGGCTTTACTAACAAAGACGGCGAACCCCTGCCCCTCATCGTCCAAAAAACCAACGGCGGCTACAACTACGCCACCACGGACCTCGCGGCAGTCCGCCACCGCATCGAAAAGGAGGGCGCGAAACGTTTAATCTACGTTACCGATGCCGGCCAAAGCAACCACTTCGCCCATGTCTGGCAGGTGGCGAGGAAGGCCGGCTGGATCCCGGATACGGTGGAAGTGGTTCACGTTCCCTTTGGTTTGGTGTTGGGAGAAGACGGCAAGAAGTTAAAAACTCGTTCTGGGGATACGGTTCGCTTGCGGGATTTATTGGATGAGGCTGTTAAACGCGCCAGGGCGGATCTGGAAGCGAGGTTGAAGGAGGAAAACCGCAGCGAGACGGAAGAATTTATTGCTAACGTTTCTAAAGTTATCGGTTTGAGCGCCGTCAAATATGCGGACTTGAGCCAAAACCGCACCAGCAGTTACGTTTTTAGTTTCGACAAAATGCTGGCCCTGCAAGGCAACACGGCTCCTTATATGCTCTATGCTTTTGCTAGAATTAATAGCATTAGTCGCAAGGGTGGCGTCGATTTTGAAAAGTTGGGCGGCGATGGGAAGGTGTTATTGGAGGAAGAGACGGAGTTAGTGTTGGCAAAACATCTGTTGCAGTTGCCAGAAGTAGTCGAGATGGTGGGGGCGGAGTTGTTGCCGAACCGTTTGTGTCAGTATTTGTTCGAGTTGAGTCAGAAGTTCAATCAGTTTTACGAGCTCTGTCCGGTACTCAAAGCAGAAGAACCAACGCGGACTTCCCGCCTGGTGTTGTGCGACGTAACCGCCCG
>CAZSTZ010000275.1:6613-8401 GCA_964609515.1 uncultured bacterium | reverse complement strand
ATGATTTCTGTATCCGATCGCTTTGCATCCCTGCGCAACTCAGAAAACGGTCCCCAATGCGCCTTTATTCCTTTTATCACGGCGGGCGACCCAGACTTGGAAACGACAGCGAAAGCTTTATCCGTATTAGATAACAGCGGGGCAGACTTAATCGAACTGGGGGTTCCCTATTCCGACCCCTTAGCTGACGGTCCCGTAATTCAGGCCGCAGCTACTCGCGCTTTACAGCGAGGAACTCGTTTGGATGCCGTGTTGGAAATGGTGGAGGAGGTTAGTCCGAAGTTGCGATCGCCCATCATCCTCTTTACTTACTACAACCCCATCCTCCACCGAGGCATCGAAGCATTCTTAGAACGAATTGCTAAAACCGGCGTTAAAGGTTTGGTGGTTCCCGACTTGCCCTTGGAAGAAGCTAACTGTTTGCTGGAACCCGCAACCCATTATGGAATAGAAGTTACTTTATTAGTAGCCCCCACCAGTCCCAAAGAGAGAATAGATACCATCGCCCGTAAGTCTCAAGGGTTCATTTATCTAGTCAGCGTTACCGGAGTTACGGGGATGCGTTCCCAAGTACAAGGGAGGGTACAAGATTTGCTCAAACAAATGCGGGCGGTAACGGACAAACCCATCGGCGTCGGTTTTGGCATTTCTCAACCGGAACACGCCCGCCAAATGAAAGAGTGGGGGGCAGATGCAGCGATCGCCGGTAGCGCCATCGTCAAGCGGTTGGCAGAAGGAACGCCAGAAGAGGGGTTAAAGGCGATCGCTGAATTTAGCCAAAGTTTAAAAGCAGCTATTGGGAACACGTCACCTTTGAAGGGAACCAAAAAGTTATCGCTTTAGGCAAAAGGCAAGAGGCAAGAGGCAACAGGCAAGAAAGTTTTTCGGCTTAAAAAACTATTTTTGCACTCGCTGACTTGCTTCTCAGCTATTAGTTAATTAACAATTAACAATTGACAATTGACAATTGACAATTAACAATTGACAATTCCCTAAGTCGATTCTGTTTCGGTTTTCTTCTTGGGTTTGCGGTTAAAAATACCGCTCATCATCAGGCCGGTGATTAACATCCACAACAAACCGATACCGTTTAAAAGTACATAAAACGGCTTGACATCGACCCCTAAATATTCCCCTTCGTGAATGACCATTAAAATATGGGCTTGGTCTTTAGTTAAGCCAAACCAAGCCCTTCCCAGTCGGTAGGCTACCCCCGTAATAACCGTTACAAATAAGGGTAAAAAAACGATGGGGGCGGCGATTTTGTGGAATTTTCTTAAAGTTGCTTTCAGCATTGTTTTTATTTAGCTTTTGTATTTTATAAAACGCTCGTTAACCTAATAAATTCAAGAGGTAAACCGTCTCTATCTGCGATAAAAGCTACCTCATAAATTTTGTTTTCTATTTGTTGTTGGGTAGGTTCCAACAGAACTTTTAAAGGTTGGAATAAATCCGGTTGTTCTTCAGATGCTAATTGAAAATCAGCTTGTAAAGACTCCAACCACTGAGGCAAATTGGGTGCAATCTCGGTGAGGTCGAAAGATAGATGATAATAGCCGACATAATGCTCGTCGCCGAAGGCATCTGGGGCCGGTTTTGGTTGGGGAATTTCGATTAATTCAATGCGTCCGAGATTGCCCTCCATCCAACAAGCTAAAGTGTAGCCGGTGGTAAAGCGATCGCTCACTGCAAAACCGAGTTTTTCGTAAAAAGCGATCGCCCGATGAATATTAGCAGTTCTAATCGAAACGTGATGCATATTATTTGGGAATGGGGAATGGGGAATGG
>CAZSTZ010000275.1:0-6513 GCA_964609515.1 uncultured bacterium | reverse complement strand
CAATTAACAATTAACCATTATTCAAACAAGCGGAAATAGGGGTAACGGACGGGAACGCCCCGTTCTTTTTCCAACTCAAAATTAATCACATCCCAACAAGGTTCCTCTTGAGGATCCGGACCAAAATCTACTGGCAAACCGTACAACTTAGGTTTAGCAGAATCAGACTTACCGCGCCAAGGACTGTTGCGTTCCAAATAAGCATTAACCAAATCGCGGTATCTTTGAGCGATAATCACCTTAGTGGCGCGATAACCTTGGGTGTAGAGTCGGTCTAGGGCTTCGTGAATTTCAAAGCGAATGCCGTCGGGGTGCGTGTGTTGCCGATACCACTCGTTATTCCAGCGCCGCCAGTGACGTCCAGACTGTACATGGACTAAATCGCTAGTTTTAGGGTCCGCTTCAAAGGCCCCATGACGGGGACATAAATAAGTATCAGTTAAAGTTAAAGCCTCAATAGTCTGGCGGCAGTGGGGACAAGATATTTCCGGGCCGAAAATTGGGTATTGCAAGCCAAGATCGCTACTAAAATTAGTCATAAATAAGGTTGGGGGCTAAGATTTCTAATTGTTAATTGTTAACGGTAGGGTGCGCACCGCGCACCTTACAACCATTCATTAGCATAATTACTCCAAACAATCTAAGAGGGCGGACAACATGAGCGAACTTAACGAACAATTGACAACTGCCCGATTTCCTTGGCCGTCCCCCAATTTAGCTCGTGCTGCCTTTGTGGCCCCTAACGCCACGGTTATCGGCGATGTTGAATTGGGAGAGGGGGCCAGTGTTTGGTATGGGGCCATAGTTAGGGCGGATCTAGAAAAAATTGTAATTGGAGACCGCACCAATATCCAAGACGGGGCAATTTTACACGGAGATCCTGGAATAGTAACGGTCTTGGAGGCCGATGTTACCGTGGGACACGGGGCAGTAATTCATGCGGCCCATATCGAGAGGGGTTGCCTCATTGGCATTAAGGCCGTAATTTTAGATGGTGTCAGAATTGGGGCGGGCAGCGTTATCGGGGCAGGTTCGGTGGTCAATAAAGACGTGCCACCAAGGTCGCTGGTGGTGGGAGTGCCGGGAAAACGGTTAAAAGAGGTTTCCTCAGAACATGCCGCCGAAATGCTGGAACACGCCCAACGTTATTATAAACTGGCCCTGGCTCATGCTGGCAAGTCGATGGAGACAGGATTTGAACGGCCCTAATTGTCGGCCTAACGGTCGGTGGGCTAAATTATCTCTCGGCCCTCCTAGTCAAAACTTGAGAAGAACCTTAAAATAGGATAAAAATAAAAAAATGATAAATTTATCCTAAAACTTTGGGAGGTTAGGAAATGGACTTTGATTTTCGTTTATTGGTGGTACTGCTGCCGCTTCTGGTAGCTGGTGGTTGGGCCGTTTTTAATATTGGCGCCGCTGCGTTAGTCCAAATTAACAAGTTTTTGAACAGAGAAGCCTAGACATTTTTCAAAAAATGTGGTAAAAAACCGACTGTTTTTATTATCGAAAGAACAGTCGGTTTTTTTAGTTAATAAAGTAGTATCGGGAGCTTTTTGATGAGTTTAGAAACCGCAGTTAGCGAAAGGGCGATCGAGCAAAATATCGAGCAATTTTTGTTGGTACTTTCTGTTTCTTTAAGCGTTGCTACTGTCTCTAGGGTTTTTAGTTGGTTTCGCCGAATTCCTTTTACCTTACTGTTAGTAATTGTCGGTTTAATTCTGGCTTTTGTTGACGTGAGGTTAGTAGATTTATCTCCAGAATTAATCCTGGAAATATTCTTGCCGCCCTTGTTATTTGAAGCGGCATGGAATATGAACTGGCGAGAGCTAAAACGAGATTTAGTACCCATAGGATTGTTTGCCGTTATCGGGGTGATTATTTCTGTTGCGGGCATCGCTGGCGGTTTGAGTTGGCTGACGGGCATTCCATTAGCGATCGCTTTTTTGGTGGGAGCGAGTTTATCGGCAACTGACCCCATCTCCGTCGTCGCCCTCTTAAAAGAATTAGGAGCGAGCAAACGTCTGAGAACCTTAATGGAAGGGGAAAGTTTGCTAAACGACGGGGTCGCTGTAGTTGCTTTTACCCTGCTAGTGGGGGTTCCCCTAGGAACGGTCGAACAATTTTCTCTTCCCGAAATCGTGTTGAGTTTTGCTACCTTCGTCGGTTTCGGCATAGGAGTTGGCTGTTTAATCGGTTTTGGCATCTCCTATCTAACTCAGCGTTTCGACCTACCATTAGTAGAACAGTCTTTAACTCTAGTTTCGGCCTACGGTACCTATGTGATTACGGAAAAATTGGGCGGTTCGGGAGTTATCGGCGTTGTGGTGGTGGGATTGATTTTAGGCAACTTCGGTTCTCGTATCGGCATGAACCCCCGCACTCGCCTAATAGTCAGCGAGTTTTGGGAATTTATGGCCTTTTTTGTCAACTCCATCGTCTTTTTGTTGATTGGCGACCAAATTAAATTTGCCGAACTGGCAGATAATTTAAGCGCGATCGCCGTGACGATTTTAGGCATGGTAGTTACCCGGGCTATCTCGATTTATGGTTTGACCGCAGCGAGTAACTCGATTGCCAGCTCTAAAATTGGTTGGAGAGAGCAGACGGTTTTATGGTGGGGCGGTTTGCGGGGTTCCGTATCTATCGCCTTGGTATTGAGCGTGCCCGTTCTCTTGCCCGGACGCGAAGATATTACCGCCACCGTATTTGGGGTAGTTTTGTTTACTTTGTTAGTGCAAGGTTTGACCATCCAGCCGTTGTTGAAAATCTTGGGTTTAATTGGGGACCAATCGTTGCAACAGGAGTATATGGAGACGATCGCCCGTCGGGTGGCACTAAATCGGGTGATTAATTATTTGTCAGATTTGGTGAGGAAGCAGGAAATCGATCCGGAGTATTATCGCTACCAAGCGGAGTTCGTCCAAAGGGAGTTAAAAGGTTTGCAAGAGAAGATCGACAAGATGCAGGCCGAACATTCCCAGTTAGTCGAGTTAGACATGGAGTTGTTGCGGGAACAGTTGGTGGATATCGAGGCCGAGACTTATGCCGAGTTTATTCGGGCGGGTAAGTTGAATAAAAATATATCGCCACTCTTAGCGGAGGTGTTTGAGAAGAGGGATACGGATGAGTCGGTGCCCGTGCCTCGCGGGGGTTAGGTTTTGCGGGCTCTTCATCAGTAATTTAGAAACCCGGTTTTTTGAAAAAAACCGGGTTTTTTTACAAATAAGCTTAAGTTTTCACCGGAGCAAGTCAGTTTTGTCAAAAAATCAAAGTCAAAAAATCAAAATTCTCAAAAATCGGAGCGGCGGGATTTGAACCCACGACCCCCACTACCCCAAAGTGGTGCGCTACCAAACTGCGCTACGCCCCGAAACACTGTTTTTTGATTTTTAACAGCGCATACTTTACTACTTTAGCATAACATCGCCAAAATGCAACCTTTTAATTAAATTTTTTACTAAAAAGTTTTCAATTTATGGACCTCCTGGGCCAAACCGATCGCGGCTTGAACGGGCCACTTACCTTCTCCCCTGGGGCCCGCATTCAAGATAAATTGGACGGTGTAGCTCTGGGGATAACCTTCCACAGGCGATCGCTCTCGGCATCCCAGGCTATTCTCTCCTCGTCCATCAATTCGTCGGCCATTTTTTCCCTGCTTTGGGCCAGTTGTCCCAACAGTCGAGTTCGGCCCCAGACAACTAAGAAACCCGGTTTTTTCATGCATACCGGGTTTCTGATAGAGCGAATATCCATTAAAACAAGAGCGATCGCCCCCAACAACTCCTCCACCATCAATCTTTGCCGTGGGAGACAGAGAAGCGATCGCTCTCATTTAAACTCTGGCTAACTGCGAAGGATAAAATCCTTCCCATCTAATTCCGGCGAGTCGGCGAGGTTCGCCAACAAACCGCCACCGCCAAAACCGCCAATACTACCATTGGGATTATAGAAAAGATTGCCGTTAGTTTCGTTATAAATTACCAAGGCATCTTTTGAGGCAACATCGCGATCCCTCTTAACCACCGCAAACTGTTCTGCAAAATCTAGATTCGGAGCCAGGCGATCGAAAGTGTCGAGGTCGAGAACAATTTTATCGCCCCGACCAAAATCGGTAATAATATCTTCCTTTCCGACTGGAGGTATGTTATCGAAAATAAAGCGATCGCTCCCTTTACCCCCAGTCAGCACATCGGCCCTCGGTCCCCCGATGAGTCGGTCGTTGCCCTTACCGCCAATAAGGGTATCCTCGCCATCATTACCCATTAACTTATCGTTCCCGCCGCGACCGTCGAGGAAGTCTTTGCCATCGTTGCCCTTGAGGGTATTTTTCTTGTTGTTCCCTTTTTTCGAGACTTCTTGGTATGTATCGACGATGTTAATAACATCCCGACCGGAAAGATTATCGACGGTTTCGATAAAGCCTACACCCGGACGGTTTTCTTTACCCGCAGCAAAGAAATTTTTTAGCGTTAAATCGTCTTTTTTATCGACCTTGCCGTCGGCGTTAAGATCGATAATTAAGTTTTTACCTTGCCGTTGAACTCTTGTCGAGCCCCCCAAGAAAATATCGGCATTTTCTAACTCCAGAATGTCGCTGCCGCCAGCATCTACTATTTCGCTGCCCTTAGCAGTTTTAGCATCCAGTCGATAAAGATCGTCGCCGGGACCGCCATTGAGAGTATCTTTACCACCGCCGCCGATGAGGATGTCGTTGTCTGGACCTCCGATGATAGTGTCGTTACCGCCTTTACCGTCGAGGATGTCTGGACCTTCACTGCCGTTTAGCTTATTGTTTGCATTGTTGCCGTTTTTGGTAACGCCGTCGGTGTCGTCGCTGGTGGCGAGGCGATCGTAGACAAAGACATCGGTCTCGTTATTGGTATCTCCCGGTACCAGGTTGTCGGCAACAGTATGAAAAGCAATATAACGCCTATCAGCACTGATGCTTGGCTCAAACGATATATAGCTTTGGGAATTCCAGCCAGCGCTAATTTGTTTGGTTTCTTTTGTTTCGCGATCGTGGATAAAAAGATCTACGTCTGGCTCCTTATCCCCCAGTGCTAGGTTGTCGCCGTTAGAACTAAAAGCAACATAACGTCCGTCAGCACTGATGCTTGGTTCAAAGTTCCAGCCGTTAGCTTGGGTACCGTCGGAAGCTACGGTAACTCGGGTAGTTTCTCCAGTTTCTCGGTCATGTACGAAGATATCCCCAGTATTATTAGTATCTCCAGGCACGAGGTTGGTGGCATGAGACTGAAATGCTACATAGCGTCCGTCAGCGCTAATAGCAACATTAGAACCTTCACTGCTAAAATTATTGCCTTCAGTACCATCGGAGGCAACGCTAACTCGGGTCGTTTCTCCCGTCTGGCGGTCATGTACGAAAATATCCGATGTATTATTCGTATCCCCCGCCACCAAGTTATCGGCATCAGACTCGAAGGCAACGAAACGCCCGTCGCCACTGATGGCGGTAAAGTAACTTGCGCCATTGGCTTCTATCCCACCAGCAGCAAGATTAACTCTGGTGGTTTCTTCCGTCTGGAGGTCGCGAACGAAGATATCTCTGGCATTGTTGGTATCTCCTGGTACGAGGTTGTCAGCAAAAGAAGTAAAAGCGACGTAGCGTCCGTCTTCGCTAATAACAACTTCGCTGCTATCGTTGTTTGCTAAAGTACCGTCCGAGGCAACGTTAACTCGTTTTGTTTCTCCCGTCTGGCGATCGCGTACAAATACATCGCTAGCAAGCAAAACTTGTTGAGTTTCTCCGTTTTCGTCAACTACGGTGCTAGAAAGTCCTTTCCACTCGCGATCGCTACCCCCTGGCACTAGGTTGTCAGCGTAAGAGATAAAGGCAATGTAGCGTCCGTCACCGCCGATCGCTGGTTCAAAACTATTGTTATTAGCCTCGGTGCCGTCGGAGGCAAGGCTTACTCGGGTAGTTTTTCCCGTCTGTCGGTCATGCACGAAAATATCTTGGTTATTGTTAGTATCCCCAGATACTAAATTACTCGAAAAAGAAGAAAACGCGACGTAACGACCGTCAGAACTGATAGCAGATTTTTCACTATAGCTATTTCCCTGACTCCCATCGCTGGCAACGCTGACTCTTTCAATTTTCATAGAAGTAGAACTCCCGATAGAACGATTGGAATTGTTTTTTCCCAAACCAACCATAAAGAGCTCTGTAGCGAGCAGACATCATTATTGTTTGAGAAGGCTACTTTAGTAGGACTAAACTCATCTCCATCTAATCCACTTTTGATTCCCGATGGAGAGGTTGCGATCGCCGTCACACTCTTACCAAAACTTTTTTGCCTCATGCCAAAAAAAATAAGACCACAGTCTTTTAATTAGACTTATGGCCGTTTTAAGTTTTTTAGGAGGGTTTATTGCCTCAGGTTTATTGCCTCAGGTTTATTGCCTCAGGTTTATTGCCTCAGGTTTATTGCCTGAGGTTTATTGCCTGAGGTTTATTGCCTGAGGTTTATTGCCTGAGGTTTATTGCCT
>CAZSTZ010000274.1:0-8455 GCA_964609515.1 uncultured bacterium | reverse complement strand
ACATCCGCTGCTAACCTAACTTTCGGAACCCACCACTAAATCTACAAAACAGGCAAGATGCCTGTTCTACGTCATTACTACGGACGGGCGATCGCCTCCCCCAACAACCCATTCGATACATTCGCTATAACATGCGCTGCTAACATAACTTTTGGAACTCACCACTAATTCTATACAACTGTCATTCGTTAGCAGTAAAACTCCTAATCCTACTTTTTATCTTACCCGCCTCGATTACTTGGAATCGAAAAAAGAAACATAATTAAACATTAGACCCACTTATTCATATTTTTAAAAAACTTGCAGTAACTTTGGCTACAAAAACAACTTAACTGTTAACAGATTATTCTCAGTAAGCTTAATTTATTGGCTAATAAAGTTACTAATATTCTTGTTTCTTCAAAAAACTTAATTAATTCAGAATAAAACTTAAAGATTTTTCGACAATAAACTATCAAAAAAATCTTCCCCCGTGCAGGTTCGGCAGACTATCTAGTAATATATGGTTGAAACCACTATTTTGCTCTCAGAGGCTAATATGTTAAGCGAAAACCTTTCATCCACCGACAATTTCTTGCCTAGAGAACATCTATGGCAGACAGATAACTTCTCCTCTCCAGAAAAGAAACCAGCAAGGGAGAACATCTCCGATGAAACTGTCGATGAAAGCGATGTCAAAATTTATAAAACTCGTTTGTTGCTGACTTTGTGGGATTTAGTGGGAGAAAATCCCGCAGAAATAGGAGTAAAAAAAAGCGAATTAACTGGCAAAGTAAAACACAAAAAACAGGGTAAAAAAATCGGCAAATACCAGACAATTTATCAAGAATTAGAACGGGAAGGAGCGATTACAATTGAAAATCGCGATCGCAATATATTAGTATTTATCACCGATAAAGGGGAAAAAATGCTAGGAGAAGGCTTAAAAAACCCCAAATTTTACTTTGAAGGCCCTGTAGTGCCAGCCAGATTTGCCAACGTTCTCTTAAGATGGATTCGCTTTTGCACCTCTAGTAAAGATTGGATTTCGGAATAGAAAAATGCGGGTGCGAGTAGGGTTTGGCAAAGCATTCTGACAGAAAATTTAACTTATATCGAGAAACCCGGAATTTCTGTAAAAACCGGGTTTCTGAAATGAATGCTTTGCCCCTACAGGTCTTTTTTCCTTAAGAATTGCTATCTTAAAAATCAACCGTTCCCATAAAAACAGATGACCAGCATTACTATCAAAAACTTGGATGATGACCTCGCAATTCTCCTGCAAAGGCGGGCGGAAAATAGCGGTCGTTCCCCAGAAGAAGAAGCAAAAGAAATCCTTCGGGCTGTATTAACAAAAAATACCGATGCCCCTTTAAATCTTGCCGCAGCTATCGAGCAACGTTTTGCCAGTTTTGGGGATTTTGAAATACCCCCTGTTGTTAGAGAACCTTTACGCGAACCGCCCCAGTTTTAATGAATTGTTATGACCCTAGTAGGATGCGCAATGCGCACCTTACAAAATGCTGAAATTTTTACCCGTTATGGTGCTATAAAATAGGTTTTGAAACCCGGAATTTCTGTAAAAACCGGGTTTCTGAGATACTACAGGTCTTTTTTTACTTCAACCAAGGGCGAGTAATTTCTTCCAAACTATTAAACTCCTCCTCGCTCATTTCCCAACCAATAGCCCCCACATTCTCTTTAACTTGTTCTGCCGTTTTCACTCCAGCAATAGGAATAACCCCGCCGCGACAAACCAACCAATTAAGAGCAACTTGCGAAGGAGTTTTATCGTACTTTTCTCCTATTTGCCGCAACAAAGAGATAACCGGCGCAATTTTCTCCAAACCGCTTTCTTTAAAACGAGAATCAAATTGTCGCGCCCCACTAGGAGATTTACCCCCGCCATATTTGCCAGTAAGCAACCCTTGAGCTAAAGGACTATAAGCTAAAATTGTTACTCCTAATTCCCTGGCAGTATCTAAAATTCCCTTGCTCTCTATTTGGCGAGTTAATAACGAATAGCGCACCTGATTTACTGCTAAATTAACTCCCCGTTTTGCTAAAATTCCATGAGCTTCTCGCAACTCTTTAGCTGAATAATTGCTAACTCCCACCGCTTCAATTCTCCCCTGTTTTACCTCCTCCGCTAAAGCGTTCATTAACGTTTCTTGAGTCATAAAAAAAGTAAAGGGCCAATGCACTTGATAAAGGGTAATTTTTGGCACCATCAAACGTTTGAGACTCGCAGTTAAAGCATCCGCCACCGACTGCCCGAAGACTCGCCACGGCATGGGGCCGTATTTGGTGGCGACTTGGACCGGTTGTTCCGTCTCCTGCATGAATTTGCCCAACAACTCCTCCGAGAGGCCGTTGCCATAGACTTCGGCGGTGTCGAAAAAGCTGACTCCCGCTTCCAGGGAAGCTTTGAAGGCCGCTTCGACTTCGGCGGCCCCGTAATTTTTGCCGTAGTTCCAAAAGAGGGTGTCCCCCCAGGCCCATGTGCCCAAACACAGGGGGGGGACTGTCGGTCCATTTTTGCCTAAAGTAGTTACGGTCATGGTTTTAAATAGAAAATCCCTAGCTCTCGATCTAATTTGACCCTTGTAGTATAAACTAGAAAAACAGTAACGGACGCGGGCGATCGCTCAATTTTTAACATCTATGAATCTGGAAAACTCAGGCAACAAAGAACCAAATTTATTGCCAAAAATTAATCTTTTTACGATGTTCCGTCTCGGTTTTTTTCAACTGGGATTGGGCATGATGTCTGTCTTAACTTTAGGCTTAATTAATCGAGTGGCGATTGACGAATTAAAGGTGCTTCCTTTAATAGCAGCAGGAGCGATCGCCATGCACCAACTCGTCGCACCTGCTAGGGTTTGGTTCGGACAACTTTCCGATAGTAAAACTATATTAGGTTATCATCGAAGCGGTTTTGTTGTAATCGGGGCGGCAGTGTTTGGCATTACTTCTTTTATAGCAGTTCAAGTTATGTGGCAATTGGGCATCAGCGTGCAGGCTAATGGTTGGAGTTTTTCAACCTATTTATGGTCTGCTTTATTAGCCCTAACTTTTGCTTTTTACGGTTTGGCTCTCAGCGCCAGTTCTACTCCTTTTGCCGCTTTATTAGTGGATGTTTCCGACGAAGAAGAACGCTCTAAATTAATCGGAGTAGTTTGGTCGATGTTGATGGTCGGCATTGTGGTGGGAGCTATTGTTATTTCTCGGTTATTAAACATCCCAGAAATTTGCGGGGATGCGATTTTAGCTTACGATCCTTCTCAAGGTGAAGCAGTCGCTAATATCTCTCAATTGCAAACTTCGATTAATCCGGTATTTATTATCGTTCCAGCCATTGTTTTTGGTTTGGCTTTACTGTCAACTTGGGGCGTAGAAAAAAAATACTCTCGCTATTCCACTCGCTCGATGGCAGTTCAAAGAGAAGATAAAATTACTCTCGGTTCGGCTTTAAAAGTTTTAACGGCTAGCCCCCAAACTGGCATCTTTTTTAGCTTTTTATTAGTGCTGACAATTAGCCTGTTTATGCAAGATGCGGTGATGGAACCTTATGGGGGTGAAGTATTCAGAATGTGCATTTCTGAAACTACTCAATTAAATGCTTTTTTTGGTACCGGTACTCTAGTAGGTATCGCTTTGACGGGCTTTGCTATTATGCCTCGTTTGGGCAAGCAAAAAACTACGAAGGTCGGCTGTTTAATGGCGGCGGTTTGTTTGGGTTTAATTATCCTTGCCGGCGCGTTTATTAATCCTGGTTTGCTGAAAGCTGGTTTGTTATTTTTTGGTTTTGCTTCTGGGGTTTTAACTGCCGGCGCTACCAGTTTGATGTTGGATTTTACTGCTGCTGAAACTGCGGGAACTTTTATCGGCGCTTGGGGTTTGGCGCAGGCAATTTCTAGAGGCTTGGCTACTATTTTGGGCGGCGGCGTTTTGAACCTGGGTAAGGCTTTATTTCCTCTTCCAGTGTTGGCCTACAGTTTGGTTTTTGTCCTCCAAGCGGGCGGTATGGTGGCGGCAATTTTATTGCTAAATAGGATTAATATTCAAGAGTTCCAAAATACTGCAAAACAGGCGATCGCTACTGTTATCGAGGGCGAGTTGGAGTAGTGTTTGTAGTAATCGCTTTAGCGATTTTCAACAGATTAAATCGCTAAAGCGATTACTACGAACGGGGATTATTACTAATAGGAAAAAATGACTGATTTTTGGAACGAGGTTTTAACTTTTGCCGAGACTACTGCCACTAGAGTCGGCAAACAACTTTTAAGGGATTTTGGTACTGTCACAGCTTCCGAAAAAGCTGACGGTAGTTTGGTGACTAGATCCGATAAGTGGGCGGATAAGGAAATTAGAGAGGCGATCGCTTCTGCTTTCCCCACTCACGGCGTCTTAAGCGAGGAGGGGCAGCACGTTTTACCGGAAAATGATTGGTGTTGGGTTATAGATCCTCTCGATGCTACTACTAATTTTGCTCGCGGCATCCCCATCTGGGGCACTTGTCTCGGTTTGCTTTATCGCGGCACTCCGGTTTTTGGTTATATACATCTGCCAACCCTGAATTATTCGTTTCACGGTTTTTGCTTCGAGACAGAGGAGGCGCTGGATGTTCCTTCTCGCAGGGGCGCTTTTTTGAATAACCAATCTATTCGCCCTACCTGCGACGAGTTGACTTCCAACCACTTTTTTAATCTCTGCTCTCGCAGCGCGGCCATCGCCCCTCACCTGCCTACGAAAATTCGGATGTTGGGCATGGCCAGTTACAATTTTTTAACGGTGGCCATGGGCGCTTGTCTCGGCGGCGTGGAAGCTACTCCTAAAGTTTGGGACATTTCGGCGGCCTGGGTCATTGTTAAGGCTGCCGGGGCGGTTTGGCGGCCTTTGGAGTCCGAGGCGATTTTTCCTCTCCAGCTTGGCCGCGACTATGGCGATCGCTCTTTTCCAACTTTAATCGTGGCCCGGGAAGAGTTGGTTTCGGTGTTTTTGCCGTTTGTGGAGGCGAAGAAGTAGGCAAGAGGCAAGAGGCAAAAGGCAAAAGAGGGGCAGGCCCAGAAACCCGGTTTTTCCCAACCCAGAAACCCGGTTTTTTCATGCATACCGGGTTTCTATGTCAAAACCTCATCGTAAATATCGGCAATTGTTAAAGTTAACCCCACCGACTTTAACTCCAAACTATCGTCTTTTACCAAACTTTCCACGGACCATTTACCAGTTTCTAATCGTCGATAAACTTCCACCTTCTTTTCTGTTTGAGAAACCAAAACGTACTCTTGCAAACTTTCCAAACTTTGATAATTTAAGCGTTTTTCTCGTCTATCTAATTCTTGGGTAGAAGGGGAAAGTACCTCAACAATTAAACAAGGATAAGTTTTATAATATTTTTCTGTATCTTGTGGGTCGCAAGTCACCATCACATCGGGATAATAAAAAAAATCCGAGGTATTTTGAGCAACGGCTATCTTGACTTTCATATCTGCAATAAAAGTTTTACATCCGCTGCCGCGTAAATGGGCTAATAAACTAGCGTAAATATTGCCACTAATGCGGTTATGTTCTTCGCTGCCCCCAGACATGGCGTAGATTTCACCGCCGAGATATTCGTGGCGAATGGGGCTCGTTTTTTCCCCTTCTAGATAATCTTTTATAGAAATAAGTGCTGTGGCTAGTTCCATAAGTTTTATGCTTTTTAGTGTTTTTTAATTATAACTACCCAGAAACCAGGTTTTTTAAAAAAACCTGGTTTCTATGCCAAAACCTCATCGTAAATATCAGTCATTGTTAAAGTTAACCCCACAGACTTTAACTCCAAACTATCGTCTTTTCCAAAACTTTCCACAGACCATTTACCAGTTTCTAATCGTCGATAAACTTCCACCTTCTTTTCTGTTTGAGAAACCAGAACGTACTCTCGCAAACTCGCTAAACTTTGATAATTTAGCCGTTTTTCTCGTCTATCTAATTCTTGGGTAGAAGGGGAGAGAACTTCAACAATTAAACAAGGACTTTTTTTGTAATATTTTTCTGTATCTTGGGGGTCGCAAGTTACCATGACATCGGGATAATAAAAGATATCCGAAGTATTTTTAGCAACAGCTATCTTGACTTTCATATCAGCAATAAAAGTTTTACATCCGCTGCCGCGTAAATTCAAACGTAAAAAACTGGCGATGTTCAAGGCAATGCGGTTATGTTCTTCGCTGCCCCCAGACATGGCGTAGATTTCGCCGCCGAGATATTCGTGGCGAATGGGGCTAGTTTTTTCCCCTTCCAGATAATCTTTTATAGAAATAAATGCCGTGGCTAGTTCCATGATTTTGATAGTTATTCGTGGTTCTTTAATTATAACTTTTGAGTCGAGAAACCCGGTTTTTTAAACAATGCTTTTGGCCCCAGAAACCCGGTTTTTTCAAAAAACCGGGTTTCTTAATCGATCGCTGGGGTTGGCCTTTTGGATGGCCATATAATCTGGCCTTATTTTTGCGATCGCTCAAACAAATGTAAATAAATGTTGCCAACTTTAAAAGGTTGTGTTAAGTTATATTAAAGAAGCTTGAAAAAAAGCGAGGTTAACGATAATGGAAGACAAACAAAAGAAAGTTGGCTTTACTGAATTTGCTGAAACTTGGAACGGTCGCTTGGCCATGCTAGGTTTTGCCATCGGCATCGCCACCGAATTGATGACCGGTCAAGGTATCCTGTCTCAAATCGGTTTAATGTAACCACAACGGCCTAAATTCTAAAATCTAATAAAAAAAAGTAGGGTGCGCCAGTCGCGCCCTACTTGCTTTTGTGGGGCTTGCTTTTGTGGGACTTGCTTTTGTGGGACTTGCTTTTGTGGGACTTGCTTTTGTGGGGTGGGGCGATCGCCTAATAGGTAGAGAGCCTAGAAAAGCGGCCAAAAAACCCGGTAATTCCGGCAAAACCCAAGAAACCCGGTTTTGCCAAAAAACCGGGTTTCCGATATCGGGCCATTGACTGCAAAGACTGTAGCGTGGAGGTTTGATTGATTTTGCAGTCTGTTTAAAAGCTAGGACAGCTTAGTTTAAGTTAAAAACTCAGCGAGTATTTACAAATTGATATGTAAAGTTTCGTTACAAGTGCTTGCGGTTCCAAACAAAGGTTGCTTAAATAATTAATAGAAGCAAACGAGCTTCTCTTGAGCCAACGTCCAAGATTAATTTCAAGTTTAAACGGGAGGTATAAACACTCTGTTCAAACTAATCGTTTGTCCGACTGAGTTAGAACGGCTTACTAAAAAGTGCCGATACTTTCTCCAATATTAAAAAGGGAGCCATGCACTCAAATTATTTTTGCAAAAAAAGCAAAAAAAGATAGCAAAAAAAGATAGAGCGTCAACTCCACTTTCAACTTAACAAGTTGAGAAGGTCACTCGGCGTAACAACCAGTAAAAAATCTGGAGGTCAAAAAGCTGTTTAAACTCGCAAAACAATTGTCATCAATTTGTTTGATTAAAAACAAACTCGTTAAAAACAAAAGCAACACCTGTCTCAAAAGCAGATAATTCCTAAAGATTAGGGAGCAATGTAACTGGGTTCCAGTTAGTAACTCCAAGGCCCTACTGGGAAAAAAAGGAAGGAAAAAAAGGAAGTAAGTCTGCTAAAAATCTGGGGTGTTGCTTTTGTTTTTTGAGTGCAAATATAAAAAAACTATTAAATTTTAAAAGTCCCAAAAATAGCTTTGGGCCTGCAAAAAAAATGTTGTAAAGTTTTATTACAAACCCTTGCAGTTTTCAGATAAATTGGTAAAGTAGTAATAGAAGCAATAAAAAAGCTTCTAAAGAACAGATGAGCGTTACTACTTAAAACTGGTAATTGCAAAATTCTGAAAAATAAAAAACAACAGAATCAAAGCTGATGCTGACAATTAGTTAAGTAGTTAAGCTTTGAATCAATTAGGAGGTAAACAACACTGTTCCATCTAATCATCTGTCTTGTTTCAGGCAAATCGCAGCCAAACCCATTTTCCAATATCTTAATAATGGGTTTAATCAATCCCTGGAAGATGCCCATACTTCCTCAACATGTAGCAGTTAGGGAGCAAAGGTACTCTAATTACTAAGGTTTAAATAACAAAACCTTTAGGGAGTACAACTCCAAACTTCATTTAGATAAAAGAGGAAATCACTAGGCAACTCGGGAGGTAAAAGCGCTGTTAGAGCTAAAATTTGTCTGTTCGTTAGATATCAAAAACAACACCCGTCTAAAAAGCTGATATATCCTCAAATTGTGAAAGGGGAGCAAAGCAACTAACGCTTGTTTGAGTTACTTGTTTGATTTAGTTCTGCTCCAGCTATTATTGAGAGAAAAGAGGACGTCACTCAGCGAGTATAGCTTGGGTGTTGTTTTTGTATTGGGGTTTCGTTTCGCAACCAACAATTAACAAACAACGTTAGGGACTTCCAAAAATTAAAATCTTCAAGAATACGGTAGTATTGTTG
>CAZSTZ010000273.1:4683-8466 GCA_964609515.1 uncultured bacterium | reverse complement strand
AAACCTAAGAGGAGGGAGCCGCTCCCTCCTCTTAGTTGGAGGCTCGCTAGCATTAACGAGCGGCTCGTTCCCCTTCAATATCGGCTCGCTAACATCAACGAGCGGCTCGTTCCCATTACAACTCGCTCCCCTTTCATCACAACTGGTTCGTTATTCCTTATGAAAAATTGGCGAAGGTATTGTCAAAGAAACCAGGTTTCTGGCGGGCGAATTATCATTGTTTCGTAAAAATGACGAAGGTATTCTTCAAGAAACCAGGTTTCTTAGGTCTCCTGTCACCAACCAACCTTGTTTTCCCACCGACCAACCATCCGCTACATCCGCTTCAACATCCGCTGCTAACATTCGCCCCATTACCCATTACCCATTTTTATGTTTAAATAGATTATTGGTTCCCCCTATTCCCATTACCCAATTCCCCATTCCCAATTCCCCATTACCCATTCCCTAACATGGACTCAGCCCAAGTCAGACAACAATTAATAGATGCCCTCCAGCTAGACCTCATCGGTCCCGGCCCCGGAGACCCTATCTATGCTAGAGAAACCATCCCCCAGATACCTTCCTTCTGGTATCTCACCGGTTTTTTAGTCCCAGACCGCGCCCCTCTGGAGAGCAAAACCGATAATACCGCTAACGACGAACTAGATACCGTAAGTAACCCAGGCCCCGGCGATGACGAGTCAACTCCAGAAAAAACCGCCGCCCGTAAAGGATTTTTTCCCTCGTCGATGGGTCTCAGTTTCCTACTGCCGCGAGAAGCTACCGAAGTAGAAGTAACTCTAACTTGGGGCGACTATTTCCCTCTGGAGGAGGAAGCCGAGGATACAACTCCAGAAGGTGAGGAAACAAACGAGGAAGAAAAAACTCCCGTGCCTTGGAAACGTATCCCCCAAGAAGTCGTTCTCACCCTGCCGATAAAAGAAGATAGTATCCCTCTGCCAGATACCGGCGGTCTCCAACTTATCGTTAAAGTTCTCCCCCTTCCCAGACATCCCCTCCTCCCGGAAGGCGGTAACTCTATGTCGGTTTTTCTCACTAACAGCCGCAGACCCAGACCGGAGAACGAACGAGATATGGCTTATGTTTTCCAAACTTGTTTGAGTATCTACTGTAAAGCCGGTTTTGTGGCGCGATCGGACTTGCGGGGACAGCGGGGCCGGGAGTGGGACGAGAAAGTGGCGGACGTACAATACCGCCACGACTACGAATATGCTGTCGGTCACAATACCTCTACTATCGCTTTCCCCAAAAGTCGCGGCGAATGTTACCAAGTGCAAACGGCCTGGATACCTCAAGCGGATGTAGAAAAAGTAGTGCCGGCCCGAGTCGATAATGTGGAACTGAGTATGGAGGCGTTGGGGGCAGCTACCAGCGGGGAGGAAGTTCGGCAAAAAGTAGGGGCGATCGCTACTGCCTACACGGACTGGATCGCCCGCCAACAAACCCGACTGCCAGGAGACCCCGCCAGGGCCGACGTCGCCAAGGAGTTATTAAACCGGGCCGCGAAAGCCAACCAACGCATCGCCGTCGGTTTGGCCGCTTTGGACGATGGGGAAGTGTTAACCGCTTTTACTATAGCTAATAGAGCGATCGCCACCGCCATCCGCCAGCGTTCTTGTCATGGAGGCGATCGGCAACCGGAAGATTTAGACCCTCCTAAATGGCGACCGTTTCAATTAGCATTTATCCTAATGAACCTCGCCGGCATTGTCGAACCAAACCATCCAGATAGAGAAACAGTCGATTTATTATTTTTCCCTACTGGCGGCGGCAAAACTGAAGCTTATTTAGGGCTAGCAGCTTTTACGATTTTATTGCGTCGTTTGAGAAATAAAGGAGCAATAACGGGAGCCGGTTTGAGCGTAATTATGCGCTACACTTTACGACTGTTAACTCTAGACCAATTAGGCCGGGCAGCAACTTTAATTTGTGCTTTAGAATTAGAGAGACAAAAACAACCGGAAAAACTAGGAGAATGGCCTATAGAAATCGGTCTCTGGGTCGGACAAACTGCGACTCCAAATGTCATGGGCAGAAAAGGAGATAAAAACCAATATTCTGCCAGGGCGCGAACCAACGCTTTTAAAAACAATTCCGACAGCAAACCCTCTCCTATTCCTTTAGAAAACTGTCCTTGGTGCGGCGAAAAGTTTAGCACTAATTCTTTTGAATTAAAGCCAGATGCCAACTATCCAACTAACCTAAAAATTAAATGCAGCCCCGCCCGCAAAACTAGCAAAAGCAAGGATAAAACGCCGCCAAAACGTAGTAACTGCGCTTTTCGTCGCAATAACTTTTTGCCAATATTAGCGGTTGACGAACCTATTTATCGTCGTTTGCCGTCAATTATTATAGCCACAGTTGATAAATTTGCCGGCCTGCCCTGGGTCGGACAAACTGGCGCGTTATTCGGCAAAGTGAACCGTTACGACAAGGAAGGATTTTACGGTTATGCGGATACGAAAAGCGGCGGTTATGCTTTAGAAAAAGAGTTGCTGCCTCCAGAGTTAATTATTCAAGATGAATTGCATTTAATCTCCGGTCCGTTAGGCACGATGGTAGGTTTATATGAAACCGCAATAGAAGCTCTGGCGAGTTATGAATTAGACTGCAAAACTATCAAACCGAAAATAATCGCCTCCACCGCCACAGTTCGCCGGGCAGAAAAGCAAATATTAGGCTTATTTGGCAGGGAAAAAGTCGAAATATTCCCCCCGCCGAGTCCCGATCGCCGCGATTCTTTCTTCGCTCAAACCGTGGATATTACTGTAGCCAATGCCAGAAAATATATCGGCATTGCGGCCCCGGGAAGAAGCTTAAAAGTGGTTTTATTAAGAAGTTATTTAGCCCTGTTAAGTGCCGCCCAAAAAGCTTACGAAAAAGAGGGAGGCAAGAAAAATCCTCATAACCCAGCGGATCCTTATATGACTCTTTTAGGTTACTTTAATTCCCTGCGAGAATTGGGAGGAAGTCGCCGCATCGTCGAGGATGAAATTAACTCATCTTTAACTAAAAGAAGCCAGCGGCAGCGAGTGGGAGAAACAGAGAGAGGGATGGAGAGTTTGTTCGGCGATCGCAAAATCAACGACGAACCCCGAGAACTAACTTCCAGAGAAAGCACCGACAAAGTAGCAGAAACCAAAAGAAGGTTAGCCCTCACCTTTGAAAACGGCGATCGAGTAGACGTCGCCCTCGCCACTAACATGATATCAGTCGGTTTAGATATCAGTCGTTTAGGGTTAATGGTAGTATTAGGGCAACCGAAAACCGCCGCCGAATACATCCAGGCAACCTCCCGAGTGGGGCGAGACGACCAACGACCGGGTTTAGTTGTCACCTTATTAAACGTCCATCGACCGCGCGATCGCTCCCACTACGAAAGATTCCCCTTCTGGCACGCAATTTTTTATAGGGCAGTAGAAGCAACCAGCGTCACGCCCTTTTCTCCGAGAGCAATAGATAGAGGCATCGCCGCCGTCACCGTAGCGATCGCCCGTTTGGGGCACCCGGAGTTAACGGCAGCATTAGCGGCAGCGGACGTCATCCATTACCGCCAGAAGTTAGAAGAAGTAATAGAGATAATTTGTCGCCGGGCGGAAAACCAAGCCCCCCCAGAAGCGGCGGCGGAGGTTCGAGAAAAGGTTCGCCTCCAAGTGGCAGACTTATTAGATAGTTGGGTTAAAATTGCCGAAGAGCAGAAAAGGCTACAATATCAAAAGGAGGAGGACTTAGCGGCGGCGTTATTACAGGATCCGTTAGATCCGGAGTTAAGAAAGAAGT
>CAZSTZ010000273.1:0-4583 GCA_964609515.1 uncultured bacterium | reverse complement strand
ATTTATGTTAGAAAAACTGAGAATTGAAAATTACAAATCTATCGACAAGCTGGAATTAAACTTAGGGCGAGTCAACGTTTTTATTGGGGAAAATGGTTCCGGTAAAAGCAATATTTTAGAAGCGATCGCTCTCGGTGCCGCCGCCGCTAGCAATAAATTAGACAACGAATTTTTAGCCCCCAGAGGCATCCGAGTTACCGAACCTCAATTAATGCGTTCTGCTTTCGATAAAGACAATCTCGATGGGGAAATTAAACTCTCTTTTTATGGCGAAAATGATACTAAAATGGAGTACATACTTACTAACGAAAATAAACCCTATTCTAAATGGTATCTTCGCCTTTTTTCCAATAATGAAGAACCAGCTTTAATAAGTTCTGGAAAACCAGTTAACCAAGTAAAAACTATGGGGGAAATTTCAAGAAAAATGGAAGTTTCCAGACAAGTAACTCATTTACCCGATTTTCTCATCTATTCCCCTCAAAATCCTGCCTTGCGAACCTTTGAAAAAGAAGGTCAAATACAACCATTAGGCATCAACGGCGAAGGACTGTTTAAACTGTTAAAAGTTCTCAGTTTAGAACCAGATAAAATTAAGCTACTCCAAGAAAAGATGGAGTTAATAGATTGGTTTGAAGACCTAGAAATTCCCTCTAATTTATATGCCGGCGAACAGACCCTTAAAATCACAGATATGTATTTAGACCCTGGTTTATGCTTCGACCAAAAAAGCACCAACGAAGGTTTTTTATTCCTGCTCTTTTACTTCTCATTATTTATCAGCGACGACACCCCCAAATTTTTTGCCATTGATAATATTGATGCGTCGCTAAATCCTAAATTATGCCGTCATTTAATTAAACAGTTAGCCAAATTGGCCGTAGAAACCGACAGACAAACCATATTTACCACCCATAACCCCGGCACCTTAGACGGTTTAAATTTAGGGGACGATCGACAGCGATTATTTGTTATTTATCGCAATAAATTAGGACATACTAAATCTAAAAGAATTTTCAAACCCGATCCACTCCCCGGGCAAGAATATGTTAGACTATCAGAAGCTTTTTTAAACGGTTATATTGGCGGACTTCCTAAGAATTTTTAGACTATGAATACATTTGGATTAATTGCAGAGGGTATTACCGACCAAATTGTAATTGAAAACATTTTAGTCGGGTATTTTAATAACCCAGATATTGATGTTAATTTCCTTCAACCACTCAGGGACGAAACAGGTAGCGATCGAGCCGAAAATTACGGCGGTTGGTCTCAAGTTATTGATTATTGTCAGTCCCGTAAATTTAGAAACGCTTTTAGGTTCAACCAATACATCATCATCCAAATAGATACAGATGTTTCTCAAGATTGGAATGCACCTTACACGGTTTCTCATCGAGATGAAAACGGCGAATTAACTCCAGAAAAGTTGATAGAAAAAGTTATCGAAATGTTAGTCGGTTTAATTGAGGAAGATTTCTACCAGCAACATCAAGAAAGGATAATTTTTGCTATTTCAGTCCATTCGATTGAGTGTTGGTTTTTGCCCCTTTATTATTCGGATAACAAAAAAGCTAAAATTACCGGTTGTCTGGAGAGTTTAAACCGCGAACTTGCCAAAAAAGAGAAGTTTACTATTGACGCAAACGCTAAAAAACCTAAATACTATCGAACAATTTCTAAAAAATACATCAAGCAAAAGATTTTAATGAAACACTACTCAGATAACCCAAGCTTAAAAACATTTATCCAGTTCCTAGACAGCAAAAACATTATTATAGAAGACTAACAACTAACAACTAACAACTAACAATTAACAACCATGCCAAAACAACCCCAAGGACAACTGCGCCAAAGCCAACTCCTAACCACCTTCGGCCCCGGGGCGATGGTAGATCTGCCAACTCACTCCGTTATTATCTCCGGTTTAAACCGCTGGAACTGGCAAAAAGGAGAAACCAAACGTCGCATCTACGAAGACCGACTCGCCGTCAAAGTTTGCAAAGCATTAGAAGTAGAAGACATCGCCTTCTACGCCCCCCCAGTCGAAACCTCCGAACAAGGCGCCGGCTACTCTGGCATCGACGCCTTCATCTTCCCCACCTGGTTCGTCGCCCAAATAAATAAATCCCGCAGTCGCGGCAGCAAAGAATATCGAACCCGCCCCCTCGTTAAATGGGATGCCATTACCAGAAAAAAAGTCACCATCGAAGGCAAAAAAGCCCCAGTAGTACCCGTCCGCTTCGTTCAAGCTTGCCTCAACGGTCACATCAGCGACCTCGACTGGTACGGTTTCGTGCATAAAGACCCCCGTTCCACCTGTTGCGGTCAGTTGTGGTTGGACGAGGCCGGTTCCGGTAACGACTTCGCCGATATCTTCGTCCGCTGCGAAGCTTGCGGCAAACTGCGCCCCCTCTCCGACGCTACCCTCCAGAACTACGGCGCTTTGGGACTTTGCGGCGGCGATCGCCCTTGGTTGGGAGAGAACCACCACGAACAATGTCGAGTCCAGAAGTTAGACGACGAGGGCAACTTGCAACCGACGGAACAACCGGAACAAAATCGCCTTCTAGTACGTTCCGCCAGTAACTCCTATTTCCCTCAAATTTTGAGCGCCATCTCCCTCCCAGACAGCGATGCTCTACTTAAAGAAACCGTCGATGCTTTTTATAACGACGACTTGCAATATTTGGAAGACGTCGGCGAACTGAAGAAAGAGTTAAGAAAGCCCAAATATGCCGACCTCAGCAAGTTCGACTTGGAGACCGTCTGGGAAGAAGTCAGTCGCCGCAAACAAGGACTGAAGTCAGAAGAGAAGAGCATCAAACGCGCCGAAATCGAAACTTTGCTCTCCGCCGACGAAGTGGGGGCGGACGAACCCGGCAGCGATTTTTATTCCCGCCTGTGGAAGCGAGATAACTTCTCCCCAGTGGCGGGCGATCGCCTAGACCGCATCATCCTCGTCGATCGCCTGCGGGAAGTCATGGTTCAATTAGGCTTTACCCGCTTCGAGGGCGCGATCGCCGATGTCGATGGGGAACTATCGGTAGCGGTGAGGAGGGCCGAGTTAGGACTGGAGACCGACTGGATACCCGCGATCGAAGTCCGGGGGGAAGGAGTGTTTATCGCTTTCAATAAAAAACGAGTCGAAGCATGGCAGGAGTTAGAAGCCGTCAAAGAGCGCGGCAAGATTCTCCTCCAAGGTTTCCAGGTCTGGCGCGACGCACGGGGCTTAAGCGAGAAACAAGTCAAGTTTCCCGGAATGCCCTATATCATGCTGCATACAGTCTCTCATTTATTATTAATAGCAGTTACCCTACAGTGCGGCTATGGAGCGAGCGCCCTTAAAGAGCGCATATACGCCGTTCCCGAGGTCGGCTACGGCATTTTGTTATACACTGGTAGTTCCGGTTCTGAGGGTACTTTGGGAGGTTTAATAGAAGTCGGCAAAAATATAGAACACTATTTAGAATCCGCCCTAGACATCGGTAAACTTTGTTCTAACGACCCCGTATGTTCCCAACACGTCCCCAACAGCGAGCAGGAGGACCGACTCTTACACGGTTCCGCCTGTCACGGCTGCCTCTTCGTCGCCGAAACCTCCTGCGAAAAGCATAACGAATTTTTAGATAGGGCTTTAGTGTTAAACACCCTAGAAAAGTGCGGGGCCGAATTTTTCGAGTCCTTAACGGTCTAATTGTTAGCTTTCCTCATTTCGATGCGAACTTCTGTTATGTCGCGATCGCTCCCCTCAAACAAATCTCGCCTCACTTCTTGGAACCCCAATTGCCGAAATTGGGCAAATTCTTTGTTAGAAACAGCCCAAGGCGGACCGTCTGGTTCGTCCTCGATATCGCGCATCCAAGATATTACCAACAAAGTTCCTTCTGGGGCAACGGTGGAGGCGATCGCTTCGATAGTTTGGACGCGCAAGTTTAAAGGCAGCGCTTGAATAGTCCGACATTCAAAGACCAAATCGAAAGCGCCCCGCCACGCGGAATCTAAAGCGAACAAATCTGCTACTCGATAATCTACCGACGAATTAGGAAAGCGTTGTTTGCACCAGGCGATCGCTTTTGGCGAGACATCAAAGGCAGTAACCTTATAACCCACCTTTGCCAAAGTTTCGGCATCGTCTCCCAACCCGCAACCGATAACCAGAGCGGGGCGGTTGTTGCCTTGGGGTTGAAATTTATCTAACCAATCTTGTAAATAGGGATGGGTTGTCAGTTTGGCCCAGGGGACTTGGGAAGCATCTCCTTCTGCCTGGGAGTAGAGGCGATCGAACCATCCATAAGGAGCCGATAGGGCCATAGATTCTTTTACCAGGGATATTACTTTTTGTCGCAAGGCGTCTGGTGGTTGTTCGGGCATGATGTTTTGGTTTTTTATTAGTTGTAAATCGTTTTTGGCAATTCTTGTTACACGGTCATAAATCTGAAGGAATAATCAAATCGATCGCTTCGTTTCGATTCTTTCGATAAATCCGAAAATCGCTATCCAGCGTTAAAATGACACGGGAGCATCCCATATTTCCAAAAATACTTTTTTTCTGCTAAGAGTTCCCTCTTTTCCCGTTCCCT
>CAZSTZ010000272.1:6160-8487 GCA_964609515.1 uncultured bacterium | reverse complement strand
TCATAACCGCTCATACCCGGCATCATTACGTCCAGGATGATTAATTTCGGAAATGATTTAAGAATTTGGTCTAAAGCGCTAGGACCATCGTTTGCTAAAACGACTTCATAGCCTTCTTGTTCTAGTGCTAATTGAATCAGAAATAAATTATCTGGACTGTCATCTACAGCCAGAATGTAGTTTTTTTTATCTTGGGAATATTTAGACATGATTTTGCTTTTAATAAGTTATCGCAGGAGCATCCCATATTTGCAGGAAACATAAAATTACAAATCGCGATTCACCATTAATAAAAAGCCGATTAGTTTGCCCGCGCTCCCTCGCAAATCCAAGTTATTTTTCGATAACCTAAATCTTTGCATTTTTTGGTTTTTTCTTGCATGAGGATGCACCCTTCATCGGTCTTAACTAATTAGTTGTCTGAGGCGGTGCGATGGAAATTTACTACTATTTCCTCCAGGTTTGTCTTCATCCTGCTTTCCCTCCACATGACGGGGCAATTCTATTAAAAAAGTAGAACCTTTTCCTAGTACGCTTTTTAGGACAATTCTACCCTCCATCATATTAACTAAAGAACGAACGATCGCCAATCCCAAACCAGTACCGGAATGCTTGCGAGTAATAGTTTGATCTGCTTGGCGAAAAGCCTCAAAAATTAGCTCCCTATTTTCCTCAGCAATGCCAAGGCCGCTATCTTCAACGGCGAGGGCAATTCGCTCTTTTGTCTGCTCCCAAGCTTTGATTTTCACATACCCAGAATCAGTAAATTTAATGGCATTAGATAAGAGATTAACTAAAATCCGCCGCAGGCTCGTGCGATCGTTGACAACCAAACTATTTTTTAGCTCTATCTCCATCTCTAAATCTAAATTTTTCTCCACTGCCAGACTGCGGATTTCTTCAGTAGTAAGAGTTATTAACTCAGTTAAATCAAATTTTTCTACTTTCAAATCCAAACGACCCGCTTCGATTTTAGAGAAATCTAGCACCTCGTTCAACATCGTCATTAAATTTTGAGAGTTGTTAAAAATCCGCTTTACCATATCCAATTGCTTTTGGGAGAGCGGATCGGGATATTGGCGCAACAACAATTGAGAAAAACCCATAATTGAATTCATCGGAGTTCTCAATTCGTGGGACATATTCGCCAAAAATTGAGATTTGAGGCGGGATGCTTCTATCAATTGTTGGTTTTGCTGTTCGATTTGTTGGCGCTGACTTTCCAGTTCTTGATTTTGCTGTATGAGCAGTTCGTTACTTTCGCGCAGTCGTTGATTTGCTTTTTCCGCTTCCATTTCCGCTTGATGGATGCGGATAGCATTGCGCAGGGTTTGGGATAGAGTTTCTGGGGATACCTTAGATTTCGAGAGGTAATCCGAGGCCCCTGCCTTCATCATTTCTACTGCAACTTGTTCGTCCCCTTGGCCTGTTAAGACGATAGAAGGAACTTTTATTCCCATTAACCGCAAATCTTTAATCAGTTCTAAACCGTCGCGATCGGGCAGGCGATAATCGAGGAAAATGCAGTCAAATTTCCCTTTTTTCAAACTCGCTAAAGCGGTTTCGCTATCTTCTTTTTCGACAATTTCTAGATCGAAACCAGCTTTTGATAAAGCCCTGCGGACCGCCATGCGATCTACTTCATCATCGTCAACAATTAAAATTTTTAATTTTTCATTCATCAGTCAACCACCTTAATTTGCATAAGTTAACTATAGCATTTCGCACAGGGTCCAGTATTTATTCAGAGTTACCATCACGTCAGCAAATTTGGAAAAAGTAACCGGCTTGAGAATATAGCCTGCCACGTTCAGATGATAAGCTTCTATCCGATCTCTATCTTCATCGGAAGTAGTCAGTACGATTACTGGGATTACTTGCAGTTCTGGATCTGCCCGCAGTTCGTGGAGAAACTCCAGTCCGTTCATTTTGGGCATATTTAAGTCTAAGAGAATCAGACGGCGGCTTCTGGGTATTACCGCATCTTGGCCGTCTTTACCTCGCAACATTGCTAAGGCCTCCAAGCCATTGCTGGCGATATAAAGAGGGTTAGCAATCTTGTTTTTTTTGAACGCTCGTTTGACGTTCATTATGTCGACTTCATCATCTTCGACCAGTAAGATATTAATTGGTTTTTCCTCGATCATGGTCTGGGGTTTTTAACGATTAAGCACTTTAGCCTCGCCGTATTTTACACCATAGTAAACCGAGCTATGCATTTTTGCCATCGACTTTTGGTATGAGTTATCATCAGGCTCTTTTCTCTTCCTAAAGATAGAGATTGCTGCATTTGTTAATTGTCAATTGTTAATTGTCAATTGTTAATT
>CAZSTZ010000272.1:0-6060 GCA_964609515.1 uncultured bacterium | reverse complement strand
GTATTCTCGGTTTTATCGCGAGCTTCTAGAGTTTGAAAGATAACAAATACCTTTTCGTGATATTTGGGATCGATACCCTGACCGTCGTCAGTTACGCTAAATTCGTAGAAATATCCCTGCTCCCTAACAGAGAGCTTAACCCTTCCGTCGGAGCGATCGCGATGCTTGATGCCATTACTAATTAAATTAGTAAAAACTTGCTGTAAGGGCAATCTTTCCGTTCGCAAAGTAGGCATTTCTCCTTCTATTTCTATTCTAAATTCATCGGGATATTCCAAAGAACTAATAATCTCTGTAAGCAAAGTATTGACATCCACTATTTCTGGTTCGGTTTTAATGCGCCCGACCCGAGAATATTGTAGGAGTCCGTTAATCAAAGCTTCCATGCGATGAACCCGACCTCGCAAGAGATTCATCTGGTGTCTGGTATCCTCAGTTAAAACCTCGGCCAGGTCTTCTTCGATCCACTCCGAAAGATTGGCGATCGCCCGCAAAGGAGCCTTCAAATCGTGGGAAGTAACGTAAGCAAACCGATCTAATTCTTGATTGCGTTTTTTGAGCTGTCCGGTAGTTCTTAATAGCACGCTATTAACCCTAGCCAATTCCTCGGCTCTTTTCTCTAACAATTCCTGAGTTTCTTTTCTTTCGGTAACGTCGTTAATAGTACCGCAAACCCCGACAATAACCCCTTTCACGTTGACATTAATTTGAGCTTTAATTTCCAGCCAACGAAGCTTGCCTTTTTTGGTTTTAGTTTGAATTTCTCCAGAAAAATATTCCAATCTTTGCTCGATTAAATCTTGAAACAATTTCTCGCAACGTCGTTTTTCTTCTGGAGAGGAAATAAAATCGACAAAGGGATAATTAAGACTTTCCAAAGCTGTAAATTCAGTAATTTCTATCCAAGCGGGATTGAGAAAAGTCAAAAGACCGTTAATATCTGTCTGAAAAATAACCTCTTTAACGTTATTAACCACCAAGCGATACCGCTGGGTGCTTTCTAACAAAGCTTGTTCTATCCAAGTACGCTCCGTAATATCCTCGATCGCCATGCCAACAAAACTATCGGGCAGAGGAAAGATTTTAATCGTAAAAACGCTCTGCTCGTTATCCCCGTTGCTGTAATAAAATTCCCCTAATTCCTTTGGCTGCTGGGAACGAATTACCTCTGCGTGAGCCTCCTGCAATATTTCCCGGTCTTCTGGTGCTAGAGGAAAACAGTTGCTCAAGAGCAAACCCCGGCACTCATCGAGGTTTTTACATAAGAGTTTAGTAGCTGCAGGATTGGCTGCCACTAAGCGAAAACTCCGAGCTTGGGAAGATTCAAAATGCCAGACGCACAGTCCCACTGGCATATTTTCGACAATATCCTTATAAAGCTCTATTTGTTCTCGGGCCGCTTTTTCCCGGGCAAGCAATTCATCTTTAGAACGGTTGGCCGCTTCCAACTGAGCCGTTCGTTGTGCCACTCGCCGTTCTAAATCTCGATTGAGTCGAAGAATTTCTGCCTCTGCTTGCTTGCGCTGGCTAATATCCCGCCCTTCGGCAATCAACAGCCCTACTCCACCGTCATCCCCCAAAACCGGTTTGAGAGAAAAATCAATAGTTACTACCGTCTTGTCGCCTCTGAGTAAGTTAACTTCGTAGCGAACTAATTGACCGGATGCTGCAGTGGCTATGGCTTGGCGTAACTGCTGCTGAGTTTCCACAGAAATTTGCCAGGAAGGCGTTTCCCACAGGGGACGACCGATGACCTCCTCGGGCCTTACTCCTCCAAACTCTAAAGCCGTTTGATTGACCTCCAGCAAAATGCCGTCGGGTTGCAACAATCCTATAAACTGGAAGGCCCCGTCGAAAATGGCTCGAAATCGCCGTTCCCTTTCTCGCACGGCTGCCTTTGCCCTTTTCCGCTCGGTAATATCCCGCATCACTACTACCGCTCCCAGTTTTTCTCCCGAAGGAGCCACTATGGCATTACCGCTGGCCTTGAGGATCCGAGTGGCTGCTCCTTCTGGGGCGATCGCCATCTCCACATCTCGGACTATTTCTCCTTGAAGGGCTCGAAACAGGGGTATTTGCTCTTGGGGCATCGGTGTCTTGCCCCCGGGCAAATAGAGGTCGTAGCGTTTTGCCCATTCTTGAGGGGGAATTGGTTCGGCAGGCCCCCCGTGAAAACCTTCGGCAACGGGATTAAAAAGGGTGATGATGCCCTTGGCATCGCAGGCAACAATACCATCGGAGATGTTATCCAATAGGGCCCGGAGAAAATGCTCTTCTTGTTGGAATTGGGCTTCGGTTTTTTCGAGCTTCCCCGCAAGGGTGAAAGTTCCGACCCATTGGACAATTTGGCCGGACTCCTCTTTCATCGGTTCGCCCCGGGCGATAAATTGATGGTAGGTTCCCAGACCCGAGCGCAGGTGAACTTCTGTTTCGTAGCTCTGGCCCTTCTCGAAGGCTTGTTGCCATTCTGACTTTACCCGCTCCCGTTCTTCTGGATGGACTCCCAAGAGAAAGTCCCAACCCAAGGAACTAGCTGTTGTTAAGCTGGTATATTCTTCCCATTTGCCGTTGAAATAAGTTATTTCTCCTGCGGGGTTGGCGAGCCAAACTATGTGGGGCATTGCTTCTAGCAAGTTTCCCTGGTTTTTTTCCAGGATGGAGGAGGAGGGTTGATGGTTGGAGCCAGGAGTCATAGCTGGTGAATTTAAAAGTAAGTAATTTTACCTTGCTCGGGCAGGTCTAAGTCTGTAATTTGGAGGAAATTAGCTGCAAATTTTTCCCCCTAAAGGAATAAATTTAAGTTCTGTTTGAGTTTTTTATAACATAGTTGGTTTTTTTTCTCCAATTGAATTGGAGGGTTAGTTATGATATACAAAGACATATTAAAACAGTTTAAAAATGTTTGAGCAACCCATAATGACTAAAATTCGCGTCGTTTTAATTGAAGACCACGATTTGAGTAGGGTAGGTTTGATTGCTGCTTTGCAACGGGTGGAGGGTATTGAGGTGGTAGGGGATGCAGCAAATGCCCGCCAAGGTTTGCAGATTTTAGAGACTACTCAACCGGACGTGGCAATTGTGGATATTGGTTTGCCGGATCTCGATGGCATCGAACTGACCCAGCAATTTAAAAAGGGCGATCGCTTTGCCAAGAGTACGAAAGTCCTGATTTTGACCATGCACAACCGCGAGGATTCTGTTTTGGCTGCCTTTGCTGCAGGTGCCGACTCTTACAGTCTCAAGGACGTCAGTTTGGATAATTTGGTACAGGCTATTCAGGTCACCAACGAGGGAAATTCTTGGATCGACCCGGCGATCGCTCGGGTGGTACTCAAGCAAGCTCGGCAGCCGGGTACTTCCTTCCCCGCCTCCCCACCGCCCAACAATTTCTCTGGGGGAATAGCGATCGACACTGTGGCACCGGAATACCGACATTTACTGGAAACGGATCCTTTGACCGAACGGGAATTGGAAGTTTTGGAGTTAATTGTCGCCGGCTGCAATAACGCCCAAATTGCTGAAAAGCTTTATATTACTGTGGGAACTGTGAAGACTCACGTCCGCAGCATTCTTAATAAGCTCTGTGCCGACGATCGCACTCAAGCTGCGGTCCGGGCCCTGCGTTCGGGATTGGTCCGATGAGGGCTTTTTAACCTTTAACAAAGAAAAGAAACCCGGTTTTTTGAAAAAACCGGGTTTCTGACGGACGAGTTAGCCTTAATGGGGGCTTTTTAATTGTTCGATCTAAAAATCCTATTAGTCAATTGCTTGCTTGACTTTATCTTTGGCGTTTTCTAAAGTATGTTGAGCTTTCGCTTCTGTTTGCTTGACTTTACCCGCAGCCTTATCTTCTGGGTTTCCTGTCATTTCTCCCATAGCTTCTTGGGCTTTGCCTTCGATGTTTTTTACAGTTGCGTTGGCTCTATCTTCCGTACTCATGTAAATTAATCTCCGTTTTATTTCAATTAACTTTATTTTAAATGAATTTAACTGCATATTGGCTCTATCTCTAGGAGGAAGTTAATTTTAGTTTCAATTCTTTCTCTGGATAGAGATAAAAATTGCCCCAACGAGGTTAATCTAAAAAAAGATAAAACAAGGAAAGGATAAGATGATGAATTTTTTGGGCTTACCAAACATTAACTGGCGGCCGCTACGTTTTTTAAGCGTTCTTTTTTGTTGTACTTTGTTGCTCTTTTCTACTTGCTTAACTGCCTTAGCAGCTAGCAATCCAGACCAAAGTGTAATGCCTTTAAAAGGCATCGAGCAAAAATCGAAAAAGGCTCTGAAATCCGAACCTCGTTCCCTCGAAGAAGTTCAGGGAGAAGCGAAGAAAGGTATTAATGCAGTTCAAGGGAATGCCAATCGCGAAAAAATGAAGAATCCCAGTAACGCTGACAGCGATGCGACTTCGGTAGAAGAACAGGTCAGCGATGTTTTAAGCGATTTTAAAGGAAAATAGCAATTATAACTGGCTGTCAGGGTGCATCTACTAATTTAATTTCCGGGTAACAAATATCTCGGTAATAGGTAATAATTGAAAGAGGTTAAAGAACAAAAAACAAGATGTTTTTGTTCGAGCATTTTCTAGCAATTACCTATTACCGTTTTTTTTGTCTAAAAGCGTTAATATTTTTAGCCTAGACGCGCTAGTAGGGTGCGCACCGCCAGGGCTGTCAAGGTGCAGCCACGAGAACGAAAAAACGTTACTTTAGGCTATCTTGAACGAGTAGGTGAGACCAGCAAAAATGCTTAATGTACCGATTTTTGTTCTTTAATTCCCCCCTCTTGCCTTTTGCCTTTTGCCTTTTGCCTCCCCCCACCGCTAAATCTGTTTGCCACCTTGACAGCCCTGGGTGCAGCCACGAGAACGAAAAAACGTTACTTTAGGCTATCTTGAGCTAATGAACGAGATAGGAATTGGCACTTACTGGGTCGTTTTTTGCTCTTTCATTCCCCCCTCTTGCCTTTTGTATGCATGTATGCATGCCTCCCCCCACCACAAAATCTGTTTGCCACCTTGACAGCCCTGGCAGTGCGCACCTTACAAAATGAGTAAGTAGGGTGCGCGGCGATGCCGCGCACCCTACTACTCTTGCCCCTTCCCTACTTCCTAAATAATTCCCGTTCCTTTACCGCGAGCGTCTTCAGACATCGACAGCTTGCCGTCTTCTTCGGTTTCGTTCACTTGTTGGATCGTTTCAGCCCGTTGGGCTTTCTTAGCTTCCTCTTTTTCTCTTAAATCTCCGGGCTCGTTAACATACATCTCCGGTTCGATCGCATAATTATTAAGCTTGCCTTCTCTATCGACGGTGTAGCCTTCTGTGGTGTTAGCCTCTGGTTGAACATCGGGAGTTTTTTTGAAATTTTCCCCTTCTCTTTCCATTCGAGATGCCACCTCGGCAGGGGTAATATTTGCATCGTAATTGGCAGTATTTGCTTGAGCTTGGTTAGCCATGTTTTATTTCTCCTAGTTTGTGTTTGTCTTTATGTATGACGGTTGCAGGCGCGATCGCGCCTTAACTTTTGAATCTTAAAATTGCCAGTTCTAGTATTTAGATGGATCGATATCGGGTACGATGTCGGGACGTTTTTTGTCTTCCCAACCGGGGGGACGTTTAGAGTTGTACCAAGCAATAGAGCCAATGGTTGTAGCGGCAATAAAGCCTACTATTAATACTAATGTAGCTGCTATCGGAAAATGGGGAGCGTTAGTTGCTACTTCCATCATGTAGTTAGTCATGCAATCGCCTCCTGACAATTTGCGTTCTTCAGTTACCACTATAGAACATTGGCCAGGAAGAAAACATCTTTCAAAAGGAAGATCGGCACTCTATCAAAAGGTAGATAGGGAATTTTTACCCATCCCGACTGCAAATCTCTATCTTTTGGTAGATGAAATGCTGGCAATTTTGTTGTTATGGCTCGGTGTTTTTGGCAAAGTTGTCCGATATCGGAATACAGAAGTGGCGACTTGATGTTATAATTGACAATAAAATCTAAACTGAGTTAAGTTTAGAACCCAAAACAGGAGAAGTTAATGGATATAGTTCGGATTAT
>CAZSTZ010000271.1:0-8493 GCA_964609515.1 uncultured bacterium | reverse complement strand
CAGTTCGTCTCTTTACCGTTTGATGATTCCTGTGCTGAAATTTACGGTAAAGTTAGGGCAGATTTAGCAAAAAATGGAACGCCTATTAGTTCAAATTATATCCAAATAGCTTCTATTGCTTTGGCAAACGATTTAATATTAGTCACTCATAACGTTCGAGAATTTAGCAGAATTGAAGGGTTAAAAATTGAAGATTGGGAGGGAGAATAATGGGGGGCTTTCTATTTTTATTTTGGGTAAAAATTGCTGATTTTTTCTGACATAAAAATTTTTTTTTGAAGAGTATTGACATTAGTTGCGGGGTCTGCTATGTTTTGGACAGAGTAGTTGTAAATTGGGCCCAAACTTTGTCCATAGTTTTTGGGCTGGCGATCGCTTGACAGGCGAACAATAATTGATATAATGAAAAAAACAAAGCACTTCCCTCAACAGTTAATTACTGGGAGGTAAAGAAAATGTCAGCCACTATTACAATTTCGACCAAAGAAATTAAGCAAATATTTCAGCAGCCGCAGCGGACATCGGATCCTTCTGAGCTGTGGAGGCTTGCTGAAAAAGCCAACACTTTAGCTGTGGTAGTAGAAAATTCTTGGGAAAATTTACCTCCTAAAAAACAGGAATTGTTAAGGGATTTTGCTTACATGACTCTGGAAGAGCCAGAAGACTTTAAGACTGTATTTATCAAACAAATTAGTCGTTTATTTTCTGCATTAATTTTAGCTATGATAGTTATAAAAGGCGAGTTAAATGCTTTTTTAGCTTGTGCCATAGCGGTAGAACGTCTAGTAAATGCAATTCTCAGCGCGATCGAACGGGAAAATATTGATTATCAAAATGCTTTATCAGAAGCGATAGAAAATGCTATTATTAATGCAGAAAATGATAAGGCTATGACTGCGGAGGAAGCTTGTGAACGAATCAGAGAAATATCGAATAAGGCTCTCGAAGAATTTTGAAAAAACGCAAACAAAATTAATTCGCGATCGCTATCCTAAAAATCGCAAAGCAGTTATAGAATTTACGGAACGAATTAATAAATTAGTCACTATCTTAAGGGTCGATCCTCGCCTCAATCCTCCTCTCGGACATTTAGAACCCTGGCCGAAAAATATGAATTTGGCAGAATGGGAATTCTGGAAGCTAGAATTTAAAATGCCTCAACTTCGGGGTGCAGCAGAAAAAGGGAGAATAATTTATTTACTGAATGCTGCTTTAAAAGAAGTCGTACTTATATGGATTTACACCCACGCTGAGTACGAAAAACGCCCGCAAGATAAAGATATAAAAAAAAGACTTTTGGAATCAATAGAATCAATAGAATCAGGAGATTTTTTTGAGGAAAATAATATTTCTGAAACAGTTTTAGAGGATGAAAGACAACAAAAAGATGGGGAATTAGAGGAATGACTACATTTTTTTCAATTTACTCCGGTTGTTTCATTTAAACATTTAGCAAATTCTTCTAACGAGTCATTTCTTTTAATAGTTTGACTGTTTATTTCCAGACACTCTGCTACTTTTGGAGACTTATCCTCGCTATATTGACTTTGTTTCAAATTTTTAGGCTTATTTTTCAGCTTCGGGTTTTTCTCAATTAATATTTCTTTCGATAGTTCGACTAAATACTCTTTAGCGCCTTTTCCTCCTACATTAGCTTCCTCGATTAAATTTGTCTTACCTTTTTGTTTTTTCTTGGCAAATTGTTCCCATTTTTTCTGGTTTCTATCTTGAGAATTTCCTGTAAAGTAACAGCAAATACCGAGACAATCTACTAACAACCACGCTTCCAATTCTTGCAGCATTAAAATTAATTTAGCTTTCCCTTCAGATGCTTTAACTACTGCTTCAATTCTATTAACTAAAGAGTTTTTTTCCCTCTTTCGTTTATCTAAAGCTTGGTTGCCGTCGGCATCGATGAGAAAGATTACTAAATCGTTACGCTTGAGGTAAGTATTGACAGCTTTTTGTAATCCATTTGGTTTGCTGGCGACATCATTAAAACCTTGTTTGCTTGCAGATTGAATTGCTAAATCCAATTCATTATATCCGACTATCTTCTCAGCAATACAAACAACTGCATCGCGATCGTAATCCGACTCGGGAGTCCATATCCTAACGCTTCGCATCTTAATTTTCCAAAATCTCCTGTAATAATTGACTGTGATAAATTGCGCTTCCTACTCCAAAATCTGTCATCCAATCTAACAAATCTTCCCGACTTTCCGCCAGCTTATCTAACAAAAATGATTTAGTACCGCAGTCAGGTTTTTTACTCAAAAGAATGACGGATATTTCCGAAGATATTTCCTCAGTTTCAAAGCAGTCTAATAACTGAGAACTATGAGTGGTAAAAATAACTTGGGTTCTCCTAGATAGCTTTTTAATAATAGAAGCAACATCTTTGAGAATGCCGGGATGTAGATTTCTTTCTGGTTCCTCAATACTAATCAACGGAGGAATTTCTGATTGATACAAGAGAACACAATAAGCGATTATTCTCAAAGTTCCATCGGACATACTCGACAGCGGCATCTTACTTCCATCTTCTTCTAAAACTTTGACAAATTGTTTTTCATTATTTTTAGTAGAAATTAAGCTAATTTTGAGACATTCTTGAAGTTCTTTGCTAACTTGCTCAAATTTTTCTACATCATTTGTCGCCCAGTAATTCAGAATTTCTTGAACTTCAGTCGCTTCATTATCCAGACTGGGTATGCTATCAGAGTCTTCGTTTTTGAGTTTTACAGCTTCTACAAGAAAAGAGTATTTCTTCATTTGTTCGGGGTCGATATTATAAAACTCCCATTCCCTAATATAACTTGCTAGTTTTTTAGTAAAAGGTTTGTTGCCAAATTTGCCTGCCGACTTTAAGGCTAACTCTTCCGAAATTTCGGTATCTGATTCGTATTTTTGAGGATTTTTACCATCTTCATCACACACTTCTCCTTTGCCATTAATAATATCAATTACCTTTTTTCCATTGACTAGAAGATGTTCGGAAGCGATGGCTAGATTGTCTTCATTTAAACCCAGAAATACTTGATATTCTGCATGGTTATTGTCATCTTCTACAACGATACTAAAAGAGATTTTTTCTTGATTATCTCTGACGAATCTAGGCATTGCTTCAGTAGATGGTAGCCTTCCTTTAACCAAAATAAATGCTAGAAAATACAACGCCTCTAAACAATTTGATTTACCGCTAGAATTTGCCCCGACAATAATAGTTAAATCTCGAAAATTTAACTCAATATCTCCCAAACTCTTGAAATTTAAAATCTTTGCTGTTATCAATTTTATACTCATAAAACCCTCCTAATCTTACTTAAAAATAAGTTAAATAACGCCAACATCCAGCAACTAAAAATTGCTAAATGTCGGCGTTAAAAAAGCAAAAAACGAAACCTTTCTCTTCTAGATATGCCTAGAACACAGTACCCAGAACTTGAAACAGAACTGAATTAATAAAAGCCAAAGCTAAAGCGCCCAATAAAGCACTCCAAATACCCCACTTCAAGCGAAAACCTGGAACTAACCAGGCCGCCAAACCAAAAATAAAAGCGTTAACAAGCAGGGTGACTAAAAAAGTGGAAAGAATCGCGTTTAGCGGCAAAGCCAATGTAGAAACCACTGGACGTAGCAAGGCATTTAAAAGTCCGATAACTCCCGCCGAAATTAACGCTTTCTTAAAATCATCAATTTCTACTCCCGTGGGAATAATAGAAACAACGTACAAGCTGACAGCAGTTACCAGCCAAACAATCAAAAGTGAAACGATATCCATCTTAATTTCTCCTGAATTTTTTCCTAACTTCAATCTAGTTAAACGTTAAACCGGAAAAGCATAACATCCCCCTCTTTAACCACATAATCTTTACCCTCGCTGCGAACCAAACCCTTTTCCTTCGCAGCAGTCATAGAACCCATCTCTACTAAATCTTGATAAGCCACAGTTTCCGCCCGAATAAAACCCCGTTCAAAATCCGTATGAATTACCCCCGCTGCTTGGGGCGCTAACATTCCCTTTTTAATCGTCCAAGCCCGACTTTCTTGAGGTCCCGTAGTAAAATAAGTCTGCAACCCTAATAACTCGTAAGTTGCTTTAATCAAAGACTTTAACCCCCCTTCTGTTACTCCTAAAGACTCTAAAAAATCTGCCCTTTCCTCTTCTGGAAGTTCGATTAATTCCGACTCCACCTGAGCGGAAATAATGACAACTTGCGCGTTTTCTCCCTTAGCAAATTGGCGAACTCGTTCTACCCATTCATTGCCAGTAGCTAAATCATCTTCCGAGACATTTGCTGCATAAATTATCGGTTTGGCAGTCAGCAAACATAAATGCTTAGTTGCCTCGGTTTCTTCTTCAGTTAAATCCGCAAGTCGCGCCGATTTTCCCTCATTTAAAACAGCAACTAATTTTTCTAAAGCACCCAATTCCAACTGGGCATCTTTATTATTACGAGCTTGTTTGCGAGTCCGTTCGATGCGCTTTTCAATTTGAGCTAAATCTGCTAAAGCTAACTCCAGATTAATTACCTCAATATCTCGCAGTGGTTCTACAGAACCGGAGACGTGAATAATATCGTCATCTTCAAAACAACGCACCACTTGAACGATCGCATCAACCTCGCGGATATGGGATAAAAACTGATTCCCCAGTCCTTCCCCCTGACTGGCACCCTTTACCAAACCGGCAATATCGACAAATTCAATTCTCGTAGGAACGGTTTGTGCCGAATTAGAAATATCAGTTAATACTTTTAACCGTTCGTCCGGCACCGCCACCACGCCGACATTAGGTTCGATAGTACAAAAAGGAAAATTAGCAGCAGTGGCCTTAGCATTGGCAACTAAAGCATTAAATAAAGTGGATTTACCAACATTGGGCAGTCCAACAATTCCGGCTCTAAGCATTATGGATTGAGTTTGTCTTAATTTTCAGGATAACAAAACCCTCTGTCTGGTTTACTACTACCACAGACAGAGGTTTGTTAGTTCATTGTAAAGTATTAAATTAACAGCAGACGAGCGATCGCCCCTCGTCCCAGTGGGGGGTGGGGGATGGCTTGATGCAAAAAAAGCTTATTCAACCCCAAAGTTTTACTGTACTAGCCCCAGAACGCTTAAATTGGTAGGTACGTTTTCGACAAGGGAGCCCCGGGCTCTCGCCTTGAGAGCCCGGGGCTCTCGCCCCGAGAGCCCGGGACTCTCGCCTTTGGTAGAAAGCAAAGAGTTGCCCCACTTCTTTATCTGCCCTAACTTTTCAGATGACACTGGCCATAACATGATGATTCCTCGCCTAAACACCAACCCAAATCTAAAACCAGACTATGCAGAATTTTTAGCCGCCCTAGCCAAAACCTCCTTCTCTGGAGACATTCGCGGCGAATTTGCCAGTCGATTAATAAGTTCCACCGACAACAGCATTTACCAAATCCTGCCCCAAGCGGTCGTTTTTCCTAAAACTACTAACGACTTGGTGGAACTTTTTAAATTAGCCAACCCAGACAATTACAAACAAATAACTTTTTCTCTCAGGGGTGGGGGAACTGGCACCAACGGTCAATCTCTTTCTCCTGGAATTATTGTTGATTGTTCTAAATACATGAACCAGATTTTAGAAGTGAATCTGGAGGCCGGTTGGGTTCGAGTTCAACCGGGCGTTGTCTTAGACCAACTCAACGCCGAATTAAGACAATTTGGAGTATTTTTTGCTCCTAATTTAGCCCCTAGCAATCGCGCTACTATTGGCGGCATGATTAATACCGATGCTTGCGGCGTAGGTTCGCGAATTTACGGTCGGACTAGCAACCATATTTTAGAATTAGAATGGGTTTTGTCCGATGGAACTGTGGGGCGATCGCTCTCCTTAGATATCCCCAATTTATCCCAATTAAAACAACAGTCAAATCGTCTGGGAGAAATTTATAGCCGAGTAGATGAAATCGTCACTACCAAACAAGATTTAATTGCCGAAACTTTCCCCAAAATGACTCGGTTTTTGACCGGTTATAACTTGGCAAAGGTTTATTCTCCCCAACGGGATTCTTTTAATTTAAACTGGATATTTGCCGGGTCGGAAGGCACCTTAGCTGCTGTCACCGAAGCCAAACTAAAGTTAACTCCCATTCCTCAAGCAAAAGCTTTATTAGCCATACATTATTGCTGTTTTGATGATGCCCTTTTGGCGGCGCAAACTCTGTTACGGGCAGAACCGTTTGCCATTGAAACTCTGGATGAAACCATACTAGAACTGGCTAAAAACGATGATATTTATTTTTATGTCAAAGATTTTATCGGAGATGCTAAGGCTATTAACTTAGTGAAATTTATCGGGGAAACTCAGGATGCTGTCAATCAAAAGATAAGCCAGGTTTGTCGGGAAATAGAAGTTAAGAAAGAGCAACCCAAGCAGGCAAGCGGTTATTATTTAGCCAAGGATGAAAAGGAAGCAGCTAAACTCTGGGAGTTGCGGAAAAAAGGAGTTGGTTTGCTAGGAAATAAACCAGGCGATCGCCAACCAATTTCCTTTATTGAAGATACCGCCGTTCCCCCAGAAAACTTAGCCAGCTACGTCGAAGAATTTAAAGCTTTACTAAAGTCTTATGGTCTGGAATATGGGATGTACGGACATATAGATGTCGGTTGTTTGCACGTCCGCCCCGCTTTGGATTTAAAGAGTCCCAAAGATGAGGTTTTAATTCGGGAATTGTCGGATAAAGTAGTTGCTTTAGTTCGGAAATACGGCGGCGTTATGTGGGGCGAACATGGCAAAGGTTTTAGAAGCGAATATACCCCCGTATTTTTTGGGGAAGAATTGTACCAAGATTTGCGGAAAATTAAGGCAGTTTTTGACCCGAATAATCGCTTAAATCCTGGAAAAGTTGTTACTCCATTAGGCAGTTCCGATGAGGTTGTTTCTTTAGAGTCGCCTTTCCGGGGACAGTTTGACCGTCAAGTTTCTCAAGAGTCCCACTCGGAGTATCGAGGGGCCTTTAGCTGTAATGGCAATGGCGCTTGTTTTAATTACGACCCCGATGCGGTTATGTGTCCTTCTGCTAAGGAGACCCGCGATCGCATCCATTCCCCTAAAGGCCGGGCCAGTTTGCTTCGAGAATGGTTGCGCCAGTTAGAGGCCAGCGGAACTTTCGGCAGACTTGCGGAGACAAGGGAGACAAGGGAGACAAGGGCGGACTTGCGACGGACTTGCGAGGACAAGGTAGTTTTAACCTCTCCCTTGTCTTCCCCCTCTCCCCACACTCCCCACACTCCCCACACTCTCCCCCTCCGGGCCTGGAACACCCTGCAAAAGTCTTTGGGAGCTTACGATTTCTCTCACGAAGTTTACGATGGGATGCACGGGTGTCTTTCCTGCAAAGCTTGTGCCACTGAATGTCCGATTCATGTAGATATTCCAGAGATGAAGGCTAAATTTTTAGCACTCTACTATACTCGCTATCTGCGACCGTGGCGCGATTACTTTATTGGCTATATTGAAACCTTAGCACAATGGCAATCTTTAGCCCCGGAATTGGTTAATAGCTTAAGCCAAAATATGGCGAGTCGCTGGTTGATTAAACAAGGTCTAAAAATGGTGGATCCGCCCGCCGCTAGCGCGGTAACAGTAAGGCAAGGTTTGACTGCTAGAAAAGCGCCAGAATTTGATTTTAATCGATTATCTAATTTGAGCGAAACCGAACGTTCAAACGGCGTTATTTTACTTCAAGATGCCTTTACCAGTTTTTATGAAGCTCCGTTAGTTATGGATATTTACGACTTTTTAGTTAAGTTGGGATATACGGTTTATGTGGCACCATTTTTTCCTAGCGGCAAACCGTTAGTCGTGAAAGGTTTTTTAGGTAAATTTGAGGCGATCGCCCGGAAAAGCGCCGAGTATTTAAAGCAGTTGAGTTCGTTAAATATTCCTCTGGTTGGCATCGAACCGAGCATCGTTCTTACCTATCGCGACGAGTATCGAAAATTGCTCCAAACGGAGATAAATCCTCCCGTTCAATTGTTACAAGAATTTTTAGTCACCCAATTAGATAGGCTTTCAAGTTTTAAAGCTAATAAACAGGCTAATAAAAGCGGTTATAATTCCTATCAATTATTGGGACATTGCACGGAGAAAACAGCCGCGTTAGGCTCTCAAAAGCAATGGCAAGAAATCTTTAAAGCAGTAGGATTAGAATTAAATCTTGTGGCGACGGGATGTTGTGGAATGGCTGGAATTTACGGTCACGAAGCGGAACATTATGCAGAGTCGGAGGGTATTTATCGGCGGAGTTGGGGGCGACAGTTGCCAGGAGATTCTCTCGAACAAAAGTATGTGTTAGCTACCGGTTATTCTTGTCGATCGCAAGTCAAGCGTTTTGACAGTTGGACTCCCTTACATCCAGTGCAAGCAATTAGCTTATGTAATGGGTAATTGGCTGCAATGTCTTTGAGGGACCGTTAAAAAATGACACCAATTTGGTGTCAAAAATGAGGGAC
>CAZSTZ010000270.1:0-8581 GCA_964609515.1 uncultured bacterium | reverse complement strand
ATCGAAAGTTGGGTTCCGCAGATACAACCATTTTCCCGTAGTGGAACCCGACGTATTTGTTGGGTTCGGTCTGCGTTCCACCCAACCTACTTTTTTAGGTATTTTTATTTTGGCGAGGGTATTGTTTGAAAAACCCGGTTTCTGGCGGGTGAGTTAGCCATTTTCTTGTCTAAACTTTAGGTTGTTTGATAGGAATCTCAATAATAAATTCCGTTCCCTTGCCAAGTTCGGAAATACAATTTAATTTCCCGCCATGTTTGTCGGCCACAATAGAATAAGAGACGGATAACCCCAAACCGGTACCCTTACCCACAGGTTTAGTCGTAAAGAAAGGATCGAATAATTTTCCACGAACTTCATCTGTCATGCCGGGCCCGTTATCCGTAATAGAAATAGCAACCCGATCGCCCTCCACTAAATAAGTGCTAATTAAAATAGTAGGAATTGACTCTTCCTCAGTTGACTTCAAAAATTGACCTTGTTCGATACTCCATTCCAAAGCATCTATGGCGTTACTAAGTACGTTCATAAACACCTGATTTAACTCACCAGAATAGCACTCTACTTCTGGCAAGTTACCGTATTTTTTAATAACTTGAATTCCTTTTCGCTGCAAAGATTTCTTTTCTGCGATGTTTTCCTCCAGAGATAATTCTAGTTCGGCGCTTAGGCGATGCTGTAAAATCATTAAAGTGCTATTAATACCAGAATGGAGGTCAACCGACTTGAGTTTCGACTCATCTAGGCGGGAGAAATTCCGCAGAGAAACGACAATATTGCGGATGCGATCGCTCCCTTTTTTCATCGAAGATAGCAACTCTGGTAAATCTTGTTTGAGAAATTCTAGTTCTATTGCTTCTATTTCTGCTTCTATTTCCGGCAGTGGTTCTTGATAATGCTCTTGGTAAAGTTCGATTAACCCAAGCAGGTCGTTCATGTAGTCCTTAGTGTAGCTAATATTGCCATAAATAAAATTAACAGGATTGTTAATTTCATGGGCAATTCCCGCTACCATCCGCCCCAAACTCGACATTTTTTCCGTATGAATCATTTGAGCTTGGGTTCGCTTTAATTCTTGTAAAGTCATCGAAAGACTTTGATTTTTTTCTTCTAATTCCCGAGTCCTTTCTGCTACCTTGTCTTCTAAAGAGTGACTGTATTCTTCTAATTTTTTGTTGGCAGATAATAACTGCTGGTTGGCTGTTTCTAAGTTGGAATAGAGGGCGGCATTTTCTAAAGAAATTGCTGCTTGGGAAGAGAGAAGATTTAAAAGTTCTAAGCGATCGCTCGTAAAAGCTGCCACCGTCGAGTTATTTTCTAAATAAATCGTGCCGATAAATTTGCCTCGATTGACAATTGGCGTACATAATACCGAGACCGCTTTTCCTGCGCGAATATAAGCATCTCCGTTAAATTTACTATCGCGCTTGGCATCGTTTAAAACCACACTTTGACCGGTTCTTTTAACGTAGTTGATTACCGAAATAGGTACGACAGTTGAAATGTCTTCCAGAAGCGATCGCTCTACGATTATTTTCTTCCCTTCCACTTTTCCTGCAGCGACAATTTCTAACTTTCCTTCCCTTTCTAGGAGTAAAAAGCCTTTTTGGGCTCCTGCATTTTCAACGGCTATTTTTATCAATTTATTTGGCAATTCTGTGAGGATAAGCTCTTCAGAAATAGCCCGGGCAGCTTTCATTATTGTCGGCAAATCTAACAATCCCAAATTGCCAGAACTGGTTGTAGTATTTAATAAAGTTTTGCTGACATCGAGAGGTTGGTTGGGGCGCATTTTAATTCCGGCTAATAAATGAGGATATCGCTCTTCTAAATCCTTCACTTTAGCAACTGCTCCCCAACGGAGATAACCGTAGTAGGATTCTATCATATGGAACCGAGCTAAATTCTGGCGATCGCGCTTCAAATAAAAATCTCCTGCCAATTCGTAAGCGAGAGCTTCCTCGCGAGTAAATCCTTCTTTTGCCGCAGCAGTTATAGCGCGATCGTAATATTCTATCGCTTCAGAATTATTGCCCAAAACTCGCGCTTTTTCTGCCTCAACTAAATCGTATTTATTTTGGAAATTCATCGGGGCGTTTTCCGCCCAAAGTTTCATTTTTGCTTGATTAATTTCTACTCGTTCTAGATATTCTTTTTGTTCTTCTGGTGCGGCATCCAAATAAGCAGCTAATAAAGCCAAAGAATAGTAGAAATTGTTTTCGGCAACTGTAAATAAACCGGCGGCAGCTTCTTCGTATTTAGCCCCTTCCTTAGCGCTGGCAATAGCCAGTTTTGGTTCTTTAAAAAGATAAGCTAAAATCGCCTTAGCTAGATAGGCATAAAGCAGAGTAGTACCGATGTTTTCTTCGATTAAAATTGGCAGACTTTCCAATTCGTTAAAAGCAGTACCAATGAGTCTTAATTTATCTGGAGCGCGGTTGAGTAAATTAAGCGTTAATTGCAATCCTATTTGAGCGTAACTCAGATGATATTGGAGTTTGAGTTTTTGCAATTTATCTAAATAAAGCCGTTGCTTTTCTTCCACCGATTCTAATTGCTTGCCTGTAGAAAAAAGATTGCTACAATAGACTAAAATTGCATAACCTGCATAGACTAATTCTCCCATTTCCAACCCGCAAAAGAAACTTTCCTGCAAAGGTTCTAGGGTTTCTTTAACAGATTCTTTCCAGTGTTGTATCTGACCGCTGAATTCCTGGATTACCGTGGACTTGAATTGGGAAGCATCGGTTTCTTCCAACATTTTAACAGCTAGCTTCCCAAATTGATACCCCAGAGAAATATCGCCCATAAAGCCACACAAAACCAAGCCATAACTAACGTAAACCATTGAAGCCAGAGAGGAATTACCGTAGTTGATGCAAAGCTTAACTCGGGTAAACTGAATTTGCACCATCAACTCTGGGTTGGTACTATAAGCAGAACCTGTTACCATCTCTAATATTTCCAAGGCTGCCAGTTTTTTTCCATCGGTCATTTCCGGCAAATAGGCAAGTTCTTCTACCTTTTGTTTTATTTGGGGAGGTTCTTTCTCCAAAGTCACTCCCAGCATTTCTACAACTTTTAGCCCTAGTTCTAGAGCTTGTTGCAATTGATTTTGAGCCACATAAGATCGAACTTGACCTTTGTAAAAATCGACTTTTTCTAAGAGAGTTCGAGCTCTGGCTATACCTTTTCGGGCTAAAACATCCGATCGCTCGAAATTGCTATTGAGATACTCCGCTTCAACTGCTTCTAAATGGATTTCCCGAGTTAATTGATAATTCCTTCCCCAACTATCCGGCCCCAACAGTTTCAAAGCAAGATTAAGATAATTAACTGCTGCTTCGTAAGCAGCCGATGCCTTTGCCTTTTGACCGGCAATTAAATTCAGTTCTGCCAGTTCGTCCCTTTCCTCTTGCTGGAGAAGCAAATCTATGCCGTAGTTGAGTTGGTTAACTAGGGCAAAAATATTTTCGTCGGTCGAGAAACCCGGTTTTTTGGAAAAACCGGGTTTCTGAGATAATGCCAGCAGCAGTTGACCGATTTTCAAATGAGTTTGTTTTTTCTCGGACTCCGGTATTAAAGAATAGGCCGCTTGCTGGACGCGATCGTGCAAAAACTTGTAGCTAACTTTGACGTTGCTGGCATCGACAACCTCCGTTTCTTCGGCGGCAAACATCAAAGGAATTTTGTAATTTTTGCTCGTCGGCAAAATCAGGCCCGCCTGTAGCGCTTCCCATAATTGGGCTGCCGTAACCGTCTGAGGTTCTTGGTTGGCGATGGCCAGCACCTCCAGATTGAAGCGATCGCCGATACAAGCGGCCAGTTTTAAGACTTTTTGAGTAGAAGCCGGCAGCTTTTCAATATTGCGAGCCATCAGCTCCACCACGCTGACATCGGCGATACCGATAGCCTGTATTTGCTGGAGATCCCACTGCCAGCTATCCCTATTAATATCGTAGGTCAGCAGTTTTTCCGAGTAGAGAGCTTTTAGCAGTTGGGTGATAAAGAAAGGATTGCCCTGAGTTTTTTCAAAGATCTGCTTTGCCAGAGGTAGGGTTCTGGGGGCGGCAGCAGACTCCGAGTTAGTTTCCCCCAGAGTTTCTGCGACTAACTGACTGACGTGACCGAACTCTAGGGGTTTGATAGATATCTCGTTTGCCACCCCTCCATCTTCTCGAATTTTGGCAATAGTCCGAACCAGAGGATGGGTAGAATGGACTTCGTTATCTCGATAGGCACCTATTAACAACAGATTTTTGCTCTCTGGGTCGCTGGTTAATAGATGAATCAGGTTCAGCGAAGCGCTATCCGCCCATTGCAAGTCATCCAGAAACAGAACTAGGGGATGTTCCGGTTGGGCAAAGACGCTCACGAACTGTTGGCAAACGCGATTGAAGCGATTTTGGGATTCCGCCGGTCCTACCTGGGGTACTTCCGGTTGGGCTCCGATAATTAATTCCACCTCGGGGATAGCATCAATAATTATTTGCCCGTTGGGAGCGATCGCCTTCTGGATTTTCTCCTGCCAGACTGCCACTTTCTCCGTACTTTCCGTCAGCAGTTGGCCGATTAACTCCGAGAATGCTCGAACGATGGCCGCATAAGGAATGTTGCGCTTAAACTGGTCGAACTTCCCAGAAACGAAATATCCCCGCTGGCGGACTATCGGTTTGTGGATTTCGTTAACGATAGCCGTTTTCCCGATACCCGAATAACCAGAAACCAGCATCATTTCCGCAACGGGCAACCCATTCCTTTCTACTAAATCCGTTAAATCCGTTACAAAATCCGTTGCCAAATCCGTTAAATCCGTTACAAAATCCGTTGCCAAACCCGTTGCCCTGCTTACCCTATCGAAAGCCTCCAACAACATCTGGATTTCTGTTTCCCTTCCGTAGAGCTTTTGGGGAATCAGTAGTTGGGAACCGCGATCGCGCTCTCCCGGCGAAAAATACTCTATTTTGCCATTTTTAGTTAGCTGGCTGAGACATTTTTCTAAATCGTATTTTAAACCTTCGGCGCTTTGATACCTGTCTTCGGCATTTTTGGCCAATAGCTTCATTACGATGGCCGAAATTGCTTCGGGGATTTCTGGTTTGAGTTGATGGGGCCCTACCGGTTCTACGGCTATATGGCAGTGTACCAATTCCATCGGGTCGTTGCTGGTAAAAGGTAGCTCGCCGGTCAGCATTTCATATAATGTCACCCCCAAAGCATAATAATCGGAGCGATAGTCGATAGCTCGGTTGGTTCGTCCCGTTTGTTCTGGGGACATATAGGCGAGAGTACCTTCTAATGAATTTGGGTTGCTGGCAGTTGCATTTTCTTGACACAGGCGGGAAGCGATGCCGAAGTCGATGAGCTTAACTTGACCGGTTTCGTAATTAATAATGATATTACTCGGTTTTATATCTTTATGGATTATTCCCATTCCATGCATTTCTGCTAAAGTATCTGCTAGGGCGATGGCGATGCGCAGCAGTTCTCGGAGGTGAAGTTTCTCCGAGGCAAATATCTTTTTCATGGACGTGCCGACTACATCTTCTAAGATTAGCGCCAAACCATTTTTATATTTTTCCAAACCGTAAGCTTTAATAGTTCCTTGGCAATCTAGCTTTTGGGCGATGCTGTATTCTTGCTTGAGGCGGGTAATTTCTTCTAGGGTTGGATATTCCGATTTCGGGAGTTTGACTATTACCGGGCAGTTGTCGCTTTTTCTCTTCCCTCGATAAACCACCGTGCTTAGTCCGGTGGCAATTTCTTCCACAAATTCGTATTCTGGTAAGGCCATTGTTTTTAGCATAGTTTTTATCCCGAGTTTTTTTCTGACCACCCTAGTTGCTTGGCCATCTATCGGCCAAGCATAAAATAGCCCGTCGGGCCCGAAGGCACCGAGCTCTCTGCCCAAGCTATTTAGGCTTGCTGTGAAAGGCAAAGTTTTTGTTTTGAGAGGCGATCGCTTGCCAAAAATATTGGCGATCGTACTTTAAATCTATCTTAAGGAGTAGGCATAAGTCAAGTTTTAATGTATTAGAAATTAATGGTTATTTTTACTTAATAACAATCACTGTAGGCCAAAGTTAAAGAAAATCTTAAAAACTAAGTAAAATCACTGAAAGTTACAAATCTTATGTCCGACTCGGCGAGTAATAACTCCACCAAAAACGCAAGAACTAAAAACAACTGAAAATCATAAATTATAACTGAAGTTGAAAGCAGCTTAACCCCATATAAACCCTCATAGTCTCAAAAAAGTAATAGAGACAAAACAGACTTTTTTGCGTATTTTCCGGACAAAAACCAACAAGGTTGCAGAAATGGTTCCAGTATTTGTTATCGTAAATCTATGCAGTTTAGACGATTGTACTGTTATTTAATGACTCGTATCCGCAGAGAAACAAATAATAAATAATGGGTCATACCCCCTAGTAAAAAATTATTGGCTTAGATAAGGTGGATATATCAGAAAAAAACGCCCGCTAAAAAAGCTATTGGCATTGAGATTGCCAACAAATCGCCAACAAAGTTTTGCAGGCACTTTTTCTAACTCATCCAAGTTTAAAAAAGCGAAGTGGGTAGGTTGATAAGCACGATTACCTACTACTATATTAGGAGGTAGTAACCTCCTGGGGTGTTAAGAACTACGCATATTGTTGGGGTATTTTTTGTCATTGCGAGGGACAGCGTTTGCGGAGCAGTCCGTCAGGATAGCAATCTCAAAATGCGTAACCCCAAAATTATAAAAACGGGTGGTAAAAACAATTTATAACTCTCAAGTAAAACTTTAGTTAAAAGGAAAAAAAATGGCAGTTTTAACAGATAACAAAACCTGGGAAATCGAACTCTCCAAAGTTGTCGCCCGAACCTGGGTTGACGCAGAATTTCGCCAACAGTTAATTGACGCTCCCACAGCAACCCTTAAAAAGGTCGGAGTTGACTTTGGAGATTCAGTAGAAGTGCGAGTCGCCGAACATAGAACTACCGATGGTGGGTTTGCGGCAGTGGTCGATGGCAAGATGATTTTTGAACTAATCTACCTCCCAAACCGACTGACCTCACGGACGAACAGATAAATACTTGGTTTGAAACTGGACCGATATGCGGCAAACCCAGTATCAGAGCTTCTTGTTAAATAACATATAGCGCGGCGAGCGTTGGTGACTGTCACTCGACATCGGTTTTTCAGTATCTCAGAAACCCGGTTTTTTGAAGAAAACCGGGTTTCTTGGTCTCCTTTCTAGGTGAGTAGAAAAAAGACATTGCCCCCAGTGGAGGGCAATGTCTTTTTTTCGCAAGAACGCGGGTATTTTGGCAAATTAAGATTAAAGGTCGAAAATTCGTACTTTCGTTACTATAAAAAAAACAATTTAGGGAGTAGCAAAAAAATAAAGTACCGGTTCGGAGTAGGTCGGGCTCCGTGAAACGCAACCCAACATTGTTATAGGGTAAAATAAGGTAAATAAATCAACTACAAAAAGCGATGGGGAGAAAAGAAAATGCCTTCACCATTTCCAGGGATGAACCCTTATTTAGAAAGTCCCGAATTTTGGCGAGAAGTACATAATCGTTTAATTGTGGCGATCGCCGATACCCTCGAACCTCAATTAAATCTCAATTATCGAGTTGCCATTGAAAAGCGAATTTATCTCAGTTCGTCAGAAAATGCAGTTGGCATTCCCGACGTAACTGTAGTTTCTAAAAAGCCCGCAAATAGTCAACCAAATTCTAACGTTACCTTGCTAAGTCGCGTCGAACCGACAGTGGTACAATTGCCAATACCAGAAACAGTAGAAGAAGCTTATTTAGAAATAAGAGAGATGCCTGGCGGGAGAGTTATAACGGTAATCGAAATACTTTCTCCTACTAACAAGCGGGCTGGTATTGGACGGGAAACCTACGAAAAAAAGCGATTAGAAATGCTCAATTATCGGGCAAACTTGGTGGAGATAGACTTACTGAGAAGTGGCAAACCAATGATTGTTTTAGGAGTAAGAGAAAAGACAGATTATCGAATCTTAGTAGCGAGGGGCGATCGCCTCCCCAACGCTCAATCTTATGCTTTTAATCTCCCGCAACCAATTCCATCAATTCCCGTACCTTTAAAACCAAACGAAGCTCCAGCAACAATAGATTTACAAAAGTTACTTCTGGAAATCTACGACCGCGCCCGATTTGATTTAGGAATAGATTATAATAAAGAACCAGTGCCACCTTTGAAAAAACAAGACCGAGAGTGGGCAGATACAATTTTACGCCAACAAGGAAGGCGTTAGATTTGTTAAACATTAGGTGCCAGAAACCAGGTTTTTCCAAAAAACCTGGTTTCTCGGTTTCTTAATACCTTCACCAAAATAAAAAAATACCATTCGTAGGTTGGGTGAAGCGCAGCGCAACCCAACAAAATCGTTGGGTTCCACTGCGTTCCACCCAACCTACAAAAAAACGGCGAAGGTATTGTCAGAAACCTGGTTTCTTAAAGAAACCAGGTTTCTCAGATAATAAGCTATAATATTTTACGCCAACAAGGAGAAATTACCATGACTCAAGCAGTATTAGAAACGAAAAATAAAGACAATTG
>CAZSTZ010000269.1:0-8644 GCA_964609515.1 uncultured bacterium | reverse complement strand
GCAAGCACGGTTTTGCAGACGAGTCGGGTCGGTAACGACCTGGCTTAGTTTAACAAAATGCGTTAAACTATCTAGTCGGTTAACCACTATGAACGTCATCCGCCAACTATGGCAAAAACTCAACTTGCGGCAACCCAGAACCGGACGCCGCCGCAACCCCAAATTTTTCTTCTGGGGTTGTCTGGCAGTCGCGGCATTTAGCCTAACTCAAATTTTCCCCGCTCTTTTCCTAAGGGCCATGGCCCAACAGCCCCCATACTCCAATAACTTCCCCCCTCGGGAGTTTCGGGGGGCATGGGCGGCATCCGTCGCGAATATCGACTGGCCGTCCCAACCGGGTTTGCCAGTGGAGCAACAAAAAGCGGAACTGTTGCGCATCTTGGCTCGGATGGAAGAGCTAAACCTCAACGCCCTCATCCTCCAAGTGCGACCCAACGGGGACGCCTTGTACGACTCCCAGATCGAGCCTTGGAGCGGTTGGTTGACGGGAAAACAGGGCACGCCGCCGGTGCCCTATTACGATCCTCTGGAGTTCGCGATCGCCGAAAGTCACAAGCGCAACATCGAACTCCACGCCTGGGTCAACCCCTACCGCGCCCAACTCAGTCCCCGAGATGGCTCTTTCGCGCCGAACCACATGGCGGTTAAATATCCTCAGTATGCCTACAAATACGGCAATAACATCTGGATGGATCCTGCCGCTAGAGAGATACAAGACCAAACCTATAACGTCATCATGGATATAGTGCGTCGCTACGATATCGACGCCATCCACATCGACGACTATTTCTATCCCTACCCCCAAAGCGGCGTCGAGTTTCCCGACTACGCCACTTACGACGCTTATAAAGCATCGGGGGGCACGCTCTCTCTGGGAGACTGGCGCCGGCAGAACGTTAATCAGATGATTCAACGTCTCGCCAACGGCATCCACGCCGAGAAACCTTACGTCAAATTTGGCATCAGTCCTTTCGGCATCTATCGTCCCGGCAAAGCGCCCGGCATCGTCGGTTTCGACCAATACCGCGACCTTTACGCGGACGTTAAACTCTGGTTAGAACAAGGTTGGTTGGATTATTTAGCGCCCCAACTTTACTGGCGCATCGATCCGGCGGGACAAAGTTACCCGGTGTTATTAAATTGGTGGTTGCAAAACAATCCCAAGCAGCGCCATATCTACGCGGGTAATTATTTAAGTCAGTTGCAAGAGGCGGGGTGGCCGGTCTCGGAATTCGAGCGACAAGTAGCGATTTCTCGCCAAAGTGCCAGCAGGCTTTCTTTGGGCAATATCTTTTTTAGCGTCAAGATGTTCCGCGATAATGTTTCGGGAGTAAACAATGCGTTTAAGAACTCTGTTTATCCCACTCCTGCCCTGCCGCCAACTATGCCTTGGTTGGATAACAATCCTCCACCCGGGCCGACGGGGGTACAAGTTAACGATAGCATGATAACTTGGAACCCCGAAAGTTCCGGGGAGGTTCGTTCTTGGGCGCTTTACCAGCAAAACGGCAATCGATGGGAGTTAGTAGAAGTGTTGAACGCGACGACTAATTTTGCCCGAGTTTCTCCTGGCACTTATAGTTTGCGTGCCGTAGATAGGCTGGCAAACGAAAGTCTCGAAGAGATTGTAACGGTCGGTTCGTAGCGATGCGGTACTTCAGAAACCAGGTTTTTTCCAAAAACCTGGTTTCTTTCCGTGGTAAGAACAGGCAAGATGCCCGTTCTACGGAACTTACTTGCGCTGCCAAGACTTGATTAAAGGATTGGCAGCGTTTAACAATTCTTCTAACTTATCCGATTTTTTACTTATCGTAGTTTCGATAAATAAGCCGATCGCTTCCGCCATCAGAGAACGAATATCCCCTTCGGGTTGGGTTGGCGGGAAATCTAAAAACGAAGTTCCCGCAGTCGTATCGAAGGGATAAGCGATGGAAAAGTGATTTGCTCCTTCCAAGAGAACCAAATAACTATCGTTTCGGTTCCCTTTTATCCCCTCTTGGAAGGTGCGAACTATTGGCGTTGTCGGTTCGTCCCAAACTATGCCGTAGCGATCGCTGCTATTTGCAATTACTCCATCGCGAGTTCCCCCCATCAACAGCAAGGGCAGGGAGTCTGGCAGGGGTAAAATTGTTCCTGCTTCGTAACCCATCGTCGTACCTGCTGCGGTATGGGCGCCGTAGGCAAAGGCACCGGCGAGCTGGGGGAAAAAGCGGCGATCGCAACTTTCTATAGCTACCCGTCCGCCGGCAGAATGACCGCCTAATATTACTCGTTCCAGATCCAGCATCCCCGCCAGAATGCCTTCAGACTGCAACCGTTCCAACTCTGCCAATAGGGCAGGCAGGGCGGAGGCAGTAGGACCGGTGCCATAGGCGTTTGGCGCTAACATTGCGAGTTCGACTCCCGGGGATATCGCTACCATGCCGGGGATATTTTCCGACACCCAGGAGAAGGTTAGCACTACTATTCCCCGTTTCGCTAGCTCCGCTGCCAACCATTGATAGATTTCGATGCCGCAGTTGACGCCGTTAAAGAAGATGACAGCGGGAAACGGTGCTAGTTCGGAATTGGCGGGTACGACTCCAAAATTCCGTTCTTCCGCGCTGTCGGACATTTTGGCGGGATAGAAGATTTTCAGGTGGATGGTGTCGTAGGGCGGTTTGGCGCTCTCGACTTTTGCCGCTCGAAAAAATGCTTTTACTGTCATCTGATTATTTTGGTAGTGAGTAATAAATCTCAGCCGATAGTTTTTATCTATTAGGCTTAATACCGATAATCGCCCGGTGACGAGGATCCGTTGCCACTGTGGTCTTATACTCAAAACCTATCTCTTGCATCGCCGCCTCTACATCAAAAGTGTGATAGTCGTCTAACCAAGGTTCGGTGCTTTTCATCAAGGTGAAGAGTACCGGTGGGAGACTCTGGATGACGGGCGATCGCGGATCTTGGTCGCAAATTGCCAAACAGCCGCCGGGACGCAAAACTCGCATGGCTTCTTGGAAAATGTTGCGGGTTGCGTAGCGCGGCAGTTCGTGAAGTATCAGTTGTAGGGCGACGACATCAAAGGAATTGTCTGGCAAGCGGGTCTTTTCCCCGTTAGCGTGCATCCACTGGGAAATTTCTCCCTTAGTATCTAAAGTTTTGGCAACGGCTAGCATATAGGGTGACAGTTCTAAGCCTACCGTTCTCACCTGGGTTTGTTGGCGCTGACAGTAATAGCGATGAAGCGATAAGGTTGACATTCCTATCGAACATCCCACGTCTAGCACATCTGTTACTACCGCAGGGCTGTACTCGTTCAATACTTGATGAAAAGTATCTCGCAGGCGTTCGTGAGCTTGTTCTCCGGTGAGGTTTTCTTCGGGCCAGGTTCTTAAAGACATTGATTGAGTTGCCGAGGAAGCTTCAAAGGCGGCATCCCAGCAAAGATTACCGCGATCGTAAGCGTGGAATGGCACTTGATAATACTCTGGATACTCAACCTCTGGGTTAGTAATTTCCTCCAACAGTTCCTTTGCCCCGGAGTTTTCTAACTCTCGGTAAGTTTCCCGCCAGGGAACTCCTTTTTTTTCGGCGGTTTTAATTAGCACTTGTCGGGCCTGACGTTTCATCACCCGATAGATAGGTTTTGTCTGGATTAACAGGTTGACAAATTGCGAGAGCAGGTCATCCCCCGCCCAGTTTGGTTTGCTTTTGGTCTTCATCAGCAATAGATTATGGTTTTAATTGGAGGTTATCATGGTTTTGGCTGTCTGTCAATACCTTACAAAAGCCACTGGTAGTATGCTATCTTAATTAAAAGTCCAGAAAAGAAAGTCGGGACACAGAGATGCGCATTATTAGTCGGAGGACGCTTAGAGAATATTGGGAAAAACATTCTACTGCTAAACCGGGACTGTTGCTCTGGTACAACCGCGTATCAGCTCCAGAGTTCCACAAGTTTAACGACCTACGCCAAATCTTTCCCTATAGTTTTTATCCGCGCCGTATTAACCCACTCAGAATACGATAAGGAGAACTGGAAAAATGACGACTGGTTTGAAAACTCCTAACAGTTATTACATCGAGTTAATTACTGCATTTCCACCCCGTCCTATAACTAACAAAGCAGAATTAATCGCCACCCAAAATCGGATTAATTTTCTTTTGGATAAAGGACCGTTAAATAAAGACGATCGCGACTATTTAAAAGTATTAGGAATGTTGGTTTACGACTATGAGGAAAAACACGAACATATCCCAGAACTTACAGGTGTCGAACTTCTCAACGCTTTGTTAGAAGAATCCCAACTTCAACCTCAAGATTTAATTCCTATTTTGGGCAGCGAGTCCGCTGTTTTGGAAGTGCTAAATGGCAGGGGCAAACTCGGAGAAAACCTAGTTCAACAGTTAGCGGATTTTTTCCAGGTTTCCCCAAAACTATTAGAAAAATAGATTTTTTCTTTGACAAAAGCTCCTGGATTCGATTATCGTAAATTAAGAGTAAAAAGAGCGATCGCCTACACCGAGATTTAAGAAACCGGGTTTTTTGAAAAAACCCGGTTTCTGGCGGGCGAAAATTACTACACTAAAAGTTAAACGGAGAAAAAACCATGATGAAGATATCTCAAATAATCCATTGGCTTTTGCGGATGTTCGTTTATGCTTGTATGGGCACCAGCGCTATGTTGTTAGTTTACGATTTTGAAAATGATTGTTGGTTTTGCGAGTACGGCAAGGTCGATCCAATGGAGGTCACAACATACATCGCTTCTATGAATAAAGGCCAGCAAGCGTATTATATCGAAAACAACAGTTTTAGTAATTCCATCAACAATTTGGGCTTGGGAATTAAAACAGATACCAACAATTACAGCTATCGTATTTTGTCGCCGATGAACCCGGTTCAAAATGTCGAAGAATTGAAGCCGTCGCCGCTGGATGAGAACAGCAAAATTACCTTTGCTACTCCCAAAAACCCTGGTTTCAAAAGTTACATGGGCATCGTTTGGACTTTTCCAATGTCCGACGACCAACTAACTACAAACACTCTCCTTTGCAAAAGCAGCAAAGAAGAAGTTTTATACCCTTCAACTTTAGTCAAAGTATTGAAAGAGACTGAAATCCCATGTCCCCCAGGTTTTGAAGTTTTAAGGTGAAACGGTAAAGCTTTTTTCTATAATTTGCCGGCCTTCTAACAAGAATTTCAAGTTCCATTCTCCGGGTCGGTCGGCATCTTTACTAAAGTCGTAAGAACACCAACTTTGCAATTTTCCCGATGCAGTTTCTAAAGTAGAACTTCCCACGGCAACTAAGGCTCCAACTCCATCGAAAAGCTGACAAGTTCCTTGATATTGTTTTGGTGGTATTTTGTCTATTTCTACTCGAAAATAAACCGTTCCTTGTTGAAGTTTAACTGTTTCTAAACTTTCCGTAGCTTCGGGATTTGTAGAAATTACAACTTGGGGATTATCTATTAATTGAGGTTGTAAAGTAACCTCTTCTGGTTCCATAGTAACCTCTTCTGGTTCCATAGTAACCTCTTCTAGTTGCATTATTTTTAAAACCACTGGCACAGAAATTGCCAAACTCGCAGCAATTAAACCACCAGTAATCCACGCCCATTTAGGAATAGTAATGGGGCGCAAAACTTGAATGGGAATTAGAGCGTTTAAGGCGACTTCTGCGGACGGAAAACGATTTTGATAGTTGGGTTCGACCATTTTTTGCAGCCAATTAATAAAGCGATCGCTCAATTTAGGAACCCGCGATTTAAAATTAATTCGCCCCATCTCGTCCATCAAGTTGCCGACTTCCGTAGAAGGGGTTTTTGTTAGCAGACAAATTAAGGTTGCCCCCAGACTATATAAATCAGATGCCACGGTTAATTCTCGGTTAAACATTTGCTCTGGAGGCATGAAACCTAAAGTACCTTTGACGACGCTACTAACGGCAACTTCTCCGGCGCCCGCTCTGGCAAAACCGAAGTCAACTAAAGTTACTTTCATTTGGTCGTCAACGAGGATATTTTCTGGTTTTAAATCTCGATGAATGACGGGGGGAATTTGACTTTGTAAGTATTTAAGGATTTCGAGAACGGAAATAGCTATTTGTTTGATTTGTTGGGGAGACCAATCGTTTTTTTCTGCGAGGGAAGGAGCTTTTTTATATTCTTGAACGAGGCAAAAACCGCTTCCTGTTTGGAAGGAGTCTAAATAGCGAGGAATGTTAGGATGGTCGAGTTGGTGGAGGACTTGCAGTTCGCGATCGCTTGCCTGATATTCGGACCAATTTGCACCGGGACTTGCAAATTGAAATTGTTTGACAACGACGGAATTTTTACTATTAATTTCTGTTGCCAAATAAGTAACTCGACCGCCGGCGCGGTTGTGTCCGAGTTCGCTGTTTACTTGATAGCCGTAGTTGGCAAAATCGGGTAATTTTTCAGTAGTTAGCATGGTTTTTATGGTAGAATTTATGTTATCTCAGAAACCAGGTTTTTTGAAAAAACCTGGTTTCTTAAGAATGTAGTAATAGTAGGGACATCGCCACCGTGACGAAGCCTGCTATTAATCAGTTATAATACAATTATGGAAGCACAACCAAGGGAAATTGAATATTACCTGACCGCTGATGAAAGATGTCCCTTTTTAGGGTGGGTGGATGCTTTGCGGGATCTAACCGCGAAAGCTAAAATCCGCATACGGCTAGATCGAATTAAAGCAGGCAATTTGGGGGACTATCGTTCCGTGGGGGAAGGAGTCTGCGAATTTAGAATACAGTATGGTCCGGGCTACCGAATTTATTTCGGGCAAATTGGAACCACCATAGTGCTGATTCTCTGTGGAGGAGATAAAAGCACTCAACAACGAGATATTCGTCAAGCAATTGAATACTGGAGAGAATACAGGAGTCAAGATAATGCCTAAAACTTTAAATCACCAAGAAGAATTAATTAAAGCCCTCAAAAAGAATCCCGAAGAAGCAGCAGCCTATATTTGGGCTCTTTTCGATGAAGAAGAGCCAGAACCGGAATTGCTGTCTTTAGTTTTCCACAATGTAGGTGAAGCTTTGGGGGAATTAAATATGTCTCCAGAGGCGGCATTATTGCATTTACAACAATTAGACGAACTACTCCAAAAGCAAGGAAGCGATGCCATTTATGGTTTGGCGGAGTGGTTAAAACCTCTTGGATTAGAATTAACTGCCGCCGTTCGATATTATCGCAATAATAGCCATGCTTACAGGGAAAAAACGGTCGAAAATACAGAAACAGAAGTAATGCGTAAAGTTTCTAAAAGCTACCAAGAAGAACTAATTCACGAACTCAAAGAAAATCCAGAAGAAGCAGCAGACTATATTTGGGCAATCTTGGATGAAGAAGATCCAGAACCAGAATTGTTGCCTTCAGCATTAAGAGATGTAGGTGAAGCTTTGGGGGAATTAAATATGTCTCCAGAGGCGGCTAAATTGCATTTAGAAAAGTTAGACGAACTGTTCCAAAAGCAAGGTAGCGATGCTATTTATGGTTTGGCGGAGTGGTTAAAACCTCTGGGATTAGAATTAACTGCCGCCGTTAGAAATAATAGTAATAATACCGAGACAAATTCTGCCGAAACTGAAGAATTAGTAGCGCAATAAATCTCCGATAAAAATCAACAGGATTTAAGAAACCCGAGATTTAAGAAACCAGGTTTTTTCAAAAAACCTGGTTTCTGGCGTGCGAATTTTCTTGTGTTAATTGTTAATTGTTATTAGGGTTTAATTAAGTTGGGTTTTTCTCGGTTGTAGCGAGCGATCGCTCTCAAGTATTTTACGATTCCATTTGCTAAGGACAAACCGAAAAAGAGGATAGGGATAACTGCCATGACAACGAACTCCAAGGTCATTAACACCAGGGCCCCGAAGCTCCAGTTAAGATGGTTAGCGGCACGATCGAGGTTAAAAAATAATTTTTCTTGCAAGAAAATCGCCATGACTAAACTCCAGCTAAAACCCGAGAATGCCAGAGCATTTTTGGTTAATAACTTTTGACTTTTGCAATAACTAAAGCACTTTACCATTAACTTTAAAGCACCCCCAAAAATAACGATCGTGACCAATGGCAGCCAGATTAATTCCGCCAATAATAAAGCTGGATCTGCCACGATAAAACACATTATTAACCCGAGCCAGAGCGAACTCATTTTCGAGTTATTTTTAACCCTTTTTAGTTTGTAATTAATGCCAATAAGCAGTCCCAAATCAAAAACCATTGTCAGACCAAAGAGCCAGATAAAGAACTTTAAAGCTAAGAATGAATATGAATAAGGGCCAGCACTATCAAGATAAACGGAAACCATCACTATCAACCAGTACCAGAGAACGCTCAAACTAAAAATAAAAAAGATGTCAATCTTTTTTTCTTCGGCACTGGCGTTTAGTATCCTTTCGCTTATTATGGCGAGCAAAATAAAAGACATTACTAAAGCTGAGACTTCGCTTAAATAGTTTTTACATACGCCCATACAAACTGGTATAAGAGAAGCATGAGTTACTAAGTATAAAAAAGACCACAAAAACCCAAAAATCGCGGTTAAGATGAAAGTTACCAAATAGCTGAAAACGTTAGGTTTTTCAAACACCGCCGTTTTAACTTCCACCGGAATTACCAAACTCTCCTCCC
>CAZSTZ010000268.1:0-8645 GCA_964609515.1 uncultured bacterium | reverse complement strand
GCCAAAGAAGCTTATCTTAAAGCAAAAGGATCGGGGCTATCTGGCGGTCTGGAAAAGGTCGAAATTTCTATCGCTTCTGGATACGTCCTAAAGTTGTTAAGTATTGATGGAGATGCAAGTCTGGCAAGCAGTTGGAGTCTTTATTCAGTTGAACCTCATCCCGATTATTTGGCCGCTTTAGCTATTGAAAAGAATAATTGGAATTTGAGTTATTGGGATGTTTGTGTCAAAACAGCTAATTTTCACTAAAAAACCGTGCTTTTACCGATAAAAAAAACGGCAGAGAACCTCGATTCTCTGCCGTTGGTTCGTAATTGGTGCGCGGTAGGTCCAGAAACCCGGTAATTTCGGCAAAACCGGGTTTCTTAAATGGGTACAAAAAACCGGGTTTCTTAAATGGGTACAAAAACCCGGTTTCTTAATTGGTGCGCGGTGCGCGTCCTACTACTACTTATTCGATACCACTTCTTCTGCACCTTGAGGCAATAACTCTTGCTTCTTACCCGGTGCAACCTTAACTTTACCTTCATCATCCACATCCACCAAGGCAATATCTCCTTCCTTAACGCGACCCGAGAGAATCTCTTCAGCGAGACTGTCCTCCAACAAGCGCATAATTGCCCGACGTAAAGGCCGCGCCCCATAACTCGGGTTGTAACCTTCCTCGACCAAACGCTCCTTGAATTTTTCCGTCACATCTAAGGTAATGCCCTTCTCTGCCAAGCGACCGAACACTTCCTTGAGCAGAATTACCGCAATTTCCTTCACCTCGTCCTTCGTTAGCTGGCGGAAGACGATAATCTCATCCAGACGGTTGAGGAACTCAGGGCGGAAGTATTGCTTCAGTTCCTCGTTGACCAAATTGCGAATGCGGTTGTATTGAGCTTCCGACTCGTCTGCTTCAAACTCGAAACCGAGACCGCCGCCACCTTTTTCGATAACCTTGGAACCGATGTTCGAGGTCATAATAATCAAAGTGTTCTTGAAATCAACCGTCCGACCTTTAGCATCGGTTAAGCGTCCGTCTTCCAAAATTTGCAACAGCATATTGAAGACATCCGGGTGAGCCTTTTCGATTTCGTCGAACAGTACCACCGTGTAAGGACGGCGACGAACCGCTTCGGTGAGCTGCCCGCCTTCGTTGTAACCGACATAACCGGGTGGGGAACCGATTAACTTGGAGACCGTGTGGCGTTCCATAAATTCGGACATATCCAAACGAATCATCGCATCTTCCGAACCGAAGAAATAAGCTGCCAGAGCTTTAGTAAGTTCCGTCTTACCGACACCAGTGGGGCCGGAGAAGACAAAACTGGCGATCGGTCGGTTGGGATTTTTCAGACCGACCCGAGCCCGACGAATGGCGCGGGATACAGCTTTTACGGCATCGTCTTGTCCGATGAGACGCTGATGGAGGGTGTCTTCCATGTGCAGCAGTTTTTCGGACTCGGACTCGGTGAGTTTGTTTACCGGTACTCCCGTCCAACTGGCGACGATATGGGCGATATCCTCTTCGTTAACTGCGGGGGAGTCGTCTTCCGTGCGATTTTCCGCTTTTTTGTTTTGAACTATAGCCCGAATTTCCCCTTTGATTTCCATTTCCCGATCGCGCAATTCCCCTGCCTTATCGAAATCTTGAGAACGAACCGCCTCATCTTTTTCTTTGAGGACTTGGCGCAGTTCTTTATCTAATTCTTTAGCCGCCGCTGGCATTTGGGAATTGATTAAGCGAACTCGGGAACCCGCTTCGTCGATGAGGTCGATCGCTTTATCCGGCAAATAGCGATCGCTGATGTAGCGATCGGACAATTTTGCCGCTGCTTCCAAAGCGATATCCAAGATTTTCAATTTGTGGTGTTGTTCGTAACGTTCCCGCAAACCGAATAAAATCTCGATAGTTTCCTCCACGGAAGGTTCTCCCACCATTACCGGTTGGAAGCGACGTTCGAGAGCTGCATCTCGTTCGATATGCTTGCGATACTCGTCCAGAGTAGTTGCGCCGATACATTGTAGCTCGCCCCGGGCTAAAGCAGGTTTGAGGATATTAGCCGCATCAATGGCCCCTTCAGCAGCCCCTGCCCCGATTAAAGTATGGACTTCATCGATGACCAAGATGACGTTACCCGCAGAACGGATTTCGTCCATTATTTTTTTCAGGCGCTCTTCAAATTCGCCCCGGTATTTCGTCCCTGCCACTAATAAACCGATGTCCAGAGTTACCACTCGTTTGTCTTCGAGGATATCTGGGATATCGGTATTAGCGATACGTTGGGCCAGACCTTCAGCGATCGCCGTTTTACCTACCCCCGGTTCGCCGATTAACACCGGATTATTTTTGGTACGGCGGCCCAGAATTTGAATGACCCGTTCTATTTCTTTCTGCCGTCCCACCACCGGATCCAGTTTACCTTCTGCGGCCATTTGGGTCAAGTTAGAGCCAAATTCGTCCAGAGTAGGCGTTTTGGTACGTCCGCCGCCACCTCCAACTGCGGCAACCTCCGCCGTTTCGCCCAACATCCGAATAACTTGGGTGCGGACTTTCGAGAGGTCAACTCCGAGATTTTCTAAGACTCTGGCGGCGACTCCTTCTCCTTCGCGGATCAGACCTAACAGCAAGTGTTCGGTACCGATGTAATTATGGCCTAATTGGCGAGCTTCTTCTAAGGAAAGTTCTAATACTCGCTTGGCCCGAGGAGTGAAAGGAATTTCGACGGCCACGAATCCCGAACCCCGACCGATAATTTTTTCGACTTCGATCCGAGCATCTTTAAGGTTGACACCCATTGATTTCAGGACTTTGGCAGCGACTCCCGTCCCTTCTCCGATCAAACCCAGGAGGATTTGTTCGGTACCGACGAAGTTATGTCCCAAGCGGCGAGCTTCCTCTTGGGCCAGCATAATCACTTTTATGGCTTTTTCTGTGAAGCGTTCAAACATGGCTAATTCCTATACCTTCAAATGCCCTTAGGCTTATTCTAGCGTGACTATTATTTTATGATGGTTTTTTGAAATGGTTGGCCTAAAAAAGGCTGTGGTTTTCTCCCAGGGTGAGTCTCTGCTAAAGTAGGGACTTGAGAGTATCGGAACCAGTTTGGTCGGTTTTTGGCTCCATTACTGTTAAAGTGGCTACTTTTTGCTAGCTATTGGGGAAAAAATTGATGCATGGTAATGCCCATCTACTTTTAGAGTTTCCCAAATTTTTCTTAACTAAACATCTTAACAATACTTCCCATTGGTAAATACAATTTTAGGGGTTGTTGAGCAAAAGGACTAAACTGATGATACTCATAAAACCTTTTAGCTTTCTCATCTTTAGCATCAACAACAACAGCCATTGAAGCCACTTCGCTATTTTTACTTTTTTGTAAAGCATCAAATAAGATAAATGTGCCTAAACCTTGCCCTTGATAATCTTGAGATACTGCCAATCTTCCCAATAAAGTTGCAGGAATTAATGGATATTTTGGCAGTTTTCGTATTATTGCATCTGGCAAATCGCCTAATTGAATAGCTGTTGAAGCCAAAGTATAATATCCCGCTATTTGCTCTCTTTCTAAGTCTTGCAAAACAAATACAGAAGTTAAAAAGCGACGTAAATCTTGTTTTGCTTGAGTTTATAAATAACGATCTAATGGTTCAACCCCACAATAAAAATCATTCCGGTTGTGCTGAGAAGATAGACGTTCAATTTTGTAGGCGAAACGAGGAATGTTCATTATAAACCCATTGACTTTTTATATTCTGCGGCAGCGGCGATCGTTCGCTCGTTAGGTTCGGGAGGATTTAGCAAAGACTCTGCAAAAGCTAAACTTTCTTCCGAGTTCAGTTTAATCGGGGGATTTTCTTCGAGGGCCAAGCGTGCCATCTCCCGCGCGCTTCTAATGATAAAATCAATTAAAGTTATCCCCTCAATTTGTGCCGCTCGCTCCAATAATTCCTTGTCTTCGACAGTCAAATATGCTTCTAACAGTTCTTTTTGGGCGAGTTTATCTATTTTAAGGTTTGACTGGGATGCGTTAATCATAACAACAGCTTTGCTAGTTTCTTTTAGTTTATAGCAAATTTTCCTAATTATCAACCAGATTTGTTACTATTGTCTCAAAAAAACACCATTCGTATTTTTTTTTGTTAACAACAATTTATGTTTGTTTATTCTTTAAACCCACCTTCACAATTGCACGAGGCAGCAACAAAACGCGCCTCTAAACAAGGAATTTACTTAGAGCAGTTTATTATCAGCGCTATTTCCGATCGACTGGCTGCTGAGGAGGAGTATTTTGACAAACCCAAATAGAAAGGGCGATCGCTAAGGAACAAACCATAGAGCATTGTCTAAATTAAAATTGCATTTGGATGCCGATACTTTGATGCAATAATATTTTTAAAATTTACCAAAAATACCCCAGAAAAAATTGCCTTAACTTTTCCCAATTCCCAATTCCCAATTCCCAATTCCCCAAATTAAATCTTGTTTGGAAAAGCGATCGCTCACCCCTTCTTCCCAAAGCTTCAAATCTTTCTCAAACACAGGATTTTGCAAACCGCCCCGCCACAAAATCAAACCATCCTCCCCAGTCTTTTGATAATAACCCCGTCGCCGCCCGACCTCCCGAAAGCCGAATTTATGGTACAAAGACAGTGCGGCCTGGTTCGACGGCGCTACCTCTAACGTGGCCCGGTGAAGCTGTCGATCGTAAGCCAACTTCAGCAGAGCCAAAAGCAGAAAGGCTCCCCAACCTTGGCCTCGATAATCGGGACGAACCCCTAAGACGGTGATATGAGCCTCATCAACGATGGCCCACATACAGCCGACACCCATAATTAAAGGGGGCATGGCATCTCGACAGTGAATTAGGATACAAATATCGCTGTTGGGACTATCCAGTTCTCGCCGATAACCGTCGAGAGTCCACAGTCCGTCAAAACAAATTCGATCTAGTTCTACAACTGCCGGCAAATATTCAGCAGTAAGCGGTTGTAATTGAAAAAATGCCACTAAATGAAAAATAGATTAAATTCTGCAAGAATTTTAGATTAAAATATAGACTCTCTGTCTGTCCCCAAATAAAAATGATATCTATAGAATCGGCTCCATTAAAAGCATCTGGACGAGAATACATCAACGAACTAACCAACAAAGAGCGATCGCCAAACCAACAATTATTGCCCCTCACCGCCCAAGTCAACTCCCAAGACCATTTAGAAATTGGCGGCTGTGACGTTCCGGCATTAATCGAACAATTTGGCTCTCCTCTCTATATTCTCGACGAAGAAACTCTAAGAACTGCCAGCAGTCAATATCGAGAAGCTTTTAAGCGTTATTATCCCGGAGAATCTCAGGTACTTTATGCTTCTAAAGCCTGGAATTGTCTGGCAATATGCGCAATTTGCGCCTCCGAAGGTTTAGGCATAGACGTAGTATCAGGTGGAGAACTCTACACCGCCATCTCTGCAGGAGTCAGTCCCGAGAAAATCTACCTCCACGGCAATAATAAATCTCCGGCAGAATTAGAGTTAGCAATAGAAACCGACTCTACCATCGTCGCCGATAACTGGTGGGAATTGGAAACTTTGGTGGCGATCGCCTCTGGAAACCCGAATCAAACTCCCATTAGAATTATGGTTCGATTCACTCCAGGAATCGAGTGTCACACTCACGAGTATATTAAAACCGGTCATTTAGATAGTAAATTTGGCTTCGACCCCGATCGCCTAAACGAAGTATTTCAATTTATTAGCCAGCAACCAAGTTTAAAATGCATCGGCCTTCACGCTCATATCGGTTCCCAGATCTTTGAAATTCAGCCCCATCAAGACTTGCCAGGGGTAATGGTAGAAGCTTTACAAAAAGGATTGGCCTACGGTCTGCCCTTAACAGAAATTAATGTTGGTGGAGGTTTGGGCATCCGCTATACTGAGGCAGACGACCCACCGAGTATTGAAGCTTGGGTCGAGGCCATCGCAGGAGCGGTAGTTCGAGCCTGTCAAGAGCGGCATCTGCCTCTGCCAAAATTACTATGCGAACCAGGGCGATCGCTCGTAGGTCCGGCCTGCGTGACTGCCTACACCGTAGGCTCTCGAAAAGAAATACCGGGCCTTCGGACTTACATCTCCGTGGATGGCGGAATGTCTGACAACCCTCGTCCGATTACTTATCAATCTCTTTATCGGGCAGTAGTAGCCAATAAAATGTCGGCCCCAAATACCGAGACCGTTACTGTTGCTGGCAAGCATTGCGAGTCGGGAGATATTTTGATAAAAGATGCTAAACTGCCCCCCACTCTATCGGGAGACTGTCTGGTAGTAATTGGTACTGGAGCTTATAATTACAGCATGGCTTCTAATTACAATCGAGTCCCGCGACCTGCAGCCGTGTTAGTAGGAAATGGGGAAGCTAATGTGATTATTCAGCGAGAAACTTATCAAGATTTGCTCCAACAAGATCGCTGGCCAGAAAGACTTTTGAGTAATTAACAATTAACAATTGGGTTTGGGGCAATTAAGAGTTAATAATTAACAATTAACAATTGGGTTATTAGCAAGCCAGCTTGCGTTTTGAAACCATTAATTATTAATTATTAATTGTTAATTGTTAATTGTTAATTGCTAATTGTTAATTGTTAATTGTTAATTATTAATTGTTAATTATGAAATTGGGTCTGGGGAATGACCCTAACACGCTCAAAGACTTGTTGGTTCAAAGTATTGATGTAGTGCTAGTGCTAGCCCTAACATATATGGTGCTAGTCATCATTGCAGAACGTCGTACCTTATGGATGGTACGAGGCTTTATTGTCCTAATGTTTGCCTCCGCCTTGAGTCAGTGGGCGCAATTGAGGTTATTGAGTTTTGCTCTCAATAGTTTGGTCGTAGGGGCCGCCGTCTCAATGGCAGTAATTTTACAATCGGAATTTCGCCGCTTTCTCGAACAATTGGGTCGAGGAGAAATCTGGCATCAATTTGGGGGCGATCGTCGAGTTTTTCCAGAACCAGACAATACAATAGACGAAATTGTAGAAGCAGTAAAACAACTGTCCCAAAACCGCACGGGTGCTTTAATAATCGTAGAAACGGACCGCCCCATTGACGAAAGAGATTTTTCCGTACCGGGCGTCAAGCTCAATGCAGAAATTTCTAAAGAACTATTGCAAACAATATTTCAACCAAAAACTTTATTGCACGACGGAGCGGTTTTAGTTCGAGAAAACCGCATTGTCTCTGCTGGGGTAATTTTACCCCTATCGGACAGAATAGCATCCCGACAATTGGGAACCAGACATCGGGCTGCTATGGGAATTACAGAAAAAGTACAAAAGTGTTTGTGCGTAGTCGTCTCCGAAGAAACTGGTTCTATTTCTATGGCAGAAAAAGGAGCTTTGAATCGACCCTTAACTAGCAATAAACTCAAGGAATTGCTAGAAGAACGCTTATTGCCATTCAGCGATGAAAGAACTCCTACTTCCCTGCCCATCGGCAACCTCAAACGTCAGATCGGGTCCAAGGGAGCAGCCTTAATTGCCAATATTTTCGATAAAAGTCCATCGGCCTCTCGAAAGAAAAAATGAGTCAACAAACTGACTGGCAATCTTTACCTGCCGATCTCAACCCCCAACGCCTGCCAAACCATGTTGCAGTAATCATGGACGGTAACGGTCGCTGGGCGCAAAATCGCGGCTGGCCCCGGTTTGTCGGACATCAACGGGGAGTGGATGCCTTGAAAGATTTATTGCGCTGCTGTCGGGATTGGGGCGTTCGGGCTCTGACTGCTTATGCTTTTTCTAGCGAAAACTGGGGTAGGCCTCAAGAAGAAGTTAATTTTTTGATGACTTTGTTCGAACGGGTATTGCGCCAAGAACTTAAGGAGATGATGGCGGAAAACGTTCAAATTCGATTTGTGGGTAATTTGAATGTTCTGCCAGTATCCCTCCAGAGAGAAATTGAACGCTCGATGGAAAAAACTAAGGATAATCGCGGAATTAAGTTTACGGTGGCGACTAATTATGGGGGCAGGCAAGAAATAGTACAGGCCTGTAGGGCGATCGCTTTTGAGATAAAAGAGGGTAAGTTACAACCGGAGGATATCGACGAGACTTTATTTGAACAACATCTTTACACCGCAGGTATTTCCGACCCGGATTTGTTAATTCGTACTAGCGGCGAGATGCGCATTAGTAATTTTTTGCTCTGGCAAATGGCTTATGCGGAAATTTACGTCACTGAGACTTTTTGGCCTGATTTTGACCGTTCCGAATTCCATCGAGCTTTGCTTTCTTACCAGCAACGAAAGCGCCGCTTTGGTAAGCTTTAAGGCCCTGAAAAAACTGCTTCTTCAATATCTTTTCTACTCAGAGAATATTTAAAAGACCTTTGAATATCTTTACCGTCGGCTCCTGCCTTAAAGTAGCGGACGGTTAATTGATCTATATCCAAGCATAGTTCGGCTTCCCAAGCTGGTTTTTCAACCCGCCAATAATTTAATTCTTGGCGGTTTTGTTGGCATCCTTGACTTAGGAGCCATGTCTCTATGGCGGGTAGGGGATGGTTGTACAATGGTGTGTCGGAAGATGGAAGATTCATTTTTCAAGTTCCCAATTAACAATTAACAACTAACAATTAACAACTAACAATTAACAACTAACAATTAA
>CAZSTZ010000267.1:0-8696 GCA_964609515.1 uncultured bacterium | reverse complement strand
CTAACTAAACTAGACTCGCTAATTGGTTCTGTAGAACGGTTAGTTGGTTTAGAGATTGCTCGTAAGAGATAGTTAGCTTTAAGGTTTGTTGAAGAAAGAGAAAACCTGGATAGTGATATTCAGAATCCCCGTCACTTTAGTGCGGGGAGAACGTCAAATGGAGGTGTTAATTGCAGCGGAGGAGCATAATGAGTAGTGCGGATAACGCGACCATCAACCTAGCCCGTTACCTCCCTTGTAGGGTGCGCATCAGCTGTATCAAATCTAAGGAGATCGACTCAAATGAAATCTAGCATAGTTCTCGCTTTAGCAATCTCAGCTATTTCTGCTATTACTACTCCCGTTTTAGCACAAAATACAACTAATATTGAGGATTTACAACAAGAGGAAACTGTAACTATATCCGGCGAAGTTACTGAGATTGTCGACGATGACGACGATAACGAATGGGTAGTAACCGACGAGACCGGCTCTGTTGTTGTAGATGCAGGTGCGTTGTGGGAGGAAACTATTGATGTATCTGTTGGCGATCGATTAACAGTAATTGGCGAGCTAGATGAAGATGAGTTTGATGCTTTTACCGTTATTCTCGATGACGGTACCGAGATCGATATTCCTCAAGATTAGACTTCGTGGCAGTTGTAGGCAATGCGCACCCTACACTGCCCCATTTGTAAGGTGCGCGTTGCGCACCCTACACGACTACCTGATTTGTAAGGTGCGCATTGCGCACCCTACACGACTGCCCAATTACCCATTACCTATTACCCATTACCAAAATGACACAAACACTAACAAAAATTCCACCCTCACAACACGAATTTGCAGACATCATCCACCGCCTCGAAGCGGGTGGGGCGATGTTGCCGGACACGCCAGAAAACCTAATGCAAATTATCGGCATCTATAAAGCTTACGCGGTGCCGATGGATTTCTATTGGCGCGACTTGCTGTATATCGCCGAACGGGTATTTTTAAATCCCCTGCCCTTCTTTAAATATTTCCTCCCCAAAGAATATCTCGAACTGAACAACCATTACGCCGGCGACGATGCCGACTTGCGAATCTGGCGCGGAGGAGGAGGCGCCCACCCGGAACTTTTGGAATTTATCGAGAAGGGAGAAAGCGGCAAAATGCCGAAGTTGTTACATCACCTTTGGCACGATCGCGTTAATATGGAATTTGCCGAAGCTTGTATGCGGGCGATGTTCTGGCATCGGGAGATGGGGGGCAGGTTCGATCCTTATTTGGATACTCCCGAATATAAAACCGCCGCCGATAAAGCAATTAAGGCTTATTTCAAAAATAACCCGCCGATGTTACTGCTTTACAAAATGTTCCCAGAAATGTTTGTGGAACAGGTGAGGCAGCTTTCCTATTACAGCAACCTGGGTTTGTTCTGGGAAGTGATGGCACCGGTGTTTTTTGAAATGTCCGACTTATACGACGAGGGCAAAATTACCAGCGTGCCAGAAGCGATGAACTTCTTGGTTAACGGAATATTCGCCATAGCAGGTCGCCCCATCTACCACCACGCCCATATTAACGGCGAGCTCCACGAGATAATCCCCAAATCTTGCGGGTTTATGTGGTTGTACGAGGCGGCCTTGCCTTATGTGGAGGCGGTATTTTATCGCACTGCGCCTTTCCGGGGTACCAAGTCTTATAACGCCCAGGCGAAACAGATACCGGCAGACCAGAAGGATTTTCATTACGGGATTTTATACGCCGACGTCTTCCCGGTGGGAACTGCCGGCATTCCGCCAACGCTGTTGATGCAGGATATGTTACATTTCTTGCCTCCTTATTTGGTGGAATATTACGACAAACATTGTCGGGGCGAGGACGATATGTTGATTCAGTTGGGGATTACTTTCCAGCGGTCTATGTATTGCGTGACTTCGGCGGTTATCCAAGCTTTGCGGACTGCGCTGTTGTATCCCCTGGACGACCCCAACCCGAAGCATTTGGCAGCAAACCGCGCCTTTTTTGAAGCGCAGATGGATCGGTTTAAGCGTCCAGAGGCCCGCTTGCGCGATATTCAGCAGTCAGATTATCGTTAAGGTATTCGGCAGCCCAGAAACCAGGTTGAGGTCTGATGAGTAAATCGCGATCGCGCGTCACAGATGGTATGGAGCGATCGCAAAATCAGCACTATCTACTCAACTTCCTCGTTAACTGGGAAGCGATCGATTAGCTGTCTTGCCCGAGAAGCATTCTGACGGATCGAGTCCGATGCGTAAGGGATATAGGGTATCTGAGATAATAAATCCAGAGTCCGGCGTAAAATCCGGACTACATCCCCCTCATCCAAACTGGTATTATCCACCAATTCCAGCCAATCTGTGCCCAGGGCCCACTGTTCGACCAAACTAATTAAATCCCATTCCAGCCAAACTGGCAAGGCTACCTTATATCGGCGTTGGACTTGAAAAAGTCGCCGTCTGAGATGTTGCAAGCCCCTCAAACCCTCCTCCACTTCCTCAGACAAGTCATAATTAGTCCAACTGTCAGGCCTGGATACTTCCGTCACCAAAGCAGCGCAAGCGGCGGCGAAATGATGGGGGTCTAAATCGTCCAAAGCGCCGGACATCAAAGCCAAACCCAACCATAACTCGTTATCCCCTCGAATGGCAGCGCAAGCTTGACCCAATACCGTCGGTTTGACCTCCGAAGCTCCAACCTCTTCGACGCAGCTAAAGATTTGCAGAATTGAAATCAAATTGAGAAACTCCTCCCAGTAACGCGCCAAATATTGGTCTAACTCTGCTTGATAATCTCCGATTTCTTCTTCCAATTTCAGCAGTCGCCGCCAACCCTTGAGCATAGTACGAGGGCTGCCCCATTCGTTAAGGGGATGGGCGGACAGTTGCCCTTCTACTTCCTGAATTTTCTGCTTTTGCCGTACTACTTCTGGGCTTGGTGGCGGCGGTGGAATCTCTGGTATTAACTCGGCGATACCTTGAGTAGTTTCGTCGGACTTCCGACACTGCCCCAATCTCAGCTCCATTTCTGGCAGGGGTATTTTATCTGCTGCAGTGGAGCGCGGTAGGTCCGAGTGCAAGCCAACTACATCTACTGGGGCGACGACGTACCAGCGATTATCTGTTCCCAGACACAAAAAGTAAGGGAGTTTGCCGGAACTTGGCACCTGGGCTACTAAGATGGCGGGTACGGGCTCGGCGTTGGCGCGTTTGGCGGTGGGAACGTGTTTGCCTTTGAGGCTGAGAATTGTACCTATCGGTGCCTCAGATACCAGGGGAGATATTTGCTGCAGTCTGGTTTCCTCGGCTTGTTTTTCGAGAATTTTTAAGAGTCGCTTCTCTTCTTTCAGCCATTCTTTGAGTTTTTCATAACTACTTAAGAGCTCTTGTAATTTGTTAATATCGTCTTCGTCGTAAATGCCTAGTTTGGCTTTAACGGCGGTATGTTCTTCTTTGAGGCGATCGCTCTCTTCTAATTTCGGTATTAAAGATAGATTCGAGAGATACTGACCGAAACTCCTCTCCACCAATTCCCTCGCTTCTTGCATGGTGTGGGTTTGCAGTAGGTTCAAGACCATACCGTAACTGGGGGTAAACTGACTGACTAAAGGATCTGCCTGGGAAGTCGCTAAATAAGAGGCTTCTTTTGCACCCTCAAATCTAGTCTGTACCGTTACTACATAACCCTGCAAGTCCATCCCCCGACGTCCTGCCCTCCCGGACATTTGCAAAAATTCGGACGGTTTTAGGAGTCGGTGTCCGTCGTCGGTGCGTTTGGATAAACTGGAGATGACGGTAGTTCGGGCCGGCATATTGATACCTGCGGCCAGGGTTTCCGTGGCAAATACAACTTTGATTAAACCTTGCTGGAAGAGTTCCTCTACCAAACCTTTCCAAGCGGGTAACATTCCGGCATGGTGGGAGGCGATGCCTCGACTGAGGGGCTCTAACTGTTGGTTGCGAGATAGTTCGGGGTGACGATTGAGATATTCTCCGATTTTCTGTTCCAACAGAGATTTTTCCCTGTCGTTTACCATAGAGATACTGCTCCGCGCTACTGTTTCGACGGCGCGAGCGCACCCGCGACGGCTAAAGATAAAATAGATGGCGGGTAACATATCCCGTTCTTGCAGTTGAGCCAGAACAAAGGTTAAAGCCGGTTCTTCTTGTCTGCCCCTTTGGCGATGCTGGTTTCTGTTTTTTGGTCTGAGGCGGGGGTTGATTTTCTTCTGGCTTTTATCCAGTAGGGGAAATAAACCTTTGGCGTTGCAAAAGTTATATTGCAGGGGAACCGGTCGAAAGTCCGAATAGATAAGTTCGGTGGGACCGTGTACTTTGGCGATCCAGTCCGTGAGGCGATCGCTATTGGCGACGGTGGCGGAGAGGGCGAGGAGTTGAATTCCTGACGGGCAGTAAACTATGGACTCTTCCCAGACGGTGCCTCGCTGGCGATCGTTCATGTAGTGGCACTCGTCCAATACTACTGCTTCGACTCCTTCTAGGGAGGTGCCAATCTCGCCGATGGGGGTGCCGTAGAGCATATTGCGGAAAATTTCCGTGGTCATTACCAGGATGGGGGCCTCCCGGTGGTAGGACACGTCTCCGGTGACTAATCCTACCATCTCGTCCCCGAATTGCTGTTTGAAGTCCCGCAGTTTTTGGTTGGACAGAGCTTTGAGGGGCGTGGTATAAAATACTCTTCGGCCTTGACTTAGGGCTCGGTAAATGGCGTATTCTCCGATTAGGGTTTTGCCAGCTCCTGTCGGGGCGCATACTACTACGGATTTTCCCGCATCCAGGGCAGCGATCGCCTCTTGCTGGAATTTATCTAGCTCGAAGGGAAATAGGTTTGTCAGAGTCAGCCCCGGGCCGTTCTGTTTTGAGTAAATCACAAATATTATCTTGACTTTTCTTTGTTAATGTGGTAATAGCCCGCTTGTCTTTCTCAAGCAGCGTACCACTTTACTTAGATTTTATAACTTTTTTTTGGATCGTCTCATTTTGGTCCCTCATACTCATACTCATACTCATACTCATACTCAATTATGACAAATACCGTTCAAACTAAATACCTTTATGTAGAAGGAGAAATTCCTTTAGATATTCCCAAAGGCACTTTTATTTCTATTCAAAGAAAAACTCCGCTTAAAATTTATTCTTTGGGGTTTCAACCTGCTAAGTCAATTCCAGAAATACCCCGCTGGTTTCTCCAAAAATATGCCAGGAAAGAGTTTACAGTTTTAGAACCGTTTGCCGGTTCTGGAACTACAATAATTGAAGGGATTAAAAATCAATTATCAGTTTATTGGCTGGATTATCATCCCCTAAGTCAGTTAAATTGTCAAGTTAAGACTACTTTATGGCAGTCAGAGGAAATTTTAGCAGAAAAAGAAAGAATCTTGAAGAATTCGTTCTGGCAGAAAGACGCGCCAGAAACCATCAATTTTACTAAGAGAGATTTTTGGTTTCAAAAACCGGTAAGGGAAGGGCTAGAAATTCTCAAACATCAAATTATAAAGTCTCCGCCAAATACTCAAAAATTACTTTGGTTAGCTTATGCTTCTACTGCAAGAAAAACTTCAAATATGAACGATGGAATGTTGTTAGCTGCTAGAAGAAGTAAGTTTGAAGAAATACCCCAACGGTCTCGCGAAGACACCTTAAACTATTTTGAATTTTATGTCGATAAAGCTTTGGAAGCGATTCGAGAATGGAATCCTTTTTTAAGCAAATATATTGGAAGAATTAAAGAGGTATTTCCTGGAGATGCGAGAAGAGTTAGTGGGGATTGGAAATGCGATGCGATAGTCACTTCTCCTCCTTATATTAATGCCATAGATTACGTTTGGGCGGCTAAATTTGAACTGCATTGGTTGGGAATGGTGAAGAGCGATCGCGACCGATTAAATTTATATTCAAATGAAATTGGTACCGAAAGAATCCCCAAACAAGAATGGAAGGAATTGGGAATAACTGGTTATCAAAATCTTGACAGATTAATAGAAGATATTTACTTTGCTAAAAAATATCGGGCTTCTCAAGGTCAAAATCAATTGAGGGCTAGAGTAGTTTATCAATATTTTGTGGATATGAAGTCCCATTTTCAAAGTTGTTACAAGCGTTTGCGGAAAGGAGGATATTATTGTTTTGCCATAGGGGATGTTAGTAAAATTTGTGGGGTTGAAATTCCAGTAGCTTCTATTTTGAGCGAAATAGCTAGGGATGTTGGTTTTAAGAAAATATTTGATTTTCACCTGTTATTAAAAAATCGGAAGTTAAACCTTCCCAGAAATGTAGATTGGGCGGGAAATATTGAACGCGATACGATAGTAGTTTTGGAGAAGGTTTAATGATTTAAGAAGAGCAACCAGATTTTAAATAGCAGTAAAATCAATCAAAAAAGTAAAATGTTATGTCGAATTTATTGAAAACAAGCACTTGTTTCTTGATTTTTGGTAAAGATATTGATGCGGAATTAATAACTGAAAAACTTAACTTTTCACCGACTGCAGTTACTCGTCAAAGCGACACTGTTTTACCTTCATTAGCAAATGGTGGTGGAAGAGATTACGATCCCAGATGGAATCTTGATTGTTGGAAGCGACATCTAACTGGCAAGCAGTATCAATTTGCTCTGGATAAACAATTAGAATTTTGGCTCGAAAAGCTTTACCCAGTTAAATCGGCTTTTGAAGAGTTAAAAAAAATGGGTTATTGGAGTGTAATTGACTGTCAGATAACAACAGATGATGCACAACTTCCCTGTATCCAGTTTCGATTAACAAACAAGCTAATGTTAAAATTATCACAAATCTCTATCGATTTAGATTTTACAATTATTAGAGCCACTGCCAATCCACAAATGTACTTATTTACGGATGATGGCAATAAAGTCGCCTTTTATGATAAGGAAGGAATCAAAATTCACAATTCTGAATATCCTCCAATATAATTAACAATTAACAATTAACACCTAACAACAATGAACAAAAAAGTAATCGTAGTCGGTGCCGGTTGGGCAGGTTTGGGAGCAACTTACCATTTAGCAAAAAATGGTTATGACGTTACTCTTTTAGAAGCTGGACCCCATCCAGGAGGTTTAGTTGCTGGTTGGAAAACTCCGACCGGGCGTTCCGTAGAAGTGGGAATCCACGGTTTTTGGTATCCCTATAAAAACATTTTTTCCCTCATTAAAGAATTAGATTTAAACCCTTTTACTCCTTGGACTCAATCTGCCCAATATTCCCCCGCAGGTTTGGAGGTAGAATCGCCAATTTTTCAAGAACAACCTCCACTGCCAACCCCCTTGGGAACTTTTATTTATCCTCAATTTAAAAGACTGCCATTGAGCGATCGCCTCTCCGCCCTTCCCCTCCTTTATTCCCTCATAGATTTCGATAATTCCGACGAAGCGTGGCGGCGTTACGATGCCGTAACTGCTAGAGAATTATTCAGACAATATGGAGTTTCTGCCAGACTTTATAGCGACGCTTTTAATCCCATGTTATTAGTAGGATTATTTGCCCCCGGCGAGCAATGTTCCGCAGCGGCAGCTTTGGGAATGTTGTATTATTTTATCCTCGCCCATCAGCCTAATTTCGATGTAGTTTGGTGTCGCGGAACTGTGGGGGAAAAGATTTTTCAACCTTGGGTAGAAGCTATCGAACAATTAGGAGGAAAAGTCGAAACTAACCAACGAGTAACAAATTTAATTGTTGACGATAATAACCAAGCGAGGGCGGTAGTTTGTGGAGATAAAATCTTTGATGCCGATGGGGTAATTTTTGCCGTGGGTGTTTCGGGAATGAAAAAAATTATGTCGGGCAGTTCTGCTTTACAAAGTCGCCAGGAATTTAGAAATCTGAATAATTTAGGAGGAATAGATGTTTTAGCAACTCGTTTATGGTTTGACAGAAAAATTACTATTCCTCGCGCTTCTAATGCTTGTTTTGGTTTTGATGCAACTACCGGTTGGACGTTTTTCGATTTGAACGCCATCCACGATGAATTTAAAGAGGAACCTAATACAGTTGTGGAAGTTGATTTTTATCATGCCAATCAGTTTTTACCTTTAGAAGACGATGAAATTGTCGAGATAGTTAAGCAATATTTAACAACTTGCATTCCCGCTTTTGGGGAAGCTGAAATAGTCGAGAAAACTGTTGTCAGGTTGTCTCAAGCTGTCACCCATTTTTTCCCTGGAAGCTATCAATATATGTTGCCTGCCACTACCAGTTTTAAGAATGTCTTTATGAGTGGAGATTGGATTATTAACCGTCACGGTTCTTGGTCTCAGGAAAAGGCTTATGTTACTGGTTTGGAGGCGGCAAATTTAGCAATAGATTTATTGGGAAGCGGAGAAAAAGCTGAGATTATCCCGGTGGAACCAGACGAGGAACATATTAAGATTTTGAGGACGGTTAATCGTTCAATTCGAGAGTTGGGTAAGTCGTTTTTTCCTAATATTTGGTTGCCTTAAAGTTCGTAGTATAGCAGTTTTATTTGAGATCTGTCCAAAAGGCTGACGCTTTTTGGGAATAGGGAATGGGGAATGGGGAATGGGTAAGAGGGTTTCCAGAATTTTTTGCTGGTAGTAAATAGCCCTTTCTTGTTTACATCTCATTTGAAAACGCTATAATCGCGGAGCGCGATTGAATAGTTCGTAGTAATCGCGGAGCGCGATTTAAAAGTTCGTAGTAATCGCGGAGCGCG
>CAZSTZ010000266.1:6453-8738 GCA_964609515.1 uncultured bacterium | reverse complement strand
CCGCGCATTTACTAATCTAGCAACTACTTTTCTAACTGTCAACCCCTTTTTCAAATTTTTTTGATTTTTTTGGTTTTTTCGGCAATGTCCAAACGCTACAAAGTTTTAATATCAGTGCTTTCAAGCTTCAGGAAAAATTTGAAATTTTTTTTATTTTAGCTAGATAGAGCAGGAAAACTTCTCAAAAATTGGCCATGCAAGCTGTTTTCTGGTTGTAAATTTGGACCAACGGGGAAAATCCGATCTGTTGGTTTAAGTGGCCCAATATCGAGGAGAAAATCATATAGATTTTGAGGGCCTGAATTTGATTAAAAATATTAGACTTATATGGAACGAATTTAGGAGGCCATCAATTGGAAAAACTTTTACGGCTATCGAGAATTATCGATCGCTTCAACGAAATAGTTGGACGCTTTAGCGGTGGCTTAGTCCTACTGATGATTTTAGTGGGGGTCTGGAACGTAATCGGACGCTACATTGGCAAGGGCATCGGGCAAAACTTAACCTCCAACGCCCTAATCGAAATTCAATGGTACATTTTCGACATCGTTTTCTTGCTCGGCGGGGCCTACGCCCTCAAACATAACGAACACGTTCGGGTGGACGTCTTATATAGTGGATGGACGCCGAGACAAAAAGCCTTGGTCAATCTAATTGGCACTCTTTTATTCCTGATACCCTTCAGCATCCTCATTTTTTATTTTTCTTGGGGTGCAGTTGCCAACTCATGGGCCATTCTCGAAGTGTCTCCGGATCCTGGCGGACTGCCCCGTTACCCCATCAAAACCATGATTCTTGTTAGTTGCGTTTTGCTAATTATTCAAGGAATCTCTGAAGCTATCAAAAATTGGGCAATTTTCACCCGTCAACTACCACTCCAGGAGACTGCCGATGACTCTGACGTATGAATTTGAATGGTTAGGCCCGGTTATGTTTGTTGGGGCGTTCCTATTTCTATCTATGGGATATCCGGTGGCCTTTTCTCTGGGGGGGGTGGCGATTTTCTTTGGTTTGGTCGGTATTGCCCTTGGAGTCTTCGATCCGATTTTTTTAACGGCTATGCCCCAGCGGATTTTTGGCATTATGGCCAATTACACGCTGTTGGCGATTCCATACTTTATCTTTATGGGGGCGATGTTGGAAAAGTCGGGTATGGCCGAGCAACTGCTGGAAACGATGGCTATTCTCTTCGGACGTCTGAGGGGGGGCTTGGCCCTGGCCGTGGTTTTGGTGGGAGCTTTGCTGGCGGCTACGACTGGCGTGGTGGCGGCTACTGTGGTGGCTATGGGATTAATTTCTTTGCCGATCATGCTCCGCTACGGCTATAACAAGGAACTGGCTACGGGTGTTATCGTGGCTTCGGGAACGTTGGGCCAGATTATTCCTCCGAGCGTGGTTTTGGTGGTACTGGCAGACCAACTGGGGATTTCTGTGGGGGATCTGTTTGTCGGTTCTGTGATTCCTGGGTTGTTGATGGCGGGTGCTTTTGCGCTTCACGTTTTGATTGTTGCTTTTTTGAAACCAGAACTGGCCCCAGCGTTACCTTTGGAAGTACGCGACATTGGTCGTAAGGCTTTGGGCCTGCGAGTGCTAAAGGTGATGATGCCGCCGTTATTGTTGATTCTGATGGTATTGGGGAGTATCTTTTTTGGCATTGCGACTCCCACTGAGGCGGGTGCTGTGGGTTCTATGGCGGCGATCGCTCTTGCTGCGGTGAAAAAACAATTAAGCTGGCGCTCTTTGCAAGAGGTTTGCGATGTCACCTTGCGCACTACGACGATGGTGATGTTTATTCTCTTGGGTTCTACTGCTTTTAGTTTGGTGTTTCGAGGAGTGGATGGCGATCGCTTTATGTTCGATTTATTATCGAGTATCCCCGGTGGAGTTCCTGGCTTTCTTTTCCTCAGCATGGCCGTAGTATTTTTCTTGGGCTTTTTTATCGACTTTTTTGAGATTGCCTTTATCGTCGTGCCTTTATTTGTGCCAGTTGCTCGAGAATTAGGTATAGATTTAGTCTGGTTCGGGGTTATTTTGGGAGCTAATTTACAGGCTTCGTTTCTGACTCCTCCTTTTGGTTTTGCTTTATTTTATTTGCGCGGCGTTGCGCCACCAGAAGTCACGACCGGTCATATCTATCGCGGTGTAATTCCGTTTATTTTGTTGCAATTATTGGTGCTGATGTTGATTATTGTTTTTCCAGGAATTGTTAGTTTTTTACCTTCGCTGAAGCTTTGAACTGGCGATATAAGGAGATGGAACTTGCGGTTTGTTGGGTTCCGTTTCAC
>CAZSTZ010000266.1:0-6353 GCA_964609515.1 uncultured bacterium | reverse complement strand
ACCTACAATTAACTACAATTAACGATTAACAATTAACATTTTGCCCATTGTTGGGGAAAGGGTTCGTAAGGAAAAATCTGTTGTGCTTGGTGGTAGTTAGCGTAAGATTTGAGGTCGTTATTCACGGTATCGCCAACAGAACGTTCGCTGTAAGCAAGAGCTAGATTGTTATTAATGGTGGCCCATAACTCGGGAGATTCGGAACTGTTTAATAGTTCTAAGGCTAGTTCGTTACAGGCGATCGCTATTTCCAGATCGATATCGGGGTCGCCTTCGGGCAGGGCCCAGATAACCCGACTTAAGTCTGCCAGGGCATTAGCTATGGTGACTTTTTTTTCTTGGGGGAGTTGGGGAAAGGTTTCGCGGCCCCAAGAGCGCAACTCGTAGATAAAATGAGGTTCTAGCAGTTCGACATTTTCTTCCAGCAGGGGATAAACTGCTTCGATCTCTCCACGACCTTTTACGCTGGCATCTAAAAGGGCTAGTAAAAATTCTCTGGTTCCTTTTAAATAGATTTCTGTGTCTGGCGTAGCAACGAAATTGAGGCGAGAGGTTCCCCGATCGGTTCCGGACATTAAGGATAGCAGTGGCATAGATAATGGTCTCCTGAGTAGTATTTTTGACTTGAAGGTAGTCCCTTTTATGACCTTGACCTTCCCTGTCTGTCTACTGGTACTACCTTTGAATTGGAAGATCGGGAGAGAAAGTATTATTTTCAGAAATTAATTAGAAGACCAAGGACTGAATTAGGATTAAAAAGTAGCTCGATTCCCGAAGGCGATGGCCATCGTCGGCTTAAATTGGAGATTAAAAGTTAAAGGCCCAAAAAAGTGCGCAATTGCGCACAAAAATTGGACATTAAACGTTAAAGGCCCAAAAAAGTGCGCAATTGCGCACAAAAATTGGGGATTTCTAAAGTTCGGCCTAAATCGCCAATTGTTAATTGTTAATTATTAATTGTTAATTATCAAATGAACTGTGAAGAAGCGATCGCTCTGGCAGACAATGTATTAGTAGAGACTGAAGCCAGACATTTAACCGATGTCGAGATGGCAATTATTTATGGTGCTTGGCAGGGTCAAACTTATGAGGAAATGGCGGAAGCTACGGAGTACAGCGCTAATTATTTGCAAAGAACTGTAGGTCATAAATTGTGGAAGCTTCTTTCTAAAGCTTTGCAAGAAGAAATTAAAAAAACTAATTTTAAAACTGCTCTGGAACGAAAAAAACGCTTGCTTCAGCAAGGGCAAAATAACTCAAAAACCCACCAGATTTTTCCCGAGTTACCAGATTATATCGAACGTCCTCCCATTGAAGAAAGATGCTGTCAAGAAATTACTAAACCGGGAGCGTTAATTAAAATTAAAGCTCCAGAAGGAATGGGTAAAACTTCTCTGAGTTCTCGCATTCTTAACTATGCTTACCAACTCAATTATAAGACGGTATTTTTAAATATCTATTTGGCAGATAAAACTAATTTCAGCAGCCCCGATACCTTTTTAAAGTGGTTTTGCGTGATGGTAGGTCGAGGTTTGGGATTAGATAATAAATTGCAGGATTATTGGGATGATGATTTTTCTAGCAGTAAAGTTAACTGCACTGACTACTTTGAAAAATATTTATTAGCTCAAATAGAAAATCCTCTGGTTTTGTGTTTGGATCCCGTAGAACGAGTTTTTCCCTACGGAGAAGTTTCGGAAGTATTTTTCAGTTTGCTGCGAATTTGGCACGAGAATGCTAAGGTTCAAGAAATTTGGAAAAAGTTGCGATTAATTATAGTTCATTCTACGGAAGTATATGCAGATTTAGATATCAATCCTTCTCCTTTTGAGAATGTGCGTTCGCCGGTTAAGTTGCCTGGTTTTACTCAAGCTCAAGTTGAGAAATTGGCGGCAAATCAAAGGTTAAATTTGACACCCGATAAAGTTAAAAAATTGATGGCTCTGGTGGGGGGTTATCCTAGTTTAATACAGCAAGCTTTTTCTTATATTAAAAATTACGGTAAAATGTCTTCCGAAGAGCAATTTTTAGAAGAACTTTTGAGAAATGCTCCCACGGAGGCTGGCATTTATAGCGAACATTTGCGGGGGCTTTTGGATCGCTTGCAAAAGTATCCAGAACTATTGGAGGCTTTTAAAAAGGTCTTAACAGAAGAAAATGCGGTTCGTTTGGACTGGATGCAGGCATATAAATTAGAAGGAATGGGGTTGGTGGAGATGCGGGGAAACGATTGTCGGGTCAGGTACAATTTGTATCGTCAGTATTTTAGCGATCGCCTGGGCATTGACCATGACCATACCAAGTAAACCACCCTATCACGTCGGCGGCAGTCTCCCACCAGAGGCAATAACTTATGTGCGGCGAAAGGCAGACGATGAACTTTATAAAAGTTTGAAACAAGGCGAGTTTTGTTATGTTTTTAACTCGCGACAAATGGGAAAGTCTAGTTTAAAAGTTCGCACTATTCAAAGGTTAGAAAATGATGGTATTTTTTGCGCTGCTATTGATACCAGCGTCATCGGTTCTAAAAATATTACACAAAAACAGTGGTATGGCGGTTTTATTAGAAATTTAGTTAGTAGTTTTGAGTTATCAGACAAGTTTGAGTGGCTTCCTTGGTTGCGAAGCAGAGACGAACAAGTTAATTGGCTGGATTGTTTGAACGAGTTTTTTGAGGAAATATTGTTAGTTAATATTCCTCAACATATTGTCATTTTTTTGGATGAAATCGATACGACTATCGATTTAGATTTTAAGGATGATTTTTTCCGTTTTCTGCGCTGTTGCTATAACAAACGGGCGGAAAATTCGGATTACAAACGGCTGAGTTTTTGTCTGTTGGGAGTCGCTACTCCGGCAGATTTGATTGAGGATGCCACTGGAACTCCGTTTAATATTGGTAAGGCGATCGCTCTTTCTGGATTGAGTTTTCAAGAGGCTAAATTATCTCTAACTTGGGGATTAGAGGAAAAAGTAGATAATCCAGAAACGGTTTTAAAGGAAGTATTAGAATGGACGGGCGGACAACCTTTTTTAACGCAAAAGTTGTGCGATTTAATAGTTGAAAATGCCGCCAGCAGAAAACCTAATCTTGAAGAGTTAGTTAATACTTATATAATTAAGAATTGGGAGTCTCAAGACGAACCGCAACATTTGAGAACGATTCGCGATCGCCTCCTAAAAAACTCCCAACGGGCGGGGCGTTTGTTGGGAATTTACGAACAAATTTTGCTCTCAGAATTGCTTTCCAAAAAAGGCATCCCCACGGACGGCAGTAGAGAACAAATAGATTTACAACTCTCCGGTTTGGTAGTAAAAAAGGATGGCTTTTTAAAGGTTTACAACGAGATTTATCGGAGAGTTTTTCACAGAAATTGGGTAAAAGAACAATTAGATAATTTGCGACCTTACGCAGAAAAATTGAAGGCTTGGGAAACTTCTAATTTTGAGGATAAAAGACAACTTTTGAGGGGGGAAGAGTTGCGTTGGGCGCAACAGTTTGCGGAAAAGAAAAGTTTGAGCGATCGCGATTATCAATTTATAGTCTATTCCCAGAAAACTGCTTTGGGTCGACTTAAGAAAAAAGGAGAGTTAAATCTGATTGCAATTTGCGTTGCTGCTGTCGCAATAGTATTGTGGGCATCCGTTAGAACCAAAATGGCAATTGTGGCAAAGGAGGAAGCAGAAAAAGGTAAGGTAGAAGCAATTTTGACAAAGGTAGAAGCATTTAATTCTATTTCTGAAATTGAAAACTCCTCGGGCAAACAACTGGAGGCATTAGAAAATGCGTTGAAAGCGGCGATAAATGTGCGTTCCCTGGAGGAACAAAAAACCGAACAACTCAGAAATGAAACGATTTATAGTCTCAAAAATCTTCTATCAAAAGTGGAGGAAAAAAATCGTTTGGGAGATTCTCAGAAACAGGAGGATTTGGTTTGGGAAGTCAGTTACTCTCCAGACGGGGAAATAATCGCTACTGCCAGCGAGAATGACACGGTGAAACTCTGGAGTAAGGAAGGTAAATTTCTGAGAAACTTGCCACACGGCGATCGGGTTTACGGTCTCAGTTTCAGTCCCGACGGCAAAAAAATCGCTACTGCCAGTCAAGATGGCAATGTCTATCTTTGGAATACCGACGGCGAGTTACTGGCTACTTTTCGAGGACACGGCGAAAGCGTTTACGATACGACTTTTAGTCCGAACGGTAAAATAATTGTTTCGGCAAGTAAAGATGGAACTATTAAACTCTGGAACCAAAAGGGGGAGTTGGTTAAAACTATAGAAGGAAAAAGGGAAGCGACTGGCGTGAGTTTCAGCCCCGATGGCAGCCGCATGGTTTCTTCGAGTTACGACGAGGAGGATGCTGTCAAGGTTTGGGAGGTTGGCGAAACTGGGGAGGAAGTCAGGTTGCTGCAAACCCTACAATATCAAAGAGGAGCCACTAAGGCGATTTTTAGTCCCGACGGCAAGGCGATCGCTGCTGTTGGGGGAGAGGAAACTATAAAGTTGTGGAGTAGCGATGGCGAGTTGCTGAAAATTTTCAGGGGTCACAAAGGGGTTGTCTGGGCGATCGCTTTTAGCGAGGATGGGAAGTTATTGGTATCTGGGGGGGAGGATCGGACGATTAAAATTTGGAACGTTGATGACGGCGAATTGCTGAAAACTTTGGAAGGACATAGGAAGGAAGTTTATAGCGTTAGTTTTTCTGCTGGGACTATCGTTTCTTCGAGTCGGGATAATACGGTGAGAATTTGGCAGCCAGACCTGCGTTTGGTTAAGAATTTAAGGGTCAATGGTTCTGGGGGTTTTTTTAGCGTTAGTTTTTCTGGGGATGAGGGGGCGATCGCTGCTGCCAGTCAAGATTATATGGTTAGAATTTGGAATGCTGACGGCAGTTTCCGAGGTACTTTAAAGGGACATACGGATGAGGTTAATAGCGTGAGTTTCTCTCCCGCTTATAGAGTTATTGCTTCTGGCGGGGACGATAATACGGTGAGATTGTGGAATTTTGAGGGTAAGTTACTGAATGTTTTTAGGGAAAATAACGATGAGGTTAACGATGTTACTTTTAGTCCTGACGGTTTAATTTTGGCTTGGGCGAGTTCCGATAAGACGGTGAAACTCAAGAATTTCAAGGAAGGCTGTACTATTACTTTGGTCGGTCATGGAGGTTGGGTTTATAGTGTCAGTTTTAGTTCCGATGGTAAAACTATAGCTACTGCCAGCGCCGATAGCGTCGTAAAACTGTGGAGTATCGATAGTAACTTTTGCGAGATGTCTTCGGAAACGGCGTTTTTAAGGAATTTGGCAAAAAATCCGCAAGAAGGGCATCTTAAGGAGGTGAATTGGGTTAGCTTTCATCCAAGCGGAAAGTTAATCGCTACTGCTAGCGACGATAAAACGGTTAAGTTATGGAGTCTTGATGGGAAACTTTTGCGCACTTTGAGGGGACACGATAATAAGGTTTTGGGAGTGAGTTTTAGTCCCGACGGTAAACTTTTAGCTTCTGCCAGCGAGGATACGACGATTAAAGTTTGGACGAGTGAGGGAGATTTGTTGAAGACTTTGGAGGAGCATCAAAATCGCGTTTGGCAAGTTGTCTTTAGTGCGGATAGCAAGGTTTTGGTATCGGCGAGTTGGGATGGAACTGTTAAATTTTGGAGTATGGAAGATTTGCCGACTCCAGTAGATAATTTAGAGGAGGTAATTGTCAAGGGTTGCGAGTATTTGGGGGATTATTTGAAGAACAATTTACAAGAGGATATATGTCGATAGAAAGCCCAGAAACCCGGTTTTTCAAAAAAACCGGGTTTCTCCATCCCTCTAATAGATTTTAGAATTTAGATGAATTTTAGCGATAAGGCACGAGGAATTAGACCTGCAAGACTTTTTCCCGAAGCCTATTTACGGCGATCGCTCTAATAGATTTTAGAATTTAGATGAATTTTAGCGGCAGCGCACGAGGAATTAGACCTGCAAGATTTTTTCCCGAAGCCTATTTACGAGAAATTGCCCGAGCTCGTGGTAATCGTTTTAGCGATTTCTTCTGGGGCAGTTGCAACGCCACCCCCATTTTTGCTAAACTGTTGCGATAATCGCAATAGTTTTTTTTGGAAGGCAAAAGGGAAAAAGGGAATATTCCCAATTCCCCATTCCCAATTCCCCATTCTCCATTAAATTATGTTTGTCGGAACCACTGAAGCGGCGAATCTCTTGGGAGTGAAAGCTCAGAGAGTTCGCTTCCTATTAAAACAAAGACGGATCCAAGGGGCAAAAAAAATCGCCGGAGCTTGGATTATTCCTCTATATAAAGGAATGCCTCGGATTTCAAAAGGAAAACGCGGCCCCAAACC
>CAZSTZ010000265.1:4523-8985 GCA_964609515.1 uncultured bacterium | reverse complement strand
CCCGCTCATCGTAAAATTACCATTTTAGCCAACCTTGGTACCGAAGACCCATAAATTTATTGTAATCCACAATCTGGGGCGAGAGTTTCATGGCTCAGATTTTTTGATTTTGATGTTGTTGTTTTGATTTTTGGGTATTGTACGAGTAGAGAACGCTTGTATTAAGTAACTACTAAAGAGGGTGGTGGGAAGACGGTAAGGGGCGATCGGGAGTAGGATCGAAATCTGGTTCTCCCGAATCTAAGATTCTATATCCAAATATCCTTACAGATTAAGCTAAAAATGATTAAAACTGAAGAAAATCCAAACGTTGCCGTCCTCCATAAGGCAATACTCGATAAAATCAATTCCCTGAAACGGGAAGACGAACGGCTTTACAACATCTTAGCTGTAGATGTCTGGGCCTTGGCTCAAACGATGGATGAGTTTCAACCGGGATTTTGGGCCGCTTTTATGAAAAATCGCGAGAAGGCCCTCAAACGTTTTCTGGCGGAAAGCATTAAAACTAAACCTATAGATTCTAAACGTCCCCCATTTTTGCGTTAAGGGACTTGGGGTAAATAGCGATCGCCTTTTGCCAGTCCTAAATTAACTGCTGTTGGGTTCCGGTTTGCTACACCTACAATTTTGAATATGGCCACTGATGTTGGATTCCGTTTTACGGAGCCCGACCTACGATTTTGCTCAACTCCTTAAGCTTATTGACAAATAATTAGTAATATGTTAATTTTCGTCAAAGATTAACAAGATTAAGCCCAAAAAATCTCCTACTTGTAGGAATTAATTTGACGGGAAAAATCAAAAAATTTGGCTCTATAAATATGTTAGGCAAAATTTCTTTAGGAACCTTAGGTCTAGTAGTGGGTGGCATTCTCTCGATTGTAGGAATGGGGGCTTACTTTGCTGACTATGCAACCCTGAATCTAGCGGGGTTTTTCTATGGTATTCCTTTGTTATTGGGAGGACTGGCCCTCAAAGCAGCAGAACTCAAACCAATACCTTTTACTGAAGCTACTTCTGAGGAGGTGCTGGCCATCAGAGAAGAGCAGGCCACGCCGACCCAAAATCAAGTTCGTAAAGATGTTACCCGCTATCGTTACGGCCAAGAAGCTCATTTAGACGAAAGTTTAAAACGCCTGAGATTGAGTCCCACCGACGAAGAAAGACCTTTACTGGTCGGGGTTAGAGAAATTTTAGTGGATGGGGCCTATACCTTGGTTTTAGAATTTGACTCGCCAAAGATTCCTTTGGAGGTTTGGCAACAAAAACAAGATAAAATTACTACTTTTTTTGGCCCGAACCTCAGGGCAGAAATTACTCAACCGGCAGAAAAACGGATAGATTTGGCTTTAATTAAAGATTAGCCGAGCATCAGGGGATTAACGCAGCTCTGTAATTACGAATTAAGAAACCAGGTTTTTTCAAAAAACCTGGTTTCTGAGCTACTGAGATAAAGCGTTTTAAGAGCTAAAATCAAAAATAGAATTATTTTTCCAGACGTACCGCGTACCACTGTAAAAAGTTACCCGGGCTGAGGTCGAATTGACAATAGGTATTCAATAAATGCCGCGATCGCTCCTCAAGGGTAGAAAATTTTTGCAAATCTCGGGGTAAATCTTCTTGTCTTTCGGCTAGAATCTTTTTCAACTTTTCTAAGAGTTCTGTTGCGCTCATAAATTGCTCTGGTTGGTTTGATTCTAAAACTACATAAGTATCTTCTTGATACATGAGTGAATCTGGCATATTGGCTGTAAAAATCCTGGTTCTAGTTGTGGGAGTTATTTTTGAGTTTACCACCCATCGCCGATGGAAAAAAGTTAAATTTTATTACAATAGCTGTTAATTTAAGCTTTTTCCTACTAGACTAGAACTCCCACATAGTGCAAGTAAAATTAGAACTCCATAAAAATAGGAAAACTGAGTTAGATGGCGAGCTTGAGAGGAACCGAGCGGATGTTAAGTATAATTAATTAATCGGAAAAATATTATCTGGCAAAGCGTGGGACTATTTATGTTAAAATGAAAAAACTAACCAAAATCGAGCGGTTAATTACCGCAGTAGAGAAAAAGAGCGTTGAGGTTTTTCAAGCAAACTTCTAAATAACTTAGATGGTAAGATAGCTAAAGGAGACTTCTAAAGAAGACTTATAAAGCCGAGCAATCGAGCAAAAAAAGTAAAAACGCTCTTGAAAAAACAAGATTTTGGTGGTGCTAGAAAGATTAAACTAAACAATGGTGATATCATCTCAGACTCCTAATTCTACAGAACGCAAGCCTTCAAAATTAGAAGGGATCAAAGAAGCTAGTAACTTTTTGCGCGAACCCCTAGCGACTGAGTTATTAGAAGATACCAACCACTTTAGCGATCGAGCAGTTCAGGTTCTTAAATTTCATGGTTCTTATCAACAAGACGATCGCGATAATCGGGTTAAAGGACAAGAAAAAGATTATCAATTCATGCTCCGAACTCGCAACCCAGGCGGGTTCGTTCCACCGCAGCTATATCTAACCCTGGATAAGTTGGCCGATGAATACGGCAACGGGACTTTGCGGGTGACTACTCGTCAAGGTTTCCAGCTACACGGCGTTTTAAAGAAAAATCTTAAGACGGTTTTATCGGCCATTGTTAAAAATATGGGCTCGACTCTGGGGGCCTGCGGCGATTTGAACCGAAACGTAATGGCCCCTCCAGCGCCATATAAAAATCGGCAGGAATATGAATGGGCCAAGGATTACGCTAACAAAATCGCCGATTTGCTGACACCGCAAACGGGGGCCTATTATGAAATTTGGTTGGATGGGGAAAAAGTAATCAGCGCGGAAGAGGCCCCAGAAATTAAAGAAGCTCGACAGCGTAACGGCAACGGGACTATTTTTACTGGCAGCGAAGAACCGATTTATGGGGCCCATTATATGCCCCGGAAATTTAAGTGTGCGGTGACGGTACCGGGGGACAATTCTGTTGACCTTTACACTCAGGACGTGACCTTGGTGGTGATGGCCAACCAAGCGGGAGAACTAGAAGGATTTAACGTCTATGCGGGCGGTGGTTTGGGACGCACCCATAATAAGGAAGAGACTTTTGCTCGGATTGCCGATGAAATTGGCTATGTGGCCAAAGAAGATGTTTGCGATTTGCTCAAGGCCATAGTTGCGACGCAACGGGATTATGGCGATCGCGTCAATCGCCGTCACGCCAGAATGAAATATCTAATCAACGATTGGGGCGTGGCTAAATTCCGTGCCAAGGTCGAAGAATATTTTGGCAAGCCCCTACAACCGTTCAAACCTTTACCACCCTGGAAATATTTGGACTATTTGGGATGGCACGAACAGGGAGACGGCAAGCTGTTTGTTGGCATTTCTGTAGAAAATGGCCGCGTTAAAGACGAAGGTTCTTTCCAACTGAAAACGGCCCTGCGAGAAATAGTCAGTCAATATCAACTACCGATGGTGCTGACTCCCAACCACAACATCATTATTTATGAAATTCCACCGGAGCAGAAACAGGCCATTCAACAAATTCTGGACGGACGGGGCATTAAGAAAGAAACAGATATCGATCCCCTAGTGCGTTATTCGATGGCCTGTCCGGCTCTGCCTACCTGTGGCCTGGCCATTACAGAATCAGAAAGGGCCTTACCTGGCATATTGGGACAAATTCGGTTATTGTTGGACAAGGTGGGACTGGCACAAGAGCATTTTGTGACTAGAATGACAGGATGCCCCAATGGTTGTGCCAGACCCTATATGGCGGAATTGGGCTTTGTGGGCAGCGCTCCCAATAGCTATCAAGTATGGCTGGGAGGCTCCCCCGACGGGACGCGCTTGGCTCGACCTTATGTGGACCGATTGCCGGTCGATAAACTCGAAGCTGAGTTAAAGCCGATTTTTGTTTACTTCAAACAAGAACGGAAACCCAATGAAAGTTTTGGTGATTTTTGCGATCGCGTCGGTTTTGATGCCATCCGCCAATCTGTAACCAACTATCAATCTAGTTTTTCGATGAACACTGATATTAACAACCAAACAATCAACTCTATCGAGTCCGAACAAAATCCTCCTCCTGTTACAGAGACAAATTCCGATCCTAATACCCCAGTAGCTCCGGCCATCGATGCTAATAGCAATCCACCAGTAGCTCCACCTGCAAATATTGACCATACACCCCCGGTGGTTCCACCGATGAATACCGAGAGTCAGACGGCGTCGGAACCTGTTGTACCTCCACCGGTAAATGAGGGGGTTGCAACTCCAGCTCCTTTTGCTCCAGGGCCACCCCCATCACCATTCTCAACACCCAGCACCCCTCCGGTGGCCCAGGTTGAACCTCCAGCGAGGGAGGCTCCGGTGGCCCAGGTTGAACCTCCAGCGAGGGAGGCTCCGGTGGCCCCGCCTGAAGCTCCGGTCAGCCCACCTCCTGTGAGCGAGGCTCCGGTGGCCCCGCCTGAAGCTCCGGTCA
>CAZSTZ010000265.1:0-4423 GCA_964609515.1 uncultured bacterium | reverse complement strand
GTCAGCCCACCTCCTGTGAGCGAGGCTCCGGTGGCCCCGCCTGAAGCTCCGGTCAGCCCACCTCCTGTGAGCGAGGCTCCGGTGGCCCCGCCTGAAGCTCCGGTTAGCCCACCTCCTGTGAGCGAGGCTCCGGTGGCCCCACCTGAAGCTCCGGTCAGCCAACCTCCTGTGAGCGAGGCTCCGGTGGCCCCGCCTGAAGCTCCGGTCAGCCAACCTCCTGTGAGCGAGGCTCCGGTGGCCCCGACTGGAGCTACAGGGGAACAACCCGCTCCTGCACAGCCAAAACGAGATACGAGCAAGATGCGCCACCGGGTGAGCGTCCGGGATGAAATTTACACCCAACTCAAAGAAGAGTCCAAACGCCAAGGTAAGCCTGTGGTGCAACTGGCAACTGAAGCAATTGCAGAATACTTAGAAAAAATCAGGCAGGAGGAAGGGTCAATTCCCCCCAGCCCCGATGAAGAAAGTGAAGCGATTTAAATTAGCTTGTCTTCTTTAACAACTAAGAGTCCTACATCGATTTAACCCTGAAAACCCGCACGAGCGGGTTTTTCTTTATTTTTATTCTTTTTTGACATCAATGGCAGATTTGCAAAGATTGGCGATCGCCCCGAACCAACTCCATAACCAGCAGTTTCGCCTCACCGCCGAACAAGAACGCTATTTAACGAGAGTCCTGCGACTGGGAGAGGGCGATCGCTTTATTGCCATAGACGAGGGCCGCTGGTGGCTGGCCATCCTTCAAGTTGACCCTTCCAACCCGAATAAATTAATTGCTTCTCTCGAAGAACAACTCCCAGTGAAAAACGAACTCCCCGTAGAGATAACCCTCGCAGTTGCTTTGCCAAAAAAGGGCCTTGACGAGATAGTGCGCTGCACCTGCGAACTGGGGGTAACTTGCATCATTCCTATTATTAGCGCCCGAACTTTGCTCAAACCCAGTCCTCAAAAACTGGAACGGTGGCGGCGCATCGCTACTGAGGCCGCCGAACAGTCGGAACGCCAAGTGGTACCGACAATTTTAGAGCCTGGTAAGTTTACCACATTTTTGTCAAATGTCAAGAGCGAAAGCTCTTTAGAACCCCAAAAATATGTCTGTGTTGCCCGCAAAAATGCTCCTCATTTATTAGATTTGTTGGCGACAAAACAGCAAAATCGACTGGAAAAAACCGAGTTTTTAGCTAATAATAATGCTTCGATAATTATTGCTAGCGGACCCGAGGGCGGGTGGACTAATTCTGAGGTGGAAGAAGCGATCGCCTCTGGTTTTCAACCGGTGTCTTTAGGGCGGCGAATCCTCAGAGCAGTTACCGCGCCGGTAGTCGCTTTATCCTTGATAGCGGCTGCGTTAGAGGCAAAAGTAGGGGATAATCCATAACTGGCAGTTTCCCGACTCGTTCTTTTTATTCCAGGGATTTTCCAAGGGATTGAAAATAGCTATATCGGCAAATAGCAAAAAACCCTGCTTCTGGGAGAAGCGGGGTTTTGACGGTCAAGCTCGATTAGTTTGGGGAAAAAGAGTGTTTTTTAGGGGCGATCGCTCTTTTTGACCCGCTACCAAGATTTTTTCTCGGCAATCTAAAATGTAAAGAAATGTTACAAGTGGTTGCTTTTTCAAGCAAACGAGCTCATAATATAAATTAAGGATTTCAGATATCCTTTATTCAAACACCTAAAAATATTGGCGCCAGCCAAAAGCTCAAAGTTGGTCCACGAGCTAGAGGCAGGCTTACCCCCAAACTGCAAAGACCAGTCTGGCGGGCTAGATATTATTATACACTCTAGCCACCTCAGATTGCAACAGCAACAATCATGGGGTGGCTAATATTTTGGGGCCAAACCACACAAAACAACCCAAAATATAGGAGTGCAAGATGCTACAGAACTTAATTAGCACTGGTATCATTAGTCCTGGCCAATTCGGCCTCACTCAACTGTTGAACCAAGCGGCCCAAGTGCTAAAGATTTCGCCCGATCGCATCGAAGGGATAGAACGTTGGGAAAACGTGCTTTGGGTCAATATTAAGCATGACTTGGCAGTATTTGTCAGTTACCGCAGTTTGCCGTTGTGGATCGAAAAGGGTCTGGAGGCCATCGAGAGGTGTAGCGATCGCGAGGCCCTCAACAAACTGGGACAAATTTTTAATACCGAGGTCCAAAAGTACGGCAAACAATACGACCAACGAGATGTCCAAAAATGGCGGGATGCCTGGGCCAAGAAAAGGGACCGCCTCAAAATAGAAGAAGAAAGCCTCAAGGCAGCGCGGGCCAAAGAAGAAGCGGCGAAGGAATGGAAAGAACACTGGATGTTTATTTTGGGCCGTTGCGAGAGTATCGAGTCCTTAAAATATTTGGCCTTAGAAATAGAAGCGCAAAGCAAAAAATTCTTGGATGCGCCAGAAGCGATCGCCGCCGTAAATAAATTCTGCGACAAACGGTGGGAAGAGCTCGTCTGGTAAGACTCAAAAAGATTTAAAGGGAATTGGCAGAGTCTCTTGTAGGTAGGGCGCGCGCGAACCGGAATCAGCGGTATCTCCGGAAAATTGCAAGTCCCTAAGCAGTCAAAAAGATTTAAACGGAATTGGCCGAGTTAAGTTGTAGAAATTTCAAATAGGCTTCCGTCGGTTTTATGGAGACGGTGGCAAGATCCTTTATAGTTCTACAACGGTAAAAATTTATGTGGTCGCAACCTCAAGGCATTCCCAACTTACCAGACATAACTCATCCCCAGGAATTAATCGAATTTGGTAACGGTTTGATTAAGGCATCGTTAACTCTGGCGGTGTTAGTCGGATTTTTAGCGGTGGCGATCGCTCTTGTGAGTTTCGCCCTGCGACAACAACAACCGGAAAAAACTCTCTTTTTGGGAGAATGGGCGATTCGTTATTCTGCCCTACTCAAAGCACTGCAACATTTAGCCTTAATTCTCACAGTATTAGTAGTAGGCTTCTTTTTCTGTTCCACCCTCAGCAACCGCTACCACCACTGGGAACAACAGAGAATAACTCAAGTTGCGAATACGGTAGCGGGCGATCGCCTAGAACAAATCGCCCCGCAAATTCGCTACGCGATCGTAGAACCCTATACCTATTACCGATGGGTCGATGGGGAGCAAGTAGAGGTTAAAAGTACCCGACAAGTTGACCGATTTTTGGGAACCAATGGTTCCCAAATTCAGGTGACGGTTAACCAAGCAAAAGACGTTCAAAACGAGAAATCCGTTTATATTGCGGACTTTGAGGCAAGTTACGAAGTCGTTAACCGGCTGAACGAAGAGCGAAACTTTTTCTTTGAAGTTAGTCCGCCCTACGGTTACTCTTTGTTACAAGATTTCCGAGTGGAACGAAACGGGGAACGATTAGTACCTGTCAATCCCGGCGACTACGGTTTTCCTTTTAGTTTAGAACCGGGAGAAACTAGCAGCTTTCGGGTGACATATAAAGCACAGGGAGGACCGCGTTGGATTTATAATGCTAACGGACAGTTGCTATCTAACTTTCGACTGACGGTTTTGGCAAACTTCCCCAAAGCAGATTTTGCCAGCGGTATAGTTCCCACCGAAACCGTGGAGGCGACGGGAGGTCGTCGTTTTACTTGGTTATTTGACGATAACGTATCGGTGAGGAATCCTTTTGGCGTGTTTACGGCGACGGAACCGGTGAGAAATACGGGAGTTTTGCCTCGGTTGTTGATATTGGCGCCGGGGTTGTTTTTGTGGTGGATAATGTTGCTGTATTTGTCGCTGCCGCTGAGTTTGCGGGATGTAGCGATCGCCTCCGGTATTTTCTTTGCTTGTTTGCTGACTTTAACTTATGCCAGTCGGATAGTGGATGCGAAGTTAGCGTGGTTTTTGGTGTCGCCGATATTGTTAGTATTGGTTTGGGGTTTGGGGGGCGATCGGCGTTCTTCTTTGGCGGCGGCGATCGCTACTATTGCCGGGGGAATTTTGCCGGTGATGGCGTTGTTGGTGCCTTATAGCGGTTTAACTTTGGCGGTGGCGGGGTTGCTTTCTGCCGGTTGGTTGGCCGCCCGGGATTGGTATGGAATTGGTAATAAGTAATAAATAATGGGTAATGGGTAGTGGGTAATTTCCTATTACCCACTGCTAAATTGTATGATAAACTAAGAAATATGACGATATTGGAGAATTAAGATTATGCCATCACCATTTCCGGGAATGAATCCATATTTGGAACAGCGCCATTTTTGGCCAAAAGTACATAACTGGTTAATTATGATAATGGCGGAGTCGCTAATTCCCCAACTCTTGCCTAAGTACATAGTAGATACAGAAATAGAAGTTTATCTTACTACTCCAGAAGAAGAACTATCAATCGGTATTCCAGACGTTACAGTACAACAAAAGACAAATACTAGAAACAGAAGTTCTAATGTAGCAGTTGCCGTAGCGGCGGAACCGGCC
>CAZSTZ010000264.1:0-9016 GCA_964609515.1 uncultured bacterium | reverse complement strand
GTATGAGTATGAGGGGGAGTATGAGTATGAGTATGAGGGGGAGTATGAGTATGAGTATGAGGGGGAGTATGAGTATGAGGGGGAGTATGAGTATGAGTATGAGTATGAGTATGAGGGCGGGCAATGGGCAAGACTTACAAAGCAACAGGAATTAACCTTAAATCTAAGCCACTGGGGGAATACGATCGCCTCTTAACCATCTTAACCCCAGAATATGGCCTCATCCGAGCGACAGCCCCGGGGGCTCGCAAACATCGTTCTTCCTTGTCTGGGAAGAGCGAATTATTTGTGGTGAACCAATTATTGATATCCAAGGGGCGATCGCTCGATAAAATTATTCAAGTAGAAACCATAGAATCCTATCCCGGCCTGAGTAAAAACCTGGGCAAACTATCAGCAGGACAATATCTAGCCGAACTGGTACTCCATCAAGCCCTCAGCGAACAGCCCCAAGAGCAAATATTTTACTTGCTAAGGGAACACCTGAGCCGTTTGGAAAGCTTGAGCGCAGAAGATATGAAGCTGCCCGACCTGCTTTTAGCCTACCTCGCCCACGGCATCTATCACTTACTGGCATTAGACGGAATAGCGCCCCAAGTGCAAATGTGTTGCGCCACCGGACGTGCATTAAAGCCTAACTTAAGGGATCCAGAGTGGCGCATCTGGTTTAGTATCGACAGTGGGGGCACTGTTGCTTTTTCTAAATTAGAAAACAGCGAGGGAGCGAAAATTAGCCCTGCCCTCAGACATCTCAACACCCAGATAGATGCCATCCAACTGAAACTATTACAAGATCTGGCTGAAGCACAGTTAAAGCAAGAAATAGAATCGACGGTTTCGGGAAATTGGGTATTAGTAGAAAACCTCTTGCGACAATATGCCCAGTATCAATTAGGCTGTTCTATTCGTTCTGCTGGGTTAATAGATACTTATTTAGAAATGACGTCCTTTGCGAAAATATAAAATGCAATTGTCAGAATCAGAATTAAAAAAAAAGAAAGAAGAACTCCAACACTCGGAAACTGCAACAACCGATAAATTAGCCTTAGATTCCTCAGAATCTCCGCAACCTCCAGAAGAAGAAGTAGAAAGAGGATTTCTGCCAGTTTTAAAAAACCGTAATTTTTTAACGTTGTGGAGCGGTCAAGTATTTTCCCAATTGGCAGATAAAATTTATCTGGTACTGACCATCGCGATTGTCGCCAACTACTTTATCGAAGAAGGCCAAAGCATCAGTATTTGGGTATCGGCCATAACCATTGCCTTTACCATTCCCGCAGTTTTATTTGGGGCCGCCGCCGGGGTTTACGTCGATCGCTGGTTAAAAAAGACAGTCTTAGTATCCACAAACATCCTCAGAGGTGGATTAGTTTTAGCATTGCCGCCCCTGCTGTGGGTGTCTCAGGGTAAAGAATTGGGACAACTGCCTCTAGGATTTTGCTTGATGTTAGCTGTCACCTTCTTGGTTTCGACTCTCACCCAATTTTTTGCGCCAGCAGAACAATCAGCCATTCCTTTAATAGTAGAAAAGCGGCATCTGCTCTCCGCCAACTCCCTCTATACCACTACGATGATGGCCTCGGTGATTATTGGTTTTGCCGTGGGGGAGCCAGTGTTGGAGTTGGCCGATACGGCGGCGCTTAGTTTGGGCATTCCTCAGTCCTTATGTAAAGAAGTGGTAGTAGGGGGAAGTTACCTCATAGCTGGTTTGCTGCTAATCTTGCTCAGAACCGGGGAAAAGAAAGATGCCAGCCCCCACAAACAACCCCACGTCTTGGCCGACTTGCGCGATGGCCTGCGCTACTTAAAAGGTCAACGGCGAGTCCGCAATGCCATGATTCAGTTAATAGTTTTATTTTCGATCTTTGCCGCCCTGGCAGTATTGGCAGTGTCGCTGGCAGAAAAGCTGCCCGGGATGGAGCCCGAAGAGTTTGGCTATTTGCTAGCAGCTGCGGGAGTGGGGATGGCGCTCGGGGCAGGAATGGTGGGTCAAGCGGGGCATTGGCTGTCTAATTTACAACTGAGCATGGTAGGCTCTGCGGGCATGACCGGAGCTTTAGCAGGTTTGTCCTTTTTTAATCACCAATTATGGTGGTCTTTTGGTTTAATTGCCCTCTTGGGAGTATTTGGGGCCTTGGTAGGAGTGCCGATGCAAACTACTATCCAAGCGGAAACTCCAGAAGAAATGCGGGGGAAAGTATTCGGCCTTCAGAATAACGCGGTTAATATTGCTCTGAGTTTGCCCTTAGCTTTAGCTGGAGTAGCAGAAACTTTTTTCGGTTTGCCTGTAGTATTACTAGGTTTGGCCAGCTTGGCTCTAGCGGCAGGGGTTTTAACCTGGTATATTGCCTCTAAGAGTTTTCTTAAATAACTGTCGGTTCACTTGAATGCATATTGCTTGGCTTGGAAAAAAATCCCCGTTTTGTGGCAACGTCACCTATTCCCGAGAAATTACTAACGCTTTGTTAGACCGAGGACATCAGGTCAGCTTTCTTCACTTTGCCCCAGAAGAAGGCGATCGCGATCGCTGGCCGGGACGTCAGGAGGTGTCTCTACCTTGTTTGTACCGTTCCCAGGGTTACACCATTCCCAGTCTCAAATCTAGTAAGGTCTTAATTGATGCTCTCGATAAGCTCAAACCAGACCTGATACACGCCTCTTTGACCCTTTCTCCTTTAGATTTTTTACTGCCAGAAATTTGTGAAGAATTAAACTTGCCTTTGGTAGCTACTTTTCACGCCCAATTTGATAGCAAACCTCGCAATATTAAATCTGGCACTCAGTTTTTAGCCTATCAATTATACGCTCCTTTTTTAGCTAATTACGATCGCGTTATTATCTTTTCTGAAATTCAAAAAGAGCTATTAGTAAGACTGGGAGTTCCTGCTTCAAAAGTTGCCGTTATTCCCAATGGAGTAGATATAGATAAATATTCTCCCGGGGTTTCTCATCTTAAATCGGAGTTTAATGTCAAGCGCATCTTTTTATATTTGGGGCGCATTTCTCAGGCTAAAAATGTCGAGTCCATGCTCAAAGCTTGGAAAAATTCCGAAATGGGTAACGAGAGTCGTTTGCTAATAGTTGGCGACGGTCCTTTGGCAGGTTATTTGCAGACTTTATATACGGATGCCGACGGTATTAGGTGGTTGGGTTTTGTCGCTGACGAGCAAAGGCGAATAGAAATTTTGCGGGGGGCTGATGTCTTTATTTTACCTTCTTTAGTAGAGGGATTATCTCTGTCTTTATTGGAGGCGATGGCTTGCGGTTTGGCTTGTGTCGCCACGGATGCCGGCGCCGATGGCGAGGTTTTAGACGGTGGGGCGGGAGTGATTTTAGATACTCAAAAAGTTACCGGTCAATTAGAAACTTTATTGCCCGTATTTCGCGACAACCCAGAGTTAACAACTGCTTTGGGAATTAAGGCCCGTAAAAGGGTTTTGGAACGCTACACTTTAAGTCGCAATATTACTCAATTGGAACGGCTTTATACTGAGGTTTTACAACAACAAAAGGTTGATTATCAAGGGTTGGCTGGTATTAAAAGTCGTTGGATTTAGTTAACAATTAATAATTAACAATTAATAATTAACAATTAATAATTAACAATTAACAATTAACAATTAATAATTAACAATTAATAACTAACAACTAACAACTAACAATTGACAATTGACAATTAACAATTAACGCCAATTGTTTTTTGCTTGTTGGAGTACATAAGCGGAGACGTTTTTAATTTCCTCTTCGGTTAAACGGTCTTTATAGGCAGACATACTGTTTTTGCCGTTGGTAACGAGATGAGCGATCGCTTCTTCCGAATCTAATTTGTTGTTTTTTAAAGTGTTTAATTTTAAGTTCTTCCACCACCGCATAACATTACCGCCACCGGCATGACAAGGGGCACAATTTTTTGGGAAAACTTGCTCGCCTTGAGTTAAATCTACTGCTAAAGCAGCGGGGGAATTGATGGGATAAATTAGGTTTAAACCCAGTACCAATAATAAGACTATTGCCAGTTTTTTTAACATAATTTTTAACTCCTGGTTTGTTTATCTAAAAGTTGAATCCATTCTTTAACCGCAAAGGGAGGTACGACTAATTCTACGGAGGGAACGCCCTTTAAAGGTATTGTCAACCATAAAGGCATTTCTCTGTCTAATTGTTTCATCACTTCGATAAAATCGTACTCTCCTACATTAGCAGGAAAAGAGGAATTAATTAAAGCATCTTCAGCTTCCCATACTTTATCATTGGCAGTGGTAATTTGCAAGTTTTCTGGATGGGCTATTTCTGCCAAACCGGGAAACCCTACCAGTCGCAAATGCAAGGTTTCCACTTGGCCGAATTTGACAGTTTTATAAAGTACCAGTTGCCAGGAACTATCCCGGCTATCCCGCAGACTTTGTTGGGAACGATACATTATTTGGTTAGTAGAAATGGGGTAAGCGTGGATGGAGGCTAAAGCGGGTTGAATATTGCCGTTGAATAAAATGCAGCAGAGAATTATTAAGAGAAAATTCATCAGTTTTGGGTTGAGTTAATCTCGTTCGTAGTAAGCACTTTAGTGCTAAAACCAGTAGATTTTTAGCACTAAAGTGCTTACTACGAACTGCACCTAAATGCTTACTACGAACGGGTTTATTTGGAAAATTTTAACTTAAAGCGATCGCCCGGTTTGGGTTCCATCAACCGAGTCGAAAGATTATTTTTTTCCAATTGAGATTTTAACTCTTCAGGGCTGCCTTTTTGTCGCAGAAAAGATAACAATAATCCCTCAAACTCCACATCCCCACCGGCGGCAGTGGGCAACATAACTTGAGGCTGCAACAGCTTGGCCCCTTTTAAAGCAGTATTAGCGCCGTTGATAACTGGCCCGAGTAGGGGCAAAGTCAAGCTAATAATGGGGGCGATCGCCACATCGACGGGGGCAAACTCTTTGACTTTTGGGGAAGGATAGCCGTGAGGTTCGTAATAGATGCTTCTTCCAGTGGCGAGCTCTTTTAAGATGTAAGCGTTTTCTTGCAAAAAAGGACCGATGGGGGCCCCGGGGAGGGCTTTAATTTCGATCGCCTTATCCAGGGTAAAGCTTTCGCCGTGGCGAAGTACGGTTATTTTGGTGTAACCCAACTCTGTGACTACTTTAGCGGCATTGGGAGAAGCGATCGTGGGAATATTTTTGTCGAGTTGTTTGAGAGTTGGGGGGTGGGCGTGGTCCTCCAAACCTTGAGACAATAGGATTAGATCGATGTTTTTGGGAATGGGGCGGGGAGTGGGACGTTTTCCTTTAAATAACCAGTTGAGGTTGCCGAATACTAGGGGGCCCACCAGCCAAGGATCTACTAGGACTCTTGTTTTGGCGAATTCGATTAACCAAGTGTTGCTATCTAACCAAGTTAGGTACATAAGACTTTTCTTAAAACTGCTGGTGTTATTCTAACGAAACTTTTCCGATCGGGCAAGGAAGGGTAGCGATCGCTTGGCGGTTATTGCTAACTGGGGCGATCGCAAAACCGAATTTCTACTTTTTCCTTGTCGATTACATTAAAAACATTTGGGAGGTAAAGGAGCAAAACCTCCATCCGGTGAAAAGACGGTTATCGCGAACAAAAGCGATCGCAAAACCGAATTTCTACTCTTCCCATTGTCGATTACATTAAAAACATTTGGGAGCGACAAAAGCTAACTAAATCCCAACAAATACGGGAAACGCGAGCCACCCAAGGCAAGAAACCGAACCCCTAGCTTATCGACTTTAACTACTATTAAAAATAGGTTTAGTTCGGTGGAGCTACTTTCTCAAATATCGAGTACGGTCATTGCCAGAAACCAAGTTCGCAAAACCGAATTTACAACAACCAAAACTTAGATTAACCTAAAAAATAGGTTAAGCAAACAAACAACTAAAAGCAAAAAAAGGAGATTAACAATTATGGCAGTTATTCGCTGGCAACCCATGTCTGAAATGTACGACCTCCAAAAAGAAATGAACCGTTTGTTCGAGAGTTTTGCGAACCCTAACGGTAACGGCAACCGACAAAATAGTTTGGCATTCGTACCGGCTGCCGAATTGCACGAAACACCAGAAGCAATTTATGCAAGATTTGAAGTTCCCGGTCTGGAAGCAAAAGATTTAGACGTACAAGTAACCGCCGAAGCTGTTGCTATTAGCGGCGAACGTAAGGCAGAAAATAAGACGGAAGAAAACGGTAAAGTACGTTCTGAATTTCATTATGGTTCTTTCCGCCGCGTAGTTCCTCTACCAGCAAGAGTTCAAAACGATAAAGTAGAGGCAGAATACAAAAATGGAATCCTCAATTTGACCTTACCAAAAGTTGACGCCGAAAAGCATAAAGTCGTCAAAGTTGAAGTTAAATAGAAACGGAAAAAATAGAGGCGATCGCCTCTTTCCAAAAAAACCGAACTTTCCTTAAGTCTCTTGTAGTCTCTTGTAGGTTGGGTGGAGTGAAACGGAACCCAACAGCAATTAATTGGGGACAGCAAAAAACCCCTATTAAAGTGAAGTGAAACGAAACCCAACAGCAATTAATTGGGGACGGCAAAAAATCCCTATAAAGCAACTAAAAAACTAAATAAAACCAAACTATCGAGTTAAAAAGGAGGTAAAAATTATGGCATTAGTACGTTGGCAACCATTCGGCGAAATTGAAAGCTTACAAAACGAAATGAATCGGCTGTTTAATAGCGTAGTGCCTACGGGTAAATTCAGCTACGAAATGGGCACCTCATTTGCCCCCGCTGCGGAAATTGAAGAAACCCAAGAAGCAGTGTTTTTAAAACTAGAAGTTCCCGGTTTGGAAGCCAAAGATTTAGACGTAGAAGTAACCGCCGAAGCAGTATCTATAAAAGGCGAACGTCGGGAAGAAACCAAAACAGAAGAAAAAGGCGTCACTCGTTCAGAATTTCGTTACGGTTCTTTCCAACGAGTAATTCCTCTACCCGCCCGGGTTCAAAACGATAAAGTGGAGGCGGAATATAAGAACGGCATTCTCCATCTAAATCTGCCGAAAGCAGAAGAAGAAAAGAATAAAGTGTTTAAAGTGAATCTCGGCTAGTTTTAATAGCTGAAATGAGACAACAAAACGGTTAATTGTATTAGGTGCGCCAGGCGCACCTTTTTTTTTGGATAAAAAAGCGATCGCCTCCAAAGACTCTTAAGAAACCGGGTTTTTTCAAAAAGTGCGCCAAAGACTCTTAAGAAACCGGGTAATTTCTGCAAAACCCGGTTTCTGGTAGGGGGAAAACATGGTATGATACCCGAGTCTAATACTAAATCTAATCGCCATGAAATTAAAACCTCGAAAACTATTTATTCCCCTAATCCTAATCTCTCTATTTTGCACCTTATTCTTTGGTTCTTGTTCCGCGCCGCAAACCGATAACCGAGAACCGGTTCTCAAATTACTCTACTGGCAGGCACCGACAATTCTTAACCCCCACCTCGCCATCGGTTTTAAAGATTTCGATGCTTCCCGAATAGTTTACGAACCCCTCGCCAGTTACGACAAAAACGACCGATTAATTCCTTTTTTAGCGGCAGAAATTCCTACTCTTGAAAATGGCGGCGTTGCTGCTGATGGTAAGTCGGTTATTTGGAAGCTAAAATCAAATGTTTTGTGGTCCGACGGCGAACCTTTTACCGCCGAAGATGTGGTTTTTACTTATCAATTTATTACCAATCCCGAAGTCGCCGCTGCCAGTACCGAATATTACTCGGGAATAGAAACAGTAGAAGCTCTGGACGATTATACCGTAAAAATTACTTTTAAAGATGTTACTCCCGGTTGGTCGGTGCCTTTTACCGGTCAAAATGGGACGATTTTACCGAAGCATATTTTTGCCGAATATAACGGACCAAATATTCGAGAAGCGCCTGCAAATCAAATGCCTATAGGTACCGGTCCTTATAAAGTTGTCGAGTTTAAACCGGGGGATATTATTATTTATGAAGCTAATTCTAATTATTGGGATGAAGGCAAACCTTTTATCGAAAAAGTGGAGTTAAAAGGAGGGGGAGATGCGACTTCGGCGGCCCGGGCAGTTTTGCAAACTGGAGATGCGGATTTTGCTTTTAATTTGCAGGTGGAAGCGAATATTTTAAAACAGTTGGAAGCGGGGGGAAAAGGTAAAGTTTTAGCTAATTTTGGTCCTTATGTGGAGCGGATTTTATTTAACTTTACGGATCCGAATAAAACGGCAGCTACGGGAGAGCGATCGCGGGTCGATTTTCCCCATCCTTTTTTTAGCGATCGCCGAGTTCGCCAAGCATTTAATCTGGCAATAGACCGCGACACCATCGCCGATAAATTATACGGCCCCATCGGTCGCCCCATCGCTCAATTAATCGTCTCTCCAACTATTTACAAATCCGATAAAATAACCTACGAATTTAACTTAGAAAAAGCCGCCGCTTTATTAGACGAAGCGGGTTGGCAAGATACCAACGGCAACGGCATCCGAGATAAGAATGGAGTGGAGATGAAAGTAGTATTTCAAACTTCAGTTAATCCCGTCCGACAGAAGACCCAAGAAATCATCAAACAGGCATTAAAAAGTCTGGGAGTGGAGGTGGAATTAAAGAGTATCGATGCCAGCGTTTTCTTTTCTGGAGACCCGGCAAATACGGATACTTTAAATCGTTTTTATGCAGACTTGGAAGAGTTTTATACTGGCAACGACAGTCCGGATCCCGGACCCCATTTAAAATGGTGGACTTGCGGGGAAATTGCCCAAAAAGCTAACGACTGGCAAAAACCGAATTATGCCCGTTATTGCAATCCAGAATACGATAAATTATGGCAGCAGTCGGTTACGGAATTAGACCCAGAAAAACGGGCGGAGTTGTTTAAAAAAATGGACGAGTTGTTATTTGAAGATGTGGCGGTAATGCCCATAGTTCATCGGGCGAATGCTTTGGGGGCGAGCGATCGCTTGACGGGAGTAGAACCTTCTCCCTGGGATGCTAATACTTGGGATCTTAAGAATTGGCAGTTAACAA
>CAZSTZ010000263.1:0-9054 GCA_964609515.1 uncultured bacterium | reverse complement strand
CCCCACCAACGCAAGGCGCCATAAATTGAGTCTCGGTTAATTGAGATTCTTGGGCGGCAATTTTCTTTAAAAGATTCTGGATATTTTTCATTTTTTTCATAAGTCCGTAGAACAGGCATCTTGCCTGTTCGTCTAACAGGCAAGATGCCTGTTCTACAATCTTGATATTCCCCTAACCCTCCCTCACTAATTCAATAGACCTCCGCGCGGTAGTAAATTGTAACAATGCCCCTTACTTTTGTAACATTCCTGGGCGTAAGTTGTTCGGGACGAGGAGTTGAACCTCTTGGCATGGCCCCTCATGCTACCAAAAAAACGATGTTCGAGATCGTTTCCAACTTAACCCAGTTGGCGGGTTGCGATCGCTTCTATTGCCTTAGCTACCAACTATTTAATTGTTAATTGCCCTAAACTCCTGCAGATTAATTATCAATAGCGGATGCTTTTTGAGAAAAAGTCTCCTGGTCCCACTGACGATCGTGCTGCAATTCTAGTTTAACACGAGGGTTGTTTGGAAAGTCGATAATAATTGCTCATTGTTTTTGAGAAAGCTATAAAATATTGAAATAGTATAAATTGATTCTTTGGCAAAAAGCGGTGAAATAATGGAGGTTGAATTAAACATAAATCTGACAGAGGGCAATATATGGCAGGGCTTTGCGGTAATAGCGTCAAAACGAGACGCTACAGAAGTTATAAGCGCTAAACGCCGACCCAGAACTTCTATTCTGACCAAATCTAAATAAAAAATAAATTTTTCTTTGAGATATTGAAATTCTCTCAAAGGTCGTATAAAGTTTTTTTAGAGATTCGGAAAAGAGAAATGCAGATAATATCTAAATTCTAAGTTTAGGGGTGAAAACTATGGAAGATACCAACGAATCGTTCGATATTCTGTCCGTCAACGAACAAAATCTAATTAATACGTTCGGACCAGTAACATTTATTGGCGGTGTATCTGTAGAACCACTGACAGGGGTGGGGGTAATTGATGAGGCATTGACTCTGGTTAATGATAAGTTAACGGAATTTGCGGCGTCTCCTAGTTTTGAGATGGATATGCAAACTGTCTTTGGCGAGTCTGTGGATGTCGAACTAGGTAGAACTATTATTGATTCTTTGCACCTCGGTGGCAGGTTGCCAGAGATAACTGTGGTGCCGGTAGAAAAAATGAACGGGATTGATGGGGGGTTTGACTCTCTTACAGGTGGGGTTTATTTGGCCGATACCTTGATAAATCCTAATTCTATTATTGCGAGGGAACCTACGCAATCTCCAAATCTAGCTGACGTATTAGTAGAAGAGTTCGGCCATTTGTTGGACTCGCGGTTGAATCAAGCAGACACTCCAGGGGATGAGGGCGAGTTATTTGCGGCCTTGGTTCGCGGGGATGTGTTGGGCGGGCCCGAGATTCTTGAGTTTAAAGATGAGGACGATCGCGCCGAGATTAATTTGGGCCGAACTGTTGAAGTTGAGGCCAGTTCGCGACAGAAAAGGGCCAGGGTTCAGCCTTCGTTTCGCGAGGCTTTTGCTTCTCAGGTGGGAGAATATCCGACGACGGTGGCTATTGGCGAGTTTAACCGAGATGGGATTGCCGATCTGGCAGTGACCCATTGGTTTTCTACGGATGTATCGGTGTTGTTGGGGAAGCAAGGGGGCGGTTTTGCCAAGGCTACTAACTTTTTCGGTGGGGGACATTTTTTGGAGGCTGTTGCTTTAGGCGAGTTTGACGGTGACGGCGCTTTAGATTTGGCCTTGACAAATTTGGCCGATACGTCAATGCTTTTGGGGCATGGAGATGGCCACTTTGGAGAGGCTGCCGGGTTTAGTACAGCCCAAAATCCTAAGTCGGTAGCTGTAGGCGAGTTTAACGGCGATGGTTTCTTGGATGCGGCAGTGGTAAATGTTAATTCCCATAATCTGTCGGTGTTATTGGGAAAAGGGGACGGTAATTTCGAGCAACCCGTCCATTTTGATGCGGGCCAACATCCCAGGTCGGTTGCTGTTGGGGAATTCAATTCGGATAATGTCTTGGATTTGGCGGTGGTTAACGATCTAGATGTACTAATTTTACTGGGAGATGGGGATGGCGGTTTTAGCAAGAAGGGTTATGTCGATCCGGGATACGAGCAGAGGTCTGTGGCTGTTGGGGAGTTTAATGGAGATGGTATTTCTGACCTGGCGGTGGTAGATAGCTATTACGATAAGGTGTCGGTGATGCTGGGAGATGGGAAGGGTGATTTTGGTCGGCCTAGTTATTTGGATTTAGAGACTTATGATAGTCCTTGGTCGGTGGCGGCAGGGGAGATTAATGGGGATGGTTTGCATGATTTGGCCGTGGTTTATCCTTGGTCGGAGTCGGTTTCGGTTCTGCTGAATACGACCCCAGTGGAACCTTCTCTGCCTAAAGTTTCTATTTCCAATACTAGGATAACTGAGGGTAACAAGGGCACTAAAACTGCTAAGTTTACTGTGAGCTTGGACGGTGTTAGCACTCAACGGGTAGAGTTGGATTATGCTACTGCTAACGATACTGCGAGGGCGGGTAAGGATTATAAAACTACTAAGGGTACTCTTATTTTCAATCCGGGGGAGATTTCTAAAACTATTGCGGTTCCTGTTGTGGGGGATAAAAGGATTGAGTCCCAGGAACAGTTTAAGTTAAAACTCAGTAACCCTACTAATGCAGATATTGTTGATGGGGAGGCGATCGCGACTATCCGCGATAAGGATATTGCTCGGGTCTCTATCAATAACAGGAAAATCGTGGAGGGCGACGACGGCAGCAAAGAAGCAAGGTTTAAGGTTTCCCTAAATGCCAAGAGTTCTAAAGAGGTGGAGGTGAGTTACGCCACCGTTGACGATACTGCTAAGGCGGGGGAAGATTATGAGGCTACCGAGGGCACTCTGACTTTTAAACCGGGTCAGAAGAGTAAGGTAATAAAAGTGCCGGTTCTTGGCGACGATTTGGATGAGAGCAACGAACGCTTTTTCGTCGAGCTCGGCGATGCGAAGAATGCCAGGTTTAAGGATAAACGGGCCGTGGGTCGGATCGCGGATAACGATACAACTCCAGATACCGAAGATGGGGAAACTGAGGAGGGCAACAACAGCAGCGATGTTCCCAAGATATCTATCAGCGATAGACCAACTAACGAAAGTGAAAAAGAAGCGGTGTTTGAGGTTTATCTAAATACTACAAGCACTAAAGAGGTGGAGGTAAGTTACGCTACTGCTGACGATACTGCTAAAGCCGGGGAAGATTACGAAACTACTAAGGGCACTCTGACTTTTGAACCAGGCAAAACGAGAGAGGAAATTGCAGTGCCGATTATTGGCAACAGTCTGGAAGAGGATACTGAGAATTTTATAGTTAATCTCAGCAATCCGAAAAATGGGGAACTTCAGGATGAACGTGGTGTTGGTCAGATATTAGATGACGACGGAGCTATAGAAGAGGATGTTCCAGAAATATCTATCAGCGATAGACTAACGAACGAAGGAGAAAAAGAAGCCGTGTTTGAGGTTTATCTAAATACTACAAGCTCTAAAGAGGTGGAGGTAAGTTACGCTACTGCTGACGATACTGCTAAGGCAGAGGAAGATTACGAATTTACTGAGGGCACTCTGACTTTTGAACCGGGTGAAACGAAAGAGGAAATTGTAGTGCCGATTATTGGCAACAGTCTGGAGGAGGAGACTGAGGATTTTGCAGTCATTCTCAGCAATCCGAAAAATGGGGAACTTAAGGACAAACGCGGTGTTGGTCAGATATTAGATGACGATGCTGCTGATTTGGAGGATGTTCCCGAGATATCTATTAGCGATCGACTAGCGAACGAAGGTGAAAAACAAGCGGTGTTTGAGGTTTATTTAGATACTACAAGCACTAAAGAGGTGGAGGTAAGTTACGCTACTGCTGACGATACTGCTAAGGCAGGGGAAGATTACGAAACTATTAAGGGCACTCTAACTTTTGAACCAGGCGAAACGAAAGAGGAAATTGTAGTGCCGATTATTGGCAACAGTCTGGAGGAGGATACTGAGAATTTCATAGTTAACCTCAGCAGTCCCAAAAATGGGGAACTTAAGAAAGGACGTGGTGTTGGTCAAATACTAGATGACGACGAAGCTATAGAAATTGAAGGTTCGGAGTGGAATGCTAGTTTCTATGAGTTTGCGGGAGACCAACCGCCTACAGATTTTTATCTCAACGATTCTCAAAAGCTAACGGTTCAAAATCTCGGTTCTAGCGAGAATGGTTTTAACCAGAATTGGGGTTCGGGTTCTCCCAGTAACATTCCTCAAGATAAGTTTGCGGTTCGCAGCTACACTCATGCTGATTTTGAAGAGGGTAAAGTTTATAAAGCGCGGGTGAGGGCCGATGATGGATACCAGTTGCTCGCGAAGCATCATACTTTGCCGGATAACGATCCGAATAAGTGGGTTTACATTACTTCTCAGGATGAGTGGCGCGAGGATGCTTATGGGGAGCATCAGGAAATTGAGTTTACGGTTCCCAATAGCGGTAAGTACGATTTGCATTTCCACTATTATGAGAATACTGGGGATGCTTATTTCGACCTATCTTGGGAAGAGAAACCGGTCGATTCTGGTAGCGGGGAAGATACTGTTACAAAAGATCGCTATTATTATGTTAAAGAAGATGATACGCCTTCCGATATTGCTTCAAATGAATTAGGGGATGCCAATCGGTGGCCAGAAATTATTCGGGGGTCAACAGGAGAGCAGTTAACTGATGGTGACATTATCTACCCTGGGGAACTGTTAATTTTACCCGATGGAAGCGGTAGCAGCAGTGACGACGGCAACGATAACTCCAACGGCAGCGACGCTGGGGGTGGAGAAAATTCTGGGTCGGAGGATTCTAATTCAGATGATTCTAACGGGGGAAATTCTAACAATGAAAATGATGTTATTGTTAAAGATGGGCTTTCAACAACCCTCAACTTTAAGGTAGAGAATGCTGATTTGTTAGATATGAAGTTTCTAGGTATCCCAACATCGGGTTACGGTATAGATTTTGATGCACAATTTACTGTTAAACCCAAGCAAGAGTGGGATGATTTACCTTTTGGAATGAACCTTGCTTTGGAAGCATTCTTTGATGCTAAAGCATATTTTTTCTGGAGTTATGGCACTGCTGATATTGGTTTTTCCGCAGATTTTAAACTTGACAAGAAGTTTAATGAATCAACAGGAATGACAACACTATCAGTTAACCCGGTAACTCTCAATAATCAGCCTTACCTATCAACTTATCTTGGTACAGGTGCAGGACTTGGTATGTCGACTGGGGTTAAAGCTAGTTTAGAAAATATTCCATTAATTGGTGATTTATCTACGGAGTATAGCAGTGGATTTAATTTAACAGCAGAGGAACTAATTGCATTTATGATTGCACCGGGAGCATCTCAAATTGGATCTTTCGATTTGGGGTTAAACTTAAATACCAATATTTGGAGCGATAATAATACATTAAAAGCTGACGATACTGCTGGGATTAAAATTGACATTGGAGAACTCATTAATAAAAAATCTGGTAGCAATCAAAAAATTTCTGAGTTTTTAAATATTGGAATTGAAGCTGGATATAAACAAGAGTCAACAGCGAAATTGACAGGATTTTACTTCGATCCAGATGATGACGACTCAAATAATAATCATTTCTTTGTTGAAGTTGGAAAAAATGAAAGCAAAGAATATAATTTCGATCTAGATTTTCTTCGTGTACGTCCCAAATTTAGCCTTGACACAAATTTTAGCGGATTATTAAAAGGAGGTTTAGAAGTTGGTTTAGCCAAAGTAATTGAGGACGCTTTTGGCTCAGAGAATGTATCAGATTTTGTTTTAGGTAAAGTCATTGGAGGAATTCCTCCTAAAATAGGAGCTTCAAGAGAAGTTAACATTCCTATTCCTTTCGCTTCGGCTACAGTCTATCCTTTTGAAAATACTTGGAAAACAATTAGATTTAGACAATAATTCTTTTTCCCACTAGCAAAAAATAGATTTCCCAACCAGCGCAAAATTTTGTCAAAGTGCAGTATAATAGCCACAAACAAACCGACCAAACAAAAATAACCGATGCCTGACTTTAATAACTTAGTACCAGGTGGAGGTCTGACAGCCCACGAATCCGCAGGAGGTCATACATTAGCGCGACATCTTGGTTTAACAGAAACCGAACTCGCCAACCGACTGACTGCCCAGATAGCTCTCCCGAGAGCATCATCTTTTACCAATCGAGAAACAGCCGAACAAGCCATATCGGATGCGATCGATGCCAACCAAACCCAAATTAACAACTGGCTGGCCGGCACAGGCGCCAGATTACAAATCCAATATACCGCCGCCAACTCCATTGGCATTACTCTAACTCGCAGTGCCACCAGCACCGTGCCCGCTCAAAACTTACAAATTATTTTGAAGCGAGATGTAGAACAGGCATCCTGCCTGTTATCCGCTAGGATACTACATTTTAACAGCATACCCACCAACCATGACCAAAGAACAACTACCCGCCCTCGCTCAACTTTGCAGCGCTTACTTCCATCAAGATTGGGATTTAGAAGCACCCGACGCCCTGGGAGTTATCCGCAACTACCTCAAAGACGAGTCAACCTCCCAAGTGCAACAAACCATCAAGGAAATCGAGCAGTTAGTTTCCCTCAACCTCGAACCAGAGCGATTGAAAAACCTACTGGAGTCGGACTTAAACTGTTACTACAATCCGACAGTTTATGGTATCTCTCACGACTCCTGGTTGCTGTGGGTGCAGATATCCTTGAAGCAAGCAGTGTCTAGAGAAATTCTCCTATCGGCATAAAATATCGCTCCTTCCAAAAGTAAAAAAGCGTGAGATTGCTTCGGCTGATTTAACAAAGCACCCAAAAAGTTAATAACTGTACCAACCGCCTCGCAATGACAGCATAAAGATTGTTAGCACCAATTATTTTCGCTTGAGGCGATGCGGAACCCGGTAGAAAAAAGCGATGTTGCATCCGCAACGCCAAGAGCGATCGCCCACCAACAACCCATCCGCTACATCCGCTTCAACATCCGCTGCTAACCAACCTTCCATCGATTACGCGAGAGGCGATCGCCCCCAAAAGAAATAAAGAAACCCGGTTTTTTGAAAAAACCGGGTTTCTGGGCTGACAACAACTGACTCTTTAGTTTTGCTCCTCGCTCAACAACTGCTCAAATTCCTCAAGGGAACCAATAACAATTGCTTGTCGGTGAAGTTGCTTCAAAAAGGCCACGTCGTCAATGCTATTAATAGTATCGGCGATCGCTTCTGGCACTTCCCCAAAGCGCACTTCTAAAACGGCGATCGCTGATTCGCGGGCGTCCTGTTGGATACCCCGCCGCATGGCCCGGGTTTCTATCTGACTCAGTAAAGGCATTTTGCTCTCCTCCTGATAACGTTCGATTTGTTCTTCAAAACTAGCCTGCAACTCTTCTGGCAGAGTCATCATCCAATCGACTAACCGGAAGAGTTCCAAGATGTCTCCTTTATTATAGCCACGGTCGTAAAGTCCGCGCACTAAGGCCCATTTCCACTGCCGCCGCTGTTCCATATCGTCGTTAGTGGCCTTTGTTTTTAAATGGGCCATTATCATCACGGCGAATGGATTGGTACTTTGCTCTAAAGCGTCCCAGTTCGACTCGTAGTCCAATAGCTTCACGATAGGAAACTTTAAATGGAGTCGAAAACCGTAAAAATGATACCCGTAAGACGAAGGCCGCCAAGATGGCCCCTCATCTCCCAAGACTACCAAACTAACTACCTGTTGGCGAAAACGGTCAAAACACCGATAGTTATAAACATAGATACGCTCGGCAAAACCAGACTCGTATTGGCCCTGCACTTCAACGTGGATTAAAATCCAAGCTTGCGTTCCATCGTTCAGCCAAACCTTATAGAGTTTATCGGCCAAACGTTTGCCCAATTCTGCGTCACGGACAACTTGTTCTAACTCCTTGTCCATCGACTCGTAAGGGCGGCTCCAATCTACATTAGGGTAGATTTTGGGAAAGCAGTATTCTACAAACTGCTCGAAATACTGCTCCAGTCCCGCCTTCCAAGGACTGTCGTATTCTCCTGGAAAATCTGTCATCTTTAAAATCTCGATCGCGCTTCTCTTATTATCAATTATTTTGTGACTAAAAGCTCGATAGAGAGAAAAAAAAGAGAAAAAGTTGATGGCCAGAAGTAGAAATTAAGGATAGTGGCCATTGTTGTTTTTTTGCGATCGCTTCTATTGTCTTAGCTACCAACAATTGTCAATTGTTAATTCCCCTTACCCTCCCTCACTAATTCAATAGATCTCCGCGCGGTAGTAAACTGTAACAATGCACCTTACTTTTGTAACATTACTGGGCTTAATTTGTGAAAAAGCGCACATGGCCCCTCATGTACAAAAAGGAGCGATTTTTTCAAATCGAATTCCAACTTAACCCAGTTGGCGGGTTGCGATCGCTTCTATTGTCTTAGCTACCATCTATTATTAATTGTTAATTGTCAATTGCCCTACTTTTGCCTCTTGCATGCATGCCTACTTCTATTAATTCCCCTAACCCTCCCTCACCAATTCAATAGACCAACGTGCGGTAGTAATTTATAACAATGCCTCGTACAGTTGTAACATTGCTGGGCTTAATTTGTAAACGGGAGTCGAACCCAAAGCATGGCCCCTCACGCCCACCAAACCTGTTTAAGGTATTCCAACTTGACCCTGTTGGGGGTTACGTTCGCTTCTATTGTCTTGGCTACCAACAGCTCGTGTCGCCTGTTCTACGAAATAATATTAACAGCTCATGTTGCCTGTTCTACGAAAACTTGGTATCTCAGAAACCCAGTTTTTTCAAAAAACCGGGTTTCACAGGCGGATCCTCTAGTTTAATCCACAAGCTCGATATTCCAGTTTGCTTGTTGTATTTTAGTATCTAATTCCCGATATTGTCGAGACATTAGATCCATTTCTCTTTGCAATACCTTAACGTTGACCGTACTAACGTATTTAATTTCTG
>CAZSTZ010000262.1:0-9434 GCA_964609515.1 uncultured bacterium | reverse complement strand
GGTACAAAAAAAAACGCTTTTTGGTAATAGGTAATAGGTAATAGGTAATAGGTAATAGGTAATAGGTAATAGGTAAACCGACATTCGAGATGTTTTTGCCATCTTACTGTTATCCCATTACCCATTACCCATTACCCAAAACCCTCCAACACAGACAATGTTTGTTTTTTTCAGCAGACCTTAATTACTAAATTTGTGGGTATGGGGAGACCTAATAGCGCATCTAACACAATTAGCACGCCAATATATAGCAATCTTATTTTGATAACGTCGAATTGAGATACACCCTAACAATACCCCTTTTCCTATTCCCCACTTAACCGAATTGATAGTGCTTTCTAACATCGGCAATTATTTTCCAAGTGCAAGACATTCCGGCAGGAAATGTAACTAAATCCCCTTTGCCAAAATGCACTGCTTCCCCTTCCTCTGGAGTTACGATGACATCGCCTTCTAATAAATAACAGGTTTCTGACTCGTCGTAAGTCCAGGGAAATTCTGAAGCTTCTTTCGTCCAAATCGGCCATTGAAATACTCCTAATTTATCGAGCATTTCCTGGCTTGCTTGCCGTTCTATTTTAATTTCTGTTGTTGTTTTAGCTGACATTTGTTTTCCTTTTAACAGTTGGTAATAAATTAAACAGTGTTAAGAAACCCGGTTTTTCCACAAAAACCGGGTTTCTGAGCTACCTCAAGTGGTGGCGCATCGCGAATCCCTACTTTTTGAGTGCTACCCTCAAAAGTTACCTCACTCGCTTAATAACGGTACTGGCACTGGTTAGATCCAGGGCGCAATCACCATTGCCATAAGGAGTTGCACAACCTTCTGCTCCTTCATAAGAATCGTCATCTATACTGCTGAGGTTGGCAAGGATAAATGGAACGGGATTGGATGGATCGAAAGCAACGCCTTGATCGCCAACACGAAAGGAAAGACTATCTCCAAACTCACCCACTTCTTCGTTAGACCTGGGAATTGTACTCCTGAAATTGGCAAACGTTATTTCACCATCGACCGCGCTAAACTCATTGCTACCCGTGGTAGTTTCTCCCCGAATGGTATTAGCAATATCGGTGAATTCTGTAAAATCAACATCTTCCAGGCTTTCGATAAACTCATCGTTATTAAAACCCCTGCCCTCAGTGACTTTAACGCTAAGAGCTTTAAATGTACGATTGGGGTTTTCGTTCTCCAGGACTGACGCAGGTAAGCTAAGAACACCGGAGATCGAACCTACTCCCGCATCCCCATCCGAGTTCTCAAAGGAGAATTCATAAAACACCGGACTTGCCAGTTGAATGTCTCGACCGGAAAGATTATCTACTTGTTCGATAAAACCCTCGGCTATTCTACGAGTTCCTTCAACATAGAAATTCTCAATGGTTAAATCGTTATTGACATCGTACCTGCCATTTCGATTCAGGTCTATAACCAAGCTATTCTCATTTCGTTCGTAACCCACTTGTCCTCGAACAAAACCGTAGGAGCTGCGCAGGTTCGCCCCTGCCAGTTCTAAAACATCATTACCGCCGGTATCGTTGATTTTACTGCCCCCTGCATTGTTAGCGTTAAGCCGATAAACATCGTTGCCCGTGCCACCTTGCAAAGTATCGGCACCCCCGCCGCCGATTAAAGTGTCTCGACCTCCATTTCCATCTAATTTATCGTTACCAGTACCTCCATCTAAACTATCGTTACCGTCGCGACCCACCAGATTGTCATTTCCAGGACCGCCAATGAGGGTATCCGCCCCGTTACCGTTACCTCCCGAGAGGTCGTCGTTACCGTTTCCACCGTCCAGCAAATCGTTATTATTCGCGCCGTTTAATGTATCCGCCCCTCGACTTCCTACTATCGCCACCCCGCTAGTCGCTAGAATCACCTCACCCGTCAAATTATCTACTTGTTCGATAAAACCGCTGCCTGCCGTGCCGTCTTCCGCAAAGAAATTCTCTATGGTAACATCGTTCGCGGCATCGATCTGGGCATTTCGATTCAGGTCGATAATCAAGTTAGTTCCTTGTCGTATATAACCAATTTTTCCTTCAGTCAAACCGCCTCGGAACAGATTACCCCCTCCCAAATTTAAACGGTCGTTATCCCCTGCTGAATCGTTGATAAGCACCCCGCCAGAATTGGTAGCATTAAGCCGATAAGTATCGTTTCCTTCTCCACCTTGCAAAACATCGGCACCGGCGCGACCGTTAAGAGTGTCGTTGCCCGCGCCGCCGTTAATCGTATCTGCATCGTCGGTACCAACGAGCAAATCTGCATCGTCTGTACCATCTATCCTTTCCCGGAGCTGTCTTAGGTTACTGCTGCTGCGAGTCTCTATTGAAAACCCGCCCCCTTGGGGGACATAATTTAATGGATTTTCAATTTCTAAATCTGGACTTAGTGGAGTGTTTTCTCCTGAAAAGTCAAACATGGTCTATTTTCCTGAATTTTGAGTTACTTATCAACAAGCATTTATGCCCAAAGCCCTTGTCTTATTAAGGGTTTCAGCTTCCAACGTTGGAAACACTCGCCCATTATACTCAAGAATCCTAATTCTGCAAGCAAAATAATATTAAATTTTATTAAGAAGCTAATGACCTGCGGACAAGCCTAGAGAGCCGCAAATCGTATTCTGGTGAAAGCTGGGTTTTTCGGTATCCCAGAAACCCGGTTTTGCCGAAATTACCGGGTTTCTTGACCGGTCCTCTAGTTGGTAGCGATGGCCTACTGTCTTTTGGGCAAACTAATGGCCTGCATCCAATTTTTGAAAAAACCAAAAAGCAGTCAATACTGAGTTTTTTCTGGCATTGCAGCATACCCGATGAATATCCCCGCCCCAACTCCTACCATAATAATAATTGAGCCTCAGCTTCTGCTGTCGTTTCCTCCGATTTTTTTGCTTTCCAATTCTCCTTTTCCTCCACTTCTAATTCCTCTAATTCTAACTCTTCCTCCGAGTCTAATAAACTCCGAGCTGCCTCTATCATTTCCTCCTGAATATCCCGCAAATCTTCGCGATTTTCCAAATAAGTTTTCAAAGCTTCCAACGGATCTAAACTGTTGCCATGTTCCAACTCTGGCAAGCGCGGCCTTGCCAATTGACTGACTAATTCCGGTTGAATCGTATAACTATGAGCCTCGCTCAGAGCTAGATGCAATTCTCCATTTTCTATGGCCTCCAACTGTTCGGAACGCAACTGATAAATTAACCTGACCGCTGCATCTTCTATATCTTGTTTTTTAATCGCTTTAATCAACTTTTCTTGCGGATTTTCTACCTCGGAAACATCAACTTTAATCGTTTTAAAAGGCCGCGCTGGCAGCTTGCAAAACTCCCAGTTAGCGCGACCTCGTTCTAATTCTACTAATACAAAACCTTTATCTTCTTTCTCCTCGCTAAAATCAACCCTTTCGATACTGCCGGGATAAACAATTGGCGGATTATTAGACTTATTTAAGTTTTGATGTTTGTGAACGTGACCCAATGCCACATAATCAAAATCGGAACGATTTAATAAAGAAACTGGCAGAGTAAAACCTTTACCGACAGCTAAATAACGTTCGGCTCCCAAACTGGCTTTATCTGCCATTAAATGTGCCAAAAGTACGGTAGGAATTTGGGAATCTAACTTCCGAATTTCTCCTTCGAGGGCAACGGTTAATTTTTCAGCTATTAAATCGTTAACCTCTTCCATCGATTTACCGTCAGTTTCTTTTTTAACCATCAAACCAGAACGATTTAACCAAGGCAAAGTAATAATTTGTATGGGACCGTTTTTAGTGTTAATCGGGTGAGTTTCCAGGCGATCGCCCACCACAATACCCCGCACCCCCAAAGTACGATAAATTCCCAAACTCGCCCCCCCTTTTCCCTGGGAATGTTGGTCGTGATTTCCTACTAATAAAACTGTAGGAATGCCCGCATCCACCAAACGTCGAATTTGACCGGCAAAAGCTTCTTTAACGTAAGGCGGCGGGGTGGCATCTGGGAAAGCATCGCCGCCAAATAAAACTAAATCTACTGGTTCGGAAAGAGCGCGATCGATGCAAATTCCTAAAGTTTTGGTAAAATCTTCTAAGCGAGTATTTAAACCGGTTTCGGGATTGAGTCGCCCGTGGGAAAAACCGCTGCCGATATGAATGTCTGAGAGGTGAAGAATTTTAATCATTTTTATTATTGGTTAATTGCTATAAAATTCCCTTTGGGATTACTACAAAATCTTCATCGCTGAAGCGATTACTACGAACTTTAGATTATTGGTAAAATAAGAAAGTTGACTCTATATTCAATTTGATGAAATTAATTTTATACACCAAACCGGGCTGCCACCTATGCGAGGGACTGCAAGAAAAACTCGAACAAATTCAAAACGACCCCGAAAGTCCCTGTAAATTCGACCTGGAACTCAGAAATATTACCACCCGCGAAGACTGGCTTCTCGCTTACGAGTACGAAGTCCCCGTCCTCTTCGCTGCTGAAACTAATACCACAAATGGCGATATAAGTCAAGAAGAAAAACCCATCCCGCGACCGTCTCCCAGGGTCAGCGTTAAAAAACTGCAGCAGATGTTACAGCAGCATTTGTAGATGTATGCTAACCATAAACGCTTAGGTTTGTAGTAAGCACTTTAGTGCTAAAAAAAGACTAAAGTGCTTACTACGAACAAAATAAAGGAGTTTTTAAGATGAAATTAAGAGAATTATTGGCAAAAGTTCCGAGTATTTCTGTCTCTGGAAACCATGCTGCTTTAGACGAAGAAGTAACAGGTTTGGCGACAAACTCTCATGCTTGCAAGGCAGGGGATTTATTTTTAGGAATGCCAGGAACCCGAGTCGATGGCGGAGACTTTTGGCAAAGCGCGATCGCCTCTGGGGCCATAGCCGCCCTAGTTTCCCCCCAAGCGGCCCAGAAAAAACCGACCGATGGCCAATGCGTCTTGCCAGTAGCGGACATGAACGAAACTTGCGCCCATCTTGCCGCCGCTTTCTACGACTGTCCGGGTCAAAAACTAAAAATGGCAGGAGTCACCGGCACCAACGGCAAAACTACCACCACCCACTTAATCGAATTTCTCCTCAATAAGGCCCAACTGCCTACCGCTTTATTAGGCACTCTCTACGCCCGGTGGCCTGGTTTTGAGGAAACTGCAGCTTTTACCACTCCCTTTGCGGTGGAACTGCAAAAACAACTGGCGGCAGCAGTGGCGGCGGGCAGCGAATACGGCGTCATGGAAGTTAGTTCCCACGCTCTGGCCCAAAAGCGGGTCTTGGGTTGTCATTTTGAAACCGCCGTCTTTACCAATTTGACCCAAGACCATCTGGACTATCACAAGGACATGGACGATTATTTTGAAGCGAAGGCCCTCTTATTTAGTCCAGATTATCTCAAGGGGCGGGGAATTATTAATGCCGACGATGCTTACGGTCAAAAATTAATCGAACGTTTGAGGGGCCAGAAAGTTTGGACTTACAGTACTCAGGAAAATCCCCCCCGGCCCCCCTTGGAAAGGGGGGAGAGCGATCCCCCCCGGCCCCCCTTGGAAAGGGGGGAGGAAGTTGACTTGTGGACTTCCGACTTGGAGTACCAACCTAACGGCGTTAAGGGAATGCTGCATACTCCCAAGGGCGATACTTCTTTCTATTTGCCTTTGGTGGGACAGTACAATTTATCGAATATGTTGGCCGCTGTGGGAGCCTGCTTGCATATGGGTTTGGACTTAAGCGCTATTGTCCAAAAATTACCAGAATTTCCAGGGGTTCCGGGGCGGATGGAACGGGTGCAGGTAGCTCCAGAACAGGATATTAGCGTTATTGTCGATTATGCCCATACCCCCGACAGCTTGGAGAATTTGCTGAAGGCGGCCAGGCCCTTTATTCCCGGTAAGGTAATCTGCGTGTTTGGTTGCGGGGGCGATCGCGATCGTACCAAACGCCCGAAAATGGGTAAAATTGCTGTCGAGTTAGCCGATATGACGGTGATAACTTCCGATAATCCCCGCACCGAAGAACCAGAGAAAATCTTAGGCGATATTTTGACAGGGATACCGGAAGGGACCAAACCTTATGTTATAACCGATCGCTCTCTGGCAATTCACACCGCCATTGCTATAGCAGACTCGGGAGATGGGGTCTTAATTGCGGGAAAAGGCCACGAGGATTATCAAATTTTAGGTACGGAAAAAATTCATTTTGACGACCGCGAACAAGCACGAGAAGCATTACAAGAAAGAATGAAAAAAGCTAGTTCGTAGTAATCGCTTTAGCGATTGAAACCTTCCCCATTCCCCATTTCCCATTCCCCGTTCCCAAATGTTATTTCAACGGCAAAAAAATCGTCATCACTTCTCCTTTTTCCGGTCCCTGGCGCACCACTAATTTACCTCCCATAGCCTCAAATAAATTCTTAGTTACATTAAGATTTAAACTGAGGCTGCCAGTCTCCGGTTGAAACATTAAAAGAGGTCCGATAGATTTAAAAGACGTTTTACCGTTAGGGGCAAACAGACATCTATCTTTTACTCCCGATTTTGGTTGAGATTTTAATTGTAATTTCAGGCGATCGCCAGCATCATTTACTTCTACCTGAATATGACTGCCAGCGGGAAGATTGCGAGAGAAATTCTCAATCAAACTTCCCAATACCTGGTCTAACATCGTTGCATCGCTGACAACTGTGGGCAGATAGGGGGGTAAAATTACTTCTAACGTATGATTTCTTTGAGTAGCTTTTTTTTGCCATTTCGGCAGGCTATTCTCGAAAAATTCTCCCAGAGAAATAGAAGTTAAATGCAGGTGTTTTGTCTGTTGTTGACATTGCTTTTGCTGCTGAGTTTCTAACTCCACCGCCCGGAAAAATAAACCAAAGCGGTCTATTTGGTTCGTACATTCAGAGTCAATAGTTTGCAAGCGTTTTTTCAGAGTTTCGGGGTCGATGTTCGGACGTTTTAAAAGCAGTCTAGTTAAAGTTCTAATAGTAGCTAGAGGAGTTTTAACTTCGTGAGCGATCGCCTGTAATAATTCTACATCCGCAGCAGAGTTATTATTTTTATTAGATTTAACTTTTTCTGCTAAATTTTTCTCTAATTTTTCGATTTTTTCCCCTTCTGGTGGCATATTTTCTAACAGCCAACGACCGAACTGCATTACTATTTTATAATTAGGAGCGATGGGAGCAAATTCTTCTACTAAACTATCTAAAATAGTTAATCGATTAGAACAAGAGCCACCGAATTCTATCTGAGGAAATTCTTCAGTCAATTGAGTATGACAATAAGCCCCTATCAGCAAGATTCTTTGGCGGAGTAAGGTCCACGCTTTCCCTACTATTTCTGGGTCGAAAGAAAAGAGAAAAGCAGGGTCTCCAGCAGTATTTTTTCCCAATACCATTACTAAACTAAAGCTGGCAGTTAAAACCAAAGAAAACGGCTCTTTTGCTAAAGGATCGCCCCCCCACAAAGGCAAAGTTTGCGGCGTGGGTGGCGCTGAAGATGTTCGCTCCGATGCTGGCAGCATCGGTAAAGTCGTCCTTGCCCAAACAGATAACCAGTCTAAAGCATTATAAGTTTTGCCAGTAAAAACTGAATTCGTGTAGGAAGAAGCTAAAGCAGGATTGCTTAAAATAGGTGTAGGACCAGATAATACTAAGCCTTGGTAATTAGAAACTTCTGGAACGGAAACTTCTCTGACTTGATTTAGTAAAAGTTTATTTACAGCAGCGATGGCTCCATACCATTCTCTCTCAGCTTTTGAACGTAAATCTTCCTTCCTGATTTTGCTTTTTTCTTGCCGAGAATTTTCTTCTAAATTGTTATTAGCTCGCTCCTCTGCTAAAAGGTCGCTTATAGTTGGTAAAAACCATTTATTAGTAAACATAAAACCACCTCCGATTTTGTTAATTATTGATTACCTCGAATCTCTGACACCTAGAAACCTCCTCAACCAAATTCCTCAGAGCTAATAATCTTAGGGTATCTACTTCTGTCAATGGCACTTCTGAGTAGAACCGAACCATTAGGTCGCAATCCCCGTTTTAGATTTTAGATAGTGGTTCAACTTTAACATTTCAAACCCAAGGCGTAAAGTTCGTTAATTACGAACGCCCCTGCAAAAACCTCCCCTCTCCAAAACAGGCATCGATGGTCTGGCCATTTCCCAATTCTTTTGGCATTCCCATAGATGTCGGCGGACAAAAAAGTTTAAAAATTAAAAGCACCCTTCGTGCTGGTACGAAGAGCGCTGAGAGATTAAAACATATTAAAATCCACTATAGCCAACCTCAATTTTATCTAAACAAAAGAGCGAGCGCAACGTTAGTATAAACGCTACGCTCGCTTTGGTGTTCGTTTAAGCTTGCTATATGGGTGTTTTTTGCTAAAGCAAAACTGAATTATCTATTCGGCAAAACAGCTCTAACACAATTCCCTATTGCCAAAAATAGTTTCTCCAAAATTGCAGCCCAACCTTAACTTTTTTCAGCAGAAGTTTCTTGTCGGCCTTGTCCGGGTACAATAGGCTCGTCGTTTCCATCTGTTGTTGCAACGATTTCTGTTTCGGCATCTAATTGGTATTGGCGAGCGGTAAAATTTTCAGTAGAAAAAACACTGAAGCCCGTTAAAAGAGATAGAGGCAAAATTAAAGCGATCCAATATTTAGACATTTTTCCACCAGATAGAATTTTTAAAATCATTCATAACCTGGCGCATTTCATCAGGAAAAAAGAGAATTTTTTGAAAAATCCTTATGGCTAGTACCCCCAAGTTAAAAAGCTATAAGCCAGAAAAATTCTCTGGGTTATAGCTTTGGATGAGGATGATTAAGAGCTTGCTAAAAAGGAGGTAATGAAGCGGATTTTTCTTGACGGGAGCCACCGGAGAAGATTATGCATCAACATCCTGTTCTAACATAGGCGCTTGCTTTTGTTCGTCCCGTCCGCTGCCCCGTTCGGCCATCAATATTTCGCTGTTATCAAATGCGGTGGCATCCTCTCTAGTTTGGCGAATGCCGAGGTTTTGAAATTTACCAGCTAGACTAATTAGTAATATGCTGGAAACCAAGATAGAAGTAATTAGGCGCATAGGAAGTGTCCGTATCAGAGTTTCTACTTCTTGATACAGAGATATGGCTAATTTTTCAGGATAAAAGGACTATAACAATCCTATTTGATTCGCGCCCACTCAGAGGGTCGCTTTTTGGGAATAGGGAATGGGGAGTTGGGAATTGGCTTTTAGAGTTCTTTTATCTTAAAATACTTTTCACAACCAATGCGCGAATTGCTATGGGTGTACCTCAATTTTGAAGCGAACCAAACAGTTATCGCTTTTTGTTAATTGCTTACCTGATTTGATATTTTTTTCACCGCGAGAATCTCAAATCTCGAACCTCTCTGACCTCTGACCTCTGACCTCAAAAACCTCTGACCTCTGACCTCTGACCTCT
>CAZSTZ010000261.1:0-9519 GCA_964609515.1 uncultured bacterium | reverse complement strand
ATCCTTAAGATTGATAGAGCGATCGCTCTCCTATCCCTCAAAAGGCGATCGCTTTTTTAGCCTAGTAATTCCCAAACCGCGTTTTAAGTGCTAAAATGCTACTTGCAGTCTGCCGCCAATCGCTGAAGCGATTACTACAAACGGGAAAATTTCAGAGGTTTTTATGAACTTCTCCAGCCAAAGTTAGAGCTTGCTGGTATAGCTTTGGACCGATGCGTTTGCCACCAGCGATAAGAGCGTCCAACGCTTCTTTAACATTAGGAATCAACCCTCGTTGTTTGGCAACTAACAGAGTGCCCACCGTACCAGTCACGGGCAATTTGCGAGACTTTGCTACTTTTCGCGCATCTAAATCGTCTATTAAAATTCGTCCCGCCCCCAACTCCTCCGCAAGAACCATCGCCGCACATTCACCCAAACCAAGTCCGAAAGCTCTTGTCAGTGCGAAAACTTTCTGAGGTTCCCTAACAGATCGCACCTCTATCCAGTTCGCTGACTGAACTAACATAACGGCGGGATGAACGCCAGAGGTCACTTCCTCCAACACTTCTTCAGGAATGATAATCGAGCCATATATATCCGGCAACAAGTTAAGCAACCCCGCTTTTGCCAATTCGCTGAGAGGCGTGGTATCTGAAATAACTATCATTTTTCGTTCGCCTCCAACATCATCAGAGTTTCGGCAACCTCGCGCTTTAACTCCTCAGCAGTTAACTCGGCAAAAGGACAGATATCGTAAGCATCCATTAAATCCGATAATTGCCAGCGATTAATACCCAACAACTCCGCCGCCCTCCCCGCGCTGATATCGTGATGCCGCAGCAGCGTCATTACATAAGCTTCCTTCGCCTTGTTTTCCGCCTCCTCCCGGTGGATGGCCGGAATTTCTGGCAGCATCGATAAAATAAACTTAACCTCCGTCGTTACTGGTGGGAGTATGACGCGCTGCCTTGCTAATGCAACATCGCTCTTATTCTTCTTATTATTATCCGCCGTTTCTTCTGGAGAAGCATCCACCACCGTTTCCCCTAAATTTTCCTCAACCTTCGCAGCATCCTGCGGCCATTGACAATTTTCTAATAATTTCTCGATTATCTGCCAGTCTTCATAATCAATTAACACTGCCACGGGACCCATTGCCTCGTCGGTGACGATTTGTTTTTTAATAGGTAGCATATCGCTTTTGTTAATAAAGTTTGACTTTCAAATAATAGCAGCTTTTTTAGGAATTTGTCAAGATTGACCCAAAGGGAGAGCAGTTAGTTAAATAGAGCGATCGCCTCCCCATAAAAATCTCCATGAGTAACCCGCTGCATTACATCTTCAAACGCAGAAATACGACTCAAATGCTATACATCATATTTTTTGCCAAAACAGCTTCTTAACAATTATCAATTAATCGATAGCCTTTGCGGTAAACAGTATGAATTAACGGCGAGTCCCCCGCCTTTTCAATTTTTCTGCGCAACAAACGGACTTGGGCGGCCAAGACATTGCTGCTTGGTTGCTCTCCTTCTCCCCATAAATATTGATAGATTTGTTGGTGAGTTAATAACTGCCCGGGGTGGCGCATCAAGTATTCTAATAACTGACATTCTTTCTCCGATAAATTAATCGTTTCTCCCCCGCGATATGCCACCTGATTTTCCGCATCCAATTCTAAATCTCCTACCTGGAGAACATTATTAGCCACCTCTAATTCTAAAGTAGGAGGGCGGCGCAATAAAGCCCGAACTCTTGCTAATAATTCCCGCAATTCAAAAGGCTTTACCAAATAATCGTCCGCCCCAGAATCTAAACCCAAAACCCGGTCGTCGATAGTATCCTTAGCTGTTAGAAATAAAACGGGGGTATTTTCTGGGCGCGATCGCAACTCCCGACAAATTTCCAAACCCGCTTTACCCGGCAACATCCAATCTAAAATCAACAAATCGTAATCGCCCTGAGCCGCCATTTCGCTGCCAGTCATCCCGTCATCGGCCACGTCAACGTTATAACCCTCCCGAGTCAATAGCAAACTCAAAGGGGCAGTTAATTCTCGTTCGTCATCTACTAATAAAATGTGCATATTTTTGGGAATAGGGAATGGGGAATAGGGAATAGGGAATAGGGAATTGTTAGTTGTTAATCTTAACCATTAGCCATTAGCAAAATCTGTACTTTTTTGCCTTTAACTGACGCAATCTAATAACATATTCTGGCGGATTTTCGTCTTGTTCTCTTTCCGACTCTTGGCAATACTTTAACCAGTCAGCCATATATTGAGTAACAAACTCCGGTTCCCGCAAATAATAAAGAATAGTTGCATAAATTTGTTCTAAAGTAATCTGAGGATAAAGTTGATAAATTCCCTCTGGAGATTGACGGTTATAGAGGTACTCATATAAAATAGTTTCAATGCCAATACGGGTATTTTTTAAACGGATATCGTTGGGGCTAAGGCAGTTAAAATACTCTTCAAATTGCATAGTTTAATTGGGAGCAAGTCAGTTTTGAAGTTTTCCCAAAGACTTAACGCTTTTTGGGAATGGGGAATGGGGAATGGGGAATTGGCGCATAAAGTCTTTTTGCTGCATATTCGATGCTCCCGACGTGCATCCCTCATTCTTGGTTAATTACAAAACTGACGTGCTCCCGTTTAATTCGGGAGCATCTCATATTTGTAAAAATATCGAATATTCGGTTTTTTATCTAATGCATCCCTTTTCCCTTCTTGCCTTTTCCCCAACTCTTGCCACACGAGCTCTTGCCTCTTGCCTAAAAGCGAGATTGGCAACGTTGCCTCGCAACGCGGGGCGCGTTTTTGGGTTTTTACTTGCATTGCAGTGTACCCGTTTAATTCTCCTTATTTAAGTTGTAGATTAGAGGACAAGAATAGGGAATGGAGTTGGCAGGGAACAGGCAAGAGGTAAGAGCTTAAAAATTCCCAATTCCCAATTCCCAATTCCCCAATCAATTAAAATATCAAATGCATCGCGCTATCCGCCTCTTCAGCCGCATCAGCCAGCCATTCTTCCATGGCAGGTAAAGCCAAAATTGAACTAGCATAAGTTTTTTCTGCTGACTCTAATTTAACGCCATAAGTGACAAAACGGGAGACCACTGGGGCAAACATGGCATCAACTATCGTGAAATTTCCGAACAAAAAATCCCCTTCGCCACCGTATTTTTTCCGACATTGACGCCAAATGGTTTTAATGCGTTCGATTTCCGCCTCTACCTCCGGTTTCCTTCCCTCTCCAGGATAGCGACTGTGGCAGTCCATCGGCATATTTTGCCGCAACTGGGGGAACCCAGAATGCATCTCCGCGCTCAAAGAACGAGCGATCGCCCTGGCCTCCTGATTTTCTGGCCATAACCATTTAGCAAATTTTTCTGCGGCATATTCGCAAATAGCCAAAGAATCCCATACAGTCAAATCCCCATCCAACAAAACCGGCAACCGCCCCGTAGGAGAATAGCGGCGAATGTCTTTATAAGTCGTGGGAGTGTCTAAAAGGATTTTGATTTCTGAAAAATCAACGCCCCCCTGTTTGAGGCTTAACCAGGCCCGCAAAGACCAAGAAGAATAATTTTTGTTGCCAATAACTAGAGTAATTTTGCTCATAATCTATCTGGATAAGTGTTTGGAGTTACGTTATTTTTTTCGTTTTTCGCCTACGTCCGCAAAACAAACAAAGAGCCGTCCGAACTGTAGTCAGATTTTGAGATAGAATAATATACCACATCGCTTTGGTAATAGAAAGCATCTTTCTCGTATTTCATCCCTACTTTCTCCATCACCCTGCGGGAAGCGAAGTTTTTGGGATTGGCAACGGCAACGATTCTTTCTAAGTTTACGACCTCAAATCCATACCTCAAACTAGCTTTTGCTACTTCGGTGGCTAACCCTAAATTCCAGTAAGGTTTATCTAAGACATAGCCTACTTCTATTTCTGGAGTTTTTTCTAAGAAACACAAACCGCCTTCGCCCAGAATTGTCTCTTCATTTTTCCAGGTAATAGCCCAAACTCCCAATTGATTTTTTTGCCAACTTTTTAACATCTTCTCGATGTAATTTTCCACCTGTCCTCTAGTTCTAATTCCTCCCGCATATTTCATCACCTCGTACTTGCAATAAATAGCATGAATTTCCTCGACATCGGCTCAAGAAAATCGCCGCAGCCATAGCCTTTCCGTTTCTATTTCAGGCATAATTGTTTTAATTAACAATTAACTAAGATAAAGTAGCGGTCACAGGGGAGCATCTCAATGCAAGAAGAAAACCCAAAAATTAAACGCTTTTAGGCATGCATGCAAGAGCTCATCTGGCAACAGTTGGGGAAAAGGCAAGAAGGGAAAAGTAGATAAAAAACCGAATATTCGATATTTTTACAAATATGAGATGCTCCCCGGTCACAGAAACCCGGTAACTTCGGCGAAACCGGGTTTCTTAGATATCATTAACAATTAACAATTCTCCATTAATATGCTACATTAAACAAAGCTTTGTTACCATTGCCATTAGTTTAAATGACAAGCCAACCGTTTCAAACCAAAACCGACCGAAATACCAGAACCCGAGAAACCGACTGGGGATTAATCCGACGTTTGGCATCTTATGCCAGTAACTACAAAGGACTCGTAGCCATCAGCGTCCTGCTATTAGTCCCAGTGGCAGTATCTAGGTCAGTTCAGCCCTTCCTCATCGGACAGGCTATTTCCTTGATTAAAGAAGAAAAAGTTTACCAGTTTCTCGAAGGTATGTCAATACCTGCCGGTTTAAGACTTCTGGCCTTTTTATTATTGCTGACCATTACCCTGGGTTTTGGAGTCCAAGCAGTCCAAGGCTATCTGGTACAAAAGATGGGGCAAAACATGACTGCCGACATCAGAAATGATATCTTCGACCACATACTCGCCCTAGCAGTAAAATTTTTCGACCGGACTCCCGTCGGTAAATTAATTACTCGCCTTACCAGCGATGTGGAAGCTTTGGGAGAAGTATTTTCTACTGGGGCAGTGGGCATTGTTAGCGATTTATTTTCCCTAGTAGCAATTGCCGGTACTATGTTATTTTTGCAATGGCAATTAGGCTTGATGTTGCTATTAACAATGATTCCAATTGCCGCAGTTATTGTTTTCTTTCAACAACGATATCGCGAGGCTAATTATAAAGCCAGAGAAGAGCTTTCTATCCTTAACGCCCAATTGCAAGAAAACTTGGTAGGGATTAACGTAGTACAGCTATTTTTGCGAGAACAATTGAACTCGAAAAAGTTTCGGGCTACTAATAGTAAATACGTTAAAGCTATCGATAAAACGATTTTTTACGACTCGGCAGTATCGGCGACTTTAGAGTGGATTTCTTTAATCGCGATCGCCGCCGTTCTCTTCCTTGGCGGTAATTTTCTCCTCGAAGATAAACTTACTTTTGGCACTCTTTCTTCTTTCATTTTATACGCGCAATTGTTTTTTGAACCCCTGCGACAATTTGCCGATAAATTCACTGCAGTTCAAGCAGGTTTAACTGCTATCGAAAGAGTTAGCGACGTCCTCAATCAGCCTATAGAAATTCGCGACCCGGAAGGAGAAAATAGACGCTCCACCGATTCCTTTTTAAAGGTTCCCGAATCCCATCTGGGCGAGATTATTTTCGATAACGTTTCCTTTGCTTACAAACCAGACGAATACGTTATTAAAAACCTCAATTTCAGCATCAAACCGGGAGAAAAAGTAGCTTTAGTCGGTCCCACTGGCGCGGGCAAAAGTTCTATAATTCGTCTTTTGTGTCGCCTTTATGAAATAAATAAAGGTAAAATTATCGTTGACGGCATCGACGTTCGGGACTTGCCACAAGCAGAATTAAGGCGACATATCGGCGTCATTCTCCAAGACAGTTTTCTCTTTTCTGGAGATGTGAAAGCGAATATTTCTTTGGGGGAAAGTTATTCTCTTAACGAAATTAGAAGCGCTGCCGAAAGAACGAATGTTGCCAGGTTTATCGAACAATTGCCGGAAGGTTACGATACTCAATTGCGAGAAAGGGGCGCTAATCTTTCTGGCGGTCAAAAGCAGTTATTAGCATTTGCCCGAGTCGCCATTCGCAACCCGAAGATTTTGGTACTCGACGAGGCGACTGCCAGTTTGGATGTGGGTACCGAGGCTTTAATTCAAGAAGCGTTAGACCGACTTTTGGCGGGACGAACTGCGATTATTATCGCTCACCGACTTTCTACTATTAAGAATGTCGATCGCATCTTGGTATTGAAGCGAGGAGAAATTGTAGAATCTGGCAATCACGAAGAGTTATTGCGTCAAGACGGTCTCTATGCCAGTCTGTATAAATTACAGATGTTAGGTTCGTAGCCCCGTAGAACAGGCATCTTGCCTGTTCTCTGGTTTGCGATCGCCCCCCAAAACCTCCAAAAAAAGGCCCGATAATTCCCCCAAAAAAAACCCAAAAAAAATTCCAAAAACCCCCACAATTTGACAAATTCGTGTTAAGCTAAGGATAATGGAAAAGGTGGGCGTCGATAGGGTACGATGGCCTTTTTTTTTAACAAGAGAAAGTACAGCAGTGAATATTGAACCAGACGTTCCTATAGTAACTCAATTGGCTGGTTCTGGACAGCTAAGAGATTTAAGAAGAAATCCCAACTTTAAAGGTGTCGATATCAACTTTTTGCTAACCTTAACTCCCAATCAATTAGAAGAAATGCTTGGGAATGAAGAAATAGATTCAAAGACTTACAAGCAAATTTTCAAAGCTTTTGAAGGTCGCGATTTAGGAAAAAGAGGTAAAAACAAATGAACTCAAAATCTAGGATTTCAATTTCTATCGAATACAAACTCGTCGATAATAGTTGTTGGGAATCCTTAGAACTAACAGCAGATGAATATTTCGATCTAGAACCCGACGAACCAGCAGAATTAGACTCGATTCCAAAATACAATCATGCCCTCGATTATCTTAACCTAGAAAGTAAACGCATTTCTGCTACTAAAATTAGTTTAATCGACGAAAATATGGCAGCAAAAAGATTAATAGTCGAGAAATTTTGGAACGGAGGAAAAAACAGATTAATAGAAAGAACTGACGCTGGCACAAATCCTTACTGGGAAACTATTTTAGAAGTTCTAGTTAGCGAAAAACCGCCTTTGTGGGAAATTATCAGAATCGGAAGAGAAAAGGGAATTATGACACCTTGGTATCATGGTTTTATTGAGGATAAAAATGATGGTACTCAGAAAGAAGTTTTAATTGATGTAGAGCGTTGATGGGAAATTATTGGGAGCATCCCATATAGCAGTCCTATTTGAGTCGTGTCAAGTAATTAGTCGCTTGAGGCAAAAGGCAAGAGGCAAAAGGCAAGAGTAGGCAATAGAAAAAAGGAAAAAATGGATAAAAAACAGCTAATTTGCGATTTTTTCCTACTTTTTAACCCTGTTAATTGTAAGGTGCGCAATGCGCACCCTACCCTGTTAATTGTAAGGTGCGCAATGCGCACCCTACCCTGTTAATTGTAAGGTGCGCAATGCGCACCCTACACAGAAAAAAGGCCCGGTAATTTCCCCAAAAAAAACCCAAAAAAACCCCCAAAAAAAAAATTCCAAAAACCCCCACAATTTGACAAATTCGTGTTAAGCTAAGGATAATGGAAAAGGTGGGCGTCGATAGGGTACGATGGCCCATTTTGGGACAAATTAGGAGAGGATTACATATACCCCATCTTTTCAAGACAATTACTCGCCGGCAGATTGCAAAATAGTAGCGTACAAATTATTGCTAACTCGAAAACCAGCAACATTTATTAAATCGTCTATTACTGGTCGAACGCTAGAAATCAATCCTCTGCTTTTAGCTATTAAAATGACTCCTAATACTCCCGTAATATTTAACCCTAAGCGGGATGCTACTATTCTAGCTTGAAGGTCGTCCAGCAAAAGTCTCGTTGCTGTTAGCTCAACAGTAAGGGCAATTGCCTCTGATTCACCCCAATCTAATTCTGTTTGGAGTTGGGTTACAAAAGCGCGATTGGTGACTGTTTCAGTTTGAATCCAAGACAAGGTTTGTACCTCTATAGTACCTGGTACGGCATAACCTAATCCAGCGATTTCCTGGTAAACTGCTTGAGGAATAATAATCCTGCCGTAAATTTTCTCTAAGAGATTTAATTGCCCGATAGCTGCTAGATTAGTAATAGGAGAAGTATTGCTAATAACCGTCATAAATCTCCTAATCTCTCTAAAGTTTGTAAATCTGCTTGAAACTCCTCAACATCGTAATTAACGCAAATTCCTCTGCTAGCTATTTCTTTTTGAAATTGAATTAAATCCATGCCAGCAAGACGGCGTGCTTTACCCATGCTCAGTTTTTTTTGCTGGTAAAGGGCGATCGCTATTTCTCGTTTTAAATCTGCTTCCGATATTTCGGCAGCTTGAAATATATCATCGGGAATGGTTAGAATCATAATTTTGACAATGATTTTGCTACCTTGCCAATTATAACAGAAAACAGCGAAGTAGGGGCAGCAGAAACCAGGTTTTTTCAAAAAACCTGGTTTCTTGGTAACTCTGCAAAACCTGGTTTCTTGGTAACTCTGCAAAACCTGGTTTCTTTGGAAAGGAAAAATCTATTGCTGGAACTGCGCTAACAACCAACTGAAAACTTGACCCCGATCGCTTTCGCGAATGCGCTGCAAAGCTTCTTCTAACAAAGACATTGACAAACCAGGCAAAACTTGAGATTCAGTAATTCGCTGACTGCCACCATTGGCAATGGCAAAAGCGATAAGTTCCGCTTTTTTAACATCGACTATCCAATATTCCCCAACGTTGAGGTCTTCATAAAACAGACGTTTCTCGCCTTTATCGTCTGCAAGGGAACTGCTGGCAACTTCTACCACCAGAGTCGGTGGCGGATAGATGTTGAGGTCGATAATTGAAACGTCGCAAGGGATGGCGTTGGCATTTTCGCCAATATAACAAGATACATCCGGTTGAGCTTCTTGGTATCCCGATAAGCGGTAAGTACAGTTATCTTTGCAATCGATTTTGATGCCTTTGATAGCTGCAAATAAAACAATGGCCCCGATGATAACTGCATGGTCGCTGGCGTGTGGATTTCCTAATGGTGACATTTCGATTCTGAATTGATGGTTATAGTAGTAACTTTTGGCCTTTTGGTATGCCGGGTCTTCGATAACTTGAATATATTCGTCCCAAGTGGCCGTTACCCAAGTATCTGTTGGTATTTTGGTTTGTAATTGAGTCATGGTTTTACGATAAGACGACAGGGTGGCACTTTCTGATTATAACTTTAGTTTAAATGGGGCGGTTTGAGGAGCGATCGCCACCTCGGTTAGCAGCGGATGTTGAAGCGGATGTAGCGGATGGGTTAACGATGGGTGAAATAGATTAATTGGTTGTTTTTTTCAATCCCGTCACCCACCAGAAACCCCCTGTCGCCAACCAACCCCCATCGCCTACCAACAAACCATCCGCTACATCCGTTTCAAAATCCGCTGCCAAAAAACC
>CAZSTZ010000260.1:3370-9524 GCA_964609515.1 uncultured bacterium | reverse complement strand
ATTACCCAAACTTAATCATTTCCCGACCTTCCATTTTAGGCATTTCGCCCTTTAATAGCGGTTCGAGAGTTGCTTTAATGCGATCGGCGCTTGGCGGACATCCGGGCATAAATATATCCACCGGTACTACTTCGTGAACTGGCATCACTTTTTCCAAGAGAGGCGGAACGATACCCGGTTCGTCTGGCAACTGGCGGCTATCGTCTGCCAGTTCCAGATAAGCGCGTTTTAAAACCGATTCGGCACTATCGTGCATATTGCGCATGGCAGGAACGTTAGCGGTTACGGCGCAATCTCCAAAGGAAATTAAGGTTTTAGTTTTCTTTCTCACTTCCAGAATAATTTCTAGATTGTCCTCGTTGGCAACGCCGCCTTCTACCAAACAAACATCGACTCCTTCTGGATATTCTTTAATGTCGCAGCCGACGGGACTGTAAACTACTTCGACCTGTTGGGCGAGCTCTATCAACCATTCGTCTAAATCTAGGAACGACATATGACAGCCGGAACATCCAGCCAACCACACTGTAGCAAATTTAATCTTGTCTGACATGATGTGTATCTCCTTATTTTTGGGAACGGGAAATTGTTAATCGTACTGTTGTCCGAAGCGAGGGGGGGTTGGGTAAGCGTTTAGTCTTCGGTTTTATAGTTACGTCCCCCCGTGGCAATCTCATAGAGAAGAAGGCAAGAGGCAGGAGGCAAGAGGCAAAAGTGTTAACTCGTTTTTCCCGCCGCCTCGCTGCGGACAGTTAGGGATTGAGAGATTGCTACTCTGCGAGAAGGCTTCGCCTACGGCTGATTTAATGTTTGAACCAGAAAGCTAACTCGTTTTTCCCACCGCCTCGCTCCGGACAATAGGAGTAACTAACGTTTACCTCGTCCATTCTTTGTTTTCGCGGGCGTTGACTAGAAATTCTAATTTTTCGCGATCGCGTTCCATCTCCGCCACCGTTGCCCCCCTTCGGAATAGGGCACCTGTCGGACAAGCATCGACGCATTTACCGCAAGAAGTACAAGCATCTACCTCTCCCCAAGGTTGGTTCAAACCCGAAATAATATAACTTTCCGAACCGCGACTGGCCACGTCCCAAACGTGGGCCCCTTCGATTTCGTCGCACACCCGCACGCAGCGAGTACAGAGAATGCAGCGGTTGTGGTCCAGTCCGAATTGCGGGTGGGACATATCGACTCCGCGATCGGGAAATTGGTAGCCGAAGCGGGTATGTTCCATGCCCACATCAACTGCAACATCCTGTAACTCGCAGTTACCGTTAGCGACGCACACCGCGCAAACGTGGTTGCCTTCTGCAAACAGCAGTTCTATAGTCATCCGTCGATAGTCTTGCAGTTTTTCCGTGTTGGTTTCTACTTCCATCCCTTCTGCCACTTCCGTGACGCAGGCCGGCAGCAGTTTTCTAGTGCCTTTGATTTCTACCAGACACAGACGGCAAGCGCCTACATCGTGTATTCCTTCGAGATGGCAGAGGGTGGGAATGTGGACTCCTGCTTGTTTGGCCGCTTCGAGTACGGTTGCCCCTTCTTCTATTGCTATGGAATTGCCGTCTATTGTTAGGGTTTTTACTGACATATTTGGTTCTCCTCTCTTGAATTTGCGAATGGGAAATGGGGAATGGGGAATGGTCCATGGGGAGACAAGGTAGTTTTTAATCTCTCAGCAAGTCTTTCCCCTCTTGCCTCTTGGCTTTTGCCTGTTGCCTGTTGCCTACTCTTGCCTCTTACCTTTCCCTTAGCGATCGCCCGCCGCTACTATCGTCTTCCCGTTAACAGCAAAGGGATTTTCCGGCAACAGCGCCTCGTACTCTTCTTTAAAATAGCGCAGGGTACTTAACACCGGGTTAGGAGCAGTCATCCCCAGACCGCACAAGCTGGTATCCTTCACCATATTACACAGAGCTTCCATCTTTTCTATATCCGCCCGAGTTGCCTGTTTGTTAAGAATCTTGGTCAGCATATCGTATAACTGTACCGTTCCCGCCCGACAGGGAATGCACTTACCGCAACTCTCCTCCCGGCAAAATTCCATATAGAAACGAGCCACTTCTACCATACTCGTTTCCTTGTCCATTACCACCATGCCCCCAGAACCCATCATCGAACCCACTTTAGTCAGAGAGTCGTAATCTACTGGAGTATCCAGCATGGACGCGGGAATGCAACCCCCAGAAGGGCCCCCCGTTTGTACCGCTTTGACAGTGCCCCCATCGGGAACGCCGCCGCCCATTTCTTCGACAATTTCCCGGAGGGTAATTCCCATCGGTACTTCGATTAAACCGTTGTTTTCAATCTTGCCAGTCAGGGCGAATATTTTCGTGCCTTTACTATTTTCGGTGCCAATGCCGGCGTACCACTCGGCACCCTTGTTAATAATAGCGGCGATATTTGCCAAACTTTCAACGTTATTAATTAAGGTCGGATCTCCCCAAAGTCCCGACTGGGCGGGATAGGGCGGACGGGGGACCGGGTTGCCGCGCCCGCCTTCGATGGACTGGATGAGGGCGGTTTCTTCCCCGCAAACGAAGGCCCCGGCACCGATGCGGATGTCGATTTTGAAGTCGAAGGGCGAGTCGAAGATTTGGCTGCCCAAAATTCCGTATTTTTTCGCCTGTTTGATGGCTTTCTCCAAACGAGCGATCGCCAGAGGATATTCGGCGCGGACGTAAATAAAGCCGTGGTTTGCTCCTACTGCGTAGGCAGCGATCGCCATTCCTTCTAATACCAAATGGGGATCGCTCTCCAAAATGCTCCTATCCATAAACGCTCCGGGGTCGCCTTCGTCTCCGTTACAGATAACATATTTCTGATCCCCGGGCATTTTCGCCACCGTCGCCCATTTTAAACCGGTGGGAAAACCGCCGCCACCGCGCCCCCGCAAACCGCTTTTGCTAATTTCATCCACTACCTCGTTGGGACTCATGTCGTGAATGACTTTATAAAGAGACTGATAGCCCCCCACGGCGATATATTCTTCGATGCGTTCCGGGTCTATTTTACCCGTATTTTCTCGAACTACCCGCATCTGCCGCGCAAAAAATGGGTGTTTGATGTCGCCTTTGGCCGGAGTCGAAATGTTGCTGTTGCCCCCAATAACTTCGATAATGCTGGCTGCTTGCTCTGGGGTGACTTCTTCGTAGAGAGTTTCCTCGGGATCGACTTGAACCAGAGGGCCCTTGCCGCAAAATCCCATGCAGCCTACTCCTACTACTTCGACACGATCGCCCAGTCCTCCATCTTTTACTGCTTTGTCCATATTTTTCTTCACATCCACGGAGTTAGCCGCCTGGCAACCGGTGGAAGTGCAGCAATAAACCCGCGTTTGTTTTTGGCGAGCTCGTTCTTTTTCTCCAATCTCTAATAATTCGTTAAATTCCATATTGCGTTCTCCTCATTTTTACAATTTACAATTGACAATTAACAGCGAACAATTACAACCCAATTGTTAATTATTAATTATTAATTGTCAATTACTCCTGCCAACCCTTGACTTTTGCTAATACCGTTTCCGAACTTTGTTTGCCCGCCACATTGCCATCGAATACCACCGCCGGCGCAATGCCGCAAGCACCAATACACCGCGCCGCCATCAGCGATACCTTACCATCTGGCGTCGTTTCTCCGGCTTTAATGCTTAATTCTTTCTCAAGGTCTTCTATTATTTTACCACCGCCTTTGACATAACAAGCAGTTCCCATACAAATCACGCAGGTATGTTCCCCCCCAGGCTTCAGGGAAAATAGATGATAAAATGTCGCGACCCCATAAACCCTACTCAAAGGCAATTTTAAACCCCTGGCAACGTAAGTCATGACATCATCTTCGAGGTAGCCAAATACTTCCTGGGCTTTATGCAATACCTCTATTAACGCATCCTGCCTGTATTGGCTGCGCTTCATCGTAATATCTAGCTGTTTGAAACGCTTGTCGCCGCTTGGATGGCTCTTTTTGTCCTGAGATTTTTTAGCTTTAGCTTCTGTGGCTGTATCCATATTTATTGTCCTTTATCTCCCTACAACTTCGTCTTCGTTTCTTATGATAGCTTAGAACAACTGAAATTTTCTCCTTTTGCTTTAAATTTCTTTCTATTCTTCATTTAACATAATTTTTCTCCTTGGAGCTCCCTAGTACGAATAAATTTATAATTTTTCACAAAACTTATTTAAAAACTGTTTCATAAACAACATCTTAGTTTTTTTTTAATAAACAATCTCTGAGTTGTTTAACTCAAGTTAAGAAAAGTTAAAATCTTAAAAAAATCTAAAAACTTCTCTGGAAAAGCAATTTTATGCTAGGGAGAAAACCTGGTTGAAGGAGTAACGATCGCCAATGGCGCATAATTACAATAGATCTCTTTATTTAACAGCAAGCAACTATCGTGAAACAAAAACGGGTTAAATACCTAATTGCTATAGGAGGCAGCATTTTAATCTTTTTGCTATCCCAGCAAAAATTCCTCCCAGTAGCGATCGCCCCCATAGAATCTATAGCAGCCATAACCTCGGCCTGGAGCGTCTGGTTGCTCGGCAAAAATCTGGTTATCGGTTGGTGGGTTGGCATTGTGGGAGTAGTTTGTTATGCTATCGTCTTTTTTTTAAGTATAACTATACGGCAAAGGATTCAATTATTCTACTTAGTAACCAGCTTGCAAGCAATATATATTTGGCTGCGAGGCGGCCAAAACCAAACGGAAAAACCCATAGAACGGATTTCTAAGAAAAAAGCGATCGCCACTTTCTTCCTAGCAACTGTATTAGTATTAATCCTCCAAGCAGTGTTAAGCAAACTCGGCGGGGCGGTCCCCTTCTGGGACGCGCTGACCACCATTTTAAGCCTGACCGCTCACTTGTATCTGATGCAGCGTTACTTAGAAAGCTGGTATATTTGGATTTTCGTAGATACAATCTACGTTCCCCTGTACGCTTCCCGAGAACTCTACTTAACCAGCGGTCTCTACGCCGTCTTTTTCGTCATGGCAGCGATCGGGTTGTACAACTTCCGCAATATTTACCTGCAACAACAACGCTTAAATTGTTAATTATTAATTGTTAATTGCTTATGACTCTCGGTATCACGGTCGGCAAATTTTATCCCTTCCACCTGGGGCACGATTATTTAATTCGAGAAGCGAAAAAACAAGTGGATGCTCTCGTAGTTCTCGTAGGTTACAAACCAACGGAAGCCATACCCGGCAACATTCGCGCCAACTGGATTAGATTAATGCATCCAGACGTAGAAGTAATCGAAGTCAAGGACGACCTCCCAGAAGCCCCCGAGCCTTGGGCAAAACGCGCCTTAGAAATATTGGGCGATCGCCGTCCAGATATCGCCTTCACCTCGGAAGCTTACGGGGAACCCCGGGCTCGTTGCATGGGAGCCACTCATCGAGCAATAGATCCGCCGCGACAAAATTACCCAATTTCGGGAACCCAACTGCGGGCAAATTTAGCAGAAAACTGGCAAATGCTGACACCGGGGGCAAAAGCCTATTTTGCCAAGCGAGTCTGCGTGTTGGGAGTAGAGTCCAGCGGCACTACTACCTTAGCGATCGCTAAGGCGCAATACTATCAAACCGTCTGGGTGCCGGAATACGGTCGCTGGTATTGGGAAGGCCGCCGATATACTCCCAATGCCGAAGTTTGGGATAGTTACGAATTTACAGCAATTGCCAAAGGGCAGCTAGCAATGGAAGACGCCCTCGCCACCCGCGCCAACAAACTCGTTATCTGCGACACGGATCCGGCTGCGACTTACGTTTGGCATCGACGCTATCTCGGTTGCGACTCTCCGTTGGTGGAGCAAATTGCCAGAAGTCGCCGTTACGATTTATATATTTTGACCGAACCGGACTTCGAGTTCGTGCAAGATGGAACTAGAGAAAGCGAGGAGCTGCGACAGTCCATGCACCAACACTTTATCGAGATTTTAGAAAATTGGGAAAAGCCCTATATTACTGTTGGAGGCGATCGCTCCCACCGCATCTCGAAGGCCGTAGAAGCGATCGCCCCTTTATTAATATTTCCACCCTTGAGAGAAAGCTAATAATCCCATTTGGGTAAGTAGCGCATTTATTTCAGAAATCGTTCCCCACCGCTCAGAAATCGTTCCCCACCGCTCAAAAATCGTTCCCCACCGCTCA